>WTAL01000102.1 GCA_013139635.1 Paracoccaceae bacterium
GAGCCCTACGGCGTGACCGGCCCCAATGCCCGCGCAGGGGGCGTAGCCAAAGATGTCCGTAAAGACCAACCCTACCTGATCTACGACCAACTCGATTTTGAACCAATCACCGACACCGCCTCCGATATGTTTGCCCGCGCCGATGTGCGCCGCCGTGACCTGATTATGTCAGTCGACCTCGTACGCCAGATTTTACACAAAATGCCGAGCGAAGGCCCCGTTATGGCCAAGCTGCCCAACGTGCTGCACTGGAAAATCCCGCGCGGGGAAACCTACCTTCGCGGTGAGTGTTCGCGCGGCGAATACGGCTATTACCTTGTTACCGATGGCAGCGGCAAGCCCCGCCGCGTGAATGTGCGCGGCCCGTCTTATACCCACGCCATGGCCTTGCTGGAGCGCCTAATCGTGAATGTGAACATTTCAGATGTGGCGGGCCTTATGGTTTCGCTGCACACCTATCCACCCGAGATTGAGAGGTAGAAAATGGCTATCAATGACGTCCTTTCGCCGTTCAGAGGCTGGAAACACCTGTTTAATGATCCGGTGAGCATTAAAGACCCCATTAACCGTGAGGCCGCCGAGCGCTATCGGGGCTTCCACCAAAACGATATTCAAGACTGCATAGGCTGCGGCACCTGCGAAGACATTTGCCAAAACGGCGCAATTGATATGCTGCCAGTGGCTGGCGTTGAAACCGTTGAAGGCGATTCCGGCCTGCGCCCGCGCATTGATTATGGCCGCTGCTGCTGGTGCGCGCTCTGTGTTGATGTGTGCACCACAGGCTCGCTTACGATGTCGAATATGTATCAATGGGCGGATGCCGATGGTGATGCTTTTCTGTTTACCCCCGGTGCCGATGGCAAGGCGTGGGATAACGTCGAAAAAGGCTATCGCCGCCCCGAGGGCTATAGCCTGACGCCCCATGAGCGCGTCGAAATGCGCGAGGCTGAACCCGAAGCGCGGATTGAGAATTTCGAGGAAATCGCGGCGGGGTATAGCATTGAGGAAGCCCTGATAGAGGCTGACCGCTGTGTTGAGTGCGGCTTGTGCGTCGCCACCTGCCCCACCCATATGGCCGTGCCGGATTACATAAAAGCCATCCGTGATGGCGACTATGATAAAGGCCTCGAAATCCTTTATGACACCAATCCGTTTAGCCAGATTTGCGGGCGGGTCTGTACTCATAAATGCGAAGATGTGTGCGCCACCGGCCATGAAGGCGACCCCATCGCCATTCGTTGGCTCAAGCGCCATATTACCGACCAAGTGCCAAATGAGCGCTATGCCGAGATAGTCGGCAAAGCGGGCCCTGCCACCGGTAAAAGCGTGGCGATTATTGGCGCTGGCCCCGCGGGCCTTACGGCGGCGTTTGATCTGGCTAAAGCTGGCCACAAAGTGGTGGTGTTTGAAAGCCGTAAACACGCTGGCGGCATGCTGCGCTATGGCATCCCTGAATACCGGCTGCCGTATGATGTGATCGAGCACGAAATCGGCGTGATCGCGGGCCTCGGGGTGGATATCCGCTGTGATAGCCGCGTGGGTACTGACGTAATGATGGACGACCTTAAGGCGGAGTATGACGCCGTGCTGCTGACCATCGGCCTGCACCTTGGCCGCTCCACCCGCATTCCGGGATCAGAGGCCAAAAGCGTAACCAAGGCCGTGGATATGCTGCGCGAAATCACCAATGGCGACGAAATTCGCGTGCCTAAAAAGGCGGTGGTGATTGGCGGCGGCAACGTGGCAATGGACATCGCTCGCTCGCTCGCCCGCTTGCAAAAGCAAAAGCATGGCAAGGTGGATATGACGGTTACCGCGTTGGAAAGCCTCGATCATTTCTTGGCGGACCCTGATGAGATTAAGGAATGCTTTGAGGAAGGGATCAAGATTATGGATGCCCGTGGCCCACAAGAAGTGATGCTGAGCCGTGGCCGTGTAACCGGCCTGCGCACATGGGCGGTGGACTCGATTTTTGATGCCAAAGGCCGCTTTGCCCCGCATTATAACGAGGATGACGAGGTGATCCACGCCGCCGATATGGTGATTGAAGCCATTGGCCAAATGGCCGATGTGAGCTTGCTCGGGCATGACCTGACCGAAGCGCTAGAGTGGAACCGTGGCCGCTTGGAGATTGACTCTGAGGGCCGCACTTCAGAGCCGTGGCTCTGGGCGGGCGGTGATGCGGTCTCAGGCCCAGACGTGGTGCATGCGGTGGCTGATGGCCACGCCATGGCGCGCAGTATTGCCGGTGCTTTTGCAAAGGCAGGGGGGTAGATCATGGCGAAGAAACCATTCAAGAAGAAGCACTTCAAAAAGATGCGGAAGCTAACGCAGTTACGCGAGGTTCTAGAACACGCCATTGAATTTGAGCGCACCGCGCGGGATTTTTACCTCGATCTGGCCCCCAAGGTGAACAAAAGCGTCCGCTATATTGTTGAGGACCTTGTGCAGGAAGAACAGGCGCATATCGAGATTTTCAAAGGGTATCTGGCGCAGTCCAGCCTGCAACATGATCTTGATATCGAAGTCGAAACGCCGGCCAGTGACCGGAAGTTCACGGACTGTGTACATGTGCCCGATCTGGGCGAGCACCCTGACGATCAGACCGTTTTGCAATACGCGTTAAAGCGCGAGCAGATCGCGATGGAGCAATACCGGTCGCTTGCCGAAAAAGCCCCTGAGGGGCGGCTGAAAGACCTGTTTACCTTTTTGGCGAATGAAGAGCAGGAGCACAAAAACGAGCTGGAAGCGCTTTATTACGAGATTATCCATAGCGGTGGGGTTTAGGGTTCTGTCGCAATATTAATATCAGGTCGGGTCAGTTTAACTGGCGACTATTTCACATGTGACATCGTTCCAGATTGCGACTGCATCTGACCGAGCGTGACGGTGCCATTAAAAGGTCTGGTGAAATCAAAAACGAGTGCACCGCGCCGCCGACGTGTTAACGCAGTTATGCTGGGATTTAGATAGCAATGAGCAAGTTCACCAGGGGTTCGGAATTTCCAATGGCAGCCCCGACGCCGATATTTGGTGCTCGCTAATGACTCCTCCTTTTTGAATTTTAACCCTGATCCACACGTCAGCTAGAAGCCCTGAATGATCATTGCTATCTAAGTCGCGCATATTGAACAGCCACTCTCCCTGAGGATCACTACCGGCAAACTCAAAAAGCGCCTCGTTATTAGAGGTAAATGTGCTTGATCTACCTGAACATCGTTCTAGCCCACGATCCATGACCCCAATAGTGCCGCCCGAAGGCAGAGTAATTTGTGCCGCGTGATCGTTCTCACACTCTGAAGTGAACTTAAAATAATACGTCCAACTGATGATCTTTCCACTAAAAGGGAAGTCAATAATTGCGGTGACACCGTCTTGGCCACAATCCATTTTAGATCGTGATACACGGTAAATTAAGTCTTGGTGGCTCTCGGAAATTCCTGCTGCCCTCATTGTCCTAGCCGCTAACTCGAAGTCCGCCTGTGCGGCTGAGCATCTCCCAATTTCCAGATAAACCTGTGCGCGATTGGATAAAGCATCTGAATATTGCTTGGTGTTGCGCCATCGTCTAACCTGCAAAACTTCAACCGATCTGTTTGCCGAATTCATTGCGCCCGCTTCATCGCCTTGGCGCATCAAAAACCGAGTGTTTGTTTGAAGCGCCGCCGAATATGCGTCGAGTGATCCTTCAGACATTGTACTATTTTCCATGGTCAATATTGCATGCTTGAGCACATCTGATGCTTCGCTATAGCGGCCAACATCCGCCAAAACTGAGGCGAGATTTGCTTGATCATTGGCAACCCATAGTGGGTTGGACCCGATAAACACATTTATTCTTATTGCTGTTTGAAAAGCCTCAATCGCGTCAGATTTTCGCCCCAACTGCGACAACGTTCCGCCCATCGCATTGTTCGCATCAGCATAATTTTCACTATTTGGACCAAAATAAGTTAAAGCCAGAAGCCTGCTTTCTTCATAAAGCGGTATTCCCTCATAGAAATCACCGTCCAGATGAAACTGCCAAGCCTCGCTCTGAAGTTGCCGAATTCGTGCTTGAACTTGGCCAGACGACATATCAAGCGAAACTTCAGCCGTATGTTCAAATAGCCCACTTGATACATTCAAAACAAACCCCAAAGCAGCCATAGTACTTGAGTTAAGCTCTCCATTGGGAGGCAGACCCGCTTCCGTCTGAAAACTCTCAATGGCGAAAGACGTTTTCCTTCCAAAAATCCCGTCGATATAGCCTGTGTCATAACCACGCTGATTTAGTATAGCTTGTAAGGTTCGAATTTCTGACTTTCCTAAAGTCACCGCTATTTCTTGTGATCTGTCATTTTCCAATAGCGGTGCGGGTGCGCTGGCCAAACCAATTCGCTCCCGCTCCATGACCGCCATTTCATGAAAAAATCCATCCGGAAAATTTCTAAAATATAACGCCCACGCTTCTGGCGATTGCATGAGAAGCGCGGCTTCAAACATTACCTTTTCTTGTTCGTTGGCGACCTGTTCTGCTGTACTTGCTGATCCAAAGTTCAGGTGAATCTCCAGTGTTAGATCATTGACGAGAAGCGGGGTCTGCCTGCCGTTTGTCAGCGTTCGGACGTCCCGGATCACCCTTTTCATTGCTGACAGAATTTCGATATTCTCGGCGGGTAAATGCCGAGCAAGTGATATAGCAAATGGAGAATTGGTTTCCCCATCATAGGCCACCTGCCCCGGAGAGGCAGAAAACGTAACCATTGTTCCTTCAAATGCTGTTGAAACTGGCGCAAGGCCAACGGCTGCCAATGCGCGCGTTTCAGAAAAGTTCTCGGTATAAAAACGATCCGCCAGTGGGTTATTTCGGCAAGCGTCAACAAACACCAAGGCAGCCCGGCTGTTGCGTTCCAGCAGATTAATAACACTGCTTAGATTCAAGGCTTCGGATTCAACATCCAATTCGTTTGTGAGTCGTGCATCCACGCCAATCAGAAAATTTTCACCATCAAACTGCATCCCGTGACCAGCAAAATAGAACATCGTCACATCCGCTCCCTGCGTATCACGAAGAAATTGTGATAACTCACTGCCGATTTCATCGCGCGTCAGGTTAGTGTGAAGGGAAACCTCAAAGTCTAAATCACGAAGGGTCGTTGCGATCAGTTCGATGTCCGCAACGGGATTAGCCAGCGAAGCTGTGTATTGGTATTCAGAATTGCCAACAAGGAAAGCAACGCGCGTTTCTAAAGCCGCGGTCAAGGGCAACGATTCTGACCCCGCGGATGATTCTGATGACGCGGATAACGGCAACAACGATACGAATAGAAATAAAAATCGTTTCACGACGGCGCTCTCATTAAATTATGCTAAAAAGAATTATTCACCCTCAATCCTATGTTTATATGTGCCTTCCATCTAGTATAAATATGACCTAACCCTGCTTCAGGTGGGGTCTGAATAGCCCCTAGTTTCCTAGACGCCTTGCTGCTTCCGTTTCTGCTGCCTTTCGAACTCGACGGGCGACAGCATCCTGTTTCTAGCGTGTTTACGTTTTGGATTATAGAACATTTCAATGTAGTC
>WTAL01000013.1 GCA_013139635.1 Paracoccaceae bacterium
ACTATAATCAGATACTACAACCTAAATCGTAGCACCCTAAGTAACCTGATATACAAATAGTCCGAACTCCGTTCGAAACCCAAACCACCCGCATATCTCTTCGTTTTATTATTTAACTTCAAAGAGCTAGCAACGTTTCCGTTGCATCCGGCGGCGATGTCTAAGTGACTGTGTCGCTGCTGGTGAGGGGGTTCTAGGGCCAAAGCTGGGGGTCCGCAACACCTAATTTCATTCTTTTTGAATTTTTTTTCACAACGCAATATTCTAACATAAAACAAGGGTTTTGGCTGGCTTTCGCAAAGCCGGGCCGTGCCGCTTACCCGCTTGTGCGCCTTTAGCGGGCATAATATAGAGGGGCCACACTAATTAACCCTGATGAACGGACAAAAAATGAAAGAATCAATGATTTCACTAGGCCAGCTTTTCTTCAAATGGCGAAATCTGATGTTTCCGCTGATCGTTTTCGGCCTATTTGCAATGTTTCCACCGGCGCAAACGATTCTCGGCAGTTCCCAAACAGAAACGCTACTGGATGCCACGGCAATCACCATCGTCGCCCTGGGCGTGCTTATCCGCATGATGGTGATCGGCTTTTTTGATGTGGTGCGCGACGGTGCTAAAAAAACCGCCCACGCAGACGAGCTATTCACCCGTGGTATGTTTGGCATTTCACGCAACTCGCTCTATCTGGGAAACCTCACCATATATACTGGCGTTTTCATGTTGCATGGCACGTGGCCGGTATTTGTCATGGGCGTCGCCATTTTCTTTTTCATCTATTACGCCATTATTTTCAGCGAAGAAGCTTTTTTGGCCGATAAGTTTGGCGAAAGCTTTACGGCTTATTGCAAACACGTACCGCGCCTACTGCCTAAGCTCTCTAATCGGGCCGAGGCTACAAGCGGCATGCAGTTTAGCTGGAAGCGCGCGGTTTATGGCGAGTATAATATCATCGGGCAAGCGCTGCTGATGGTGGCGCTGACGCTTTGGTATGAAAGCTATACTGTAACCGGCCTTAGCATGCCGCCGCTTTCTGTAGCTGTGCTGCTCATTGGCGGCATCATATTTGTGCTGGCAATTCGCACCCTTAAAAGGCGCTAGTTTGGGCTTCTTCTTCCTGCGTTGCTTATAAAGCAAGGCGGGGAGGTGGTGCTAAACAAACTTTCTGAACAGGCGGGTTTTTTCAAACAGGGCTTCCAGCTCTTCCATCCGGTTCCTGGAACTCTCCCAAGATTGGCTTTGCACGGCTGAAATAATCGCCTCAAGGATGAACATCGTAACGACGGACGAATCCCATGTGGACGGCACTTCGATTCGCGAATGAATCTGATGAGTCGCGGCCTTACCAGCTGGCGAGCCCCATTGATCGGTAAACAGGATGATTTTTACGCCGCGTGCCTGCGCCATTTCGGCGAAGCGCAGCAGGTCTTGCTCATAGCGGCGCATATCAAACATCACCAACACGTCGCCTTCTTTCAGGCTCAGCAGGTAATGTGGCCAGCTTGAGGAATTGCGCTCGATCAGCGTTACGCCATCGCGCATCATTTGCATATGGGTGAAAAAATAACTGGCCAGCGTGTGGCTCAGCCGCCCGCCGACCACGGCCACGGTGTGATCGGTATCGCTGAGCAGCGCCACGATCCGGTCAAACTCGGCGGCATTCAAATGCTTAAGCGTGTTGCGCAGGTTATCAATCACATTATCGGCGAATCGATTCAGGATGTGGGTATCTGGTGCATCAGCGGCCCATTTATCATGTTTTGTAAGGGGGTCACTTATGGTGGCTTCAAGTTCGCTGCGAAGCTGGGCCTGCATATCAGGAAAGCCACCAAAGCCCAGCTTACGCGCCATGCGGGCCACGGTGGGGGTGGACACATCAGCATTTTCGGCCAGCGCTGTAATACTGCCCAAGCCTGAAACCGGATAATTCTCAAGGATAATATTGGCCAGTTGCCGCTCGGCGCGCGTCAGCCCATCAAACCCATCATGGATTCGCTGCGCAACCGTAGAATCATCCGTGCTCATGCTGAAATCCTTAGGCCAAATTCACTCTATCCGTGAATTTACAACAAAACTGCGCGGGCAGACAGTTTTAATTGTGAAAATTTATTGACAGAGCCATGTGTTCTGAAACATATTCTTCATGTAACCCAAATTCACCGAGGCACATCCTTGAATCTTTCGACAAAACCGAACTGGCTGGCAACCCTGCCCGAAAGCGTGGTCAGCACCGCGTGCCCCCATGGGGAAAGTGCGGTGTTGCTAGTGTGTGAGCACGCGAGCCGGTTTATCCCTGAAGGGTTAAGCGAACTTGGGCTAGCCGAGGCCGCCGCTCACAGCCACATCGCGTGGGATCCGGGCGCACTGGCTGTGGCCCAGCAGCTTTCCAGCGCGCTTGATGCCACTTTGATCGCCCAAAAAATCTCGCGGCTGGTCTATGATTGCAATCGCCCGCCCGAGTCAGATCAGGCGATGCGCGCTGAAAGCGAGGTCTATAATATCCCCGGAAATACGGGGCTAACCGCCGCCCAGCGCGCTGAGCGCACTGACTATATATATAGGCCCTTCCAGAGGGCGCTTTCTGAGGCCGTCAAAACCCGCCCGCAATCAGTGCTGGTCACCATCCATTCTTTCACACCAGTTTATAACGACGCGCACCGCACGGTGGAGGTCGGTATTCTGCACGATAGCGATTCTCGCTTAGCCGATGCCATGCTAAACGCCGCCGCTAAAAACCCCGCGTTTAAGGTGGAACGCAACGAACCCTACGGGCCAGAGGATGGCGTAACGCATACGCTGGTTGAGCACGCCCTGCCCCGCGGTTTGCTGAATGTAATGATTGAGGTGCGCAATGATCTGCTGGCAGACGCCGCAGGCGTTGAGGCCATTGCCACATGGCTGGAAAGCCTTTTAACATCAGCCCTTAACCAATTGGAGGGCGCAGCCTGATGCCACGCATTATCGTATCCTATGTGCGCATTGTTGAGGCGGTGAACTACCGCATTGGCCGCATGGCGATGTATCTGATCTTTGTGCTTATGGCGATCCTGATATGGTCGTCCATTTCCAAAACCTTTTTCTCCCCCGCCCTTTGGACACTGGAAACCGCACAATTTGTGATGGTCGCCTATTACCTGCTCGGCGGGCCTTATTCGATGCAGCTTAATGCCCACGTGCGGATGGACCTCGTTTATGGCTCATGGTCAATCAAGACCAAAGCATGGGTCGACGCCTTTACCATCTTCGGGCTGATCTTTTATCTGGTCATCCTGCTGCAAGGCGCGATCGGCTCCACCGCATATTCCCTCGGTCAGCCCTATAATATGGGCATTTATGAATTTTGGGGCAACCTGATCACCGCCTTTTTCACTGGTGGACCGTCCGCCGCCAGCGAAGTGCTTGGCTATATGGAGCGCTCCGCGTCCTCCTTCCGGCCTTACCTCTGGCCCATTAAATCCATCGCCACACTCGGGATCTTCCTGATGCTGCTGCAAGCCATCGCCGTGTTTTTTAAAGACGTTGCCACCATCCGCGGAGAAGAGCTCTAATGTCATTCGAATGGATCGCCCTTTTGATGTTTGCCAGCATGATGATCACCCTCATCTCTGGCCAACGGGT
>WTAL01000101.1 GCA_013139635.1 Paracoccaceae bacterium
TCGGAAATTGGTTGCCTTTGAAGGATATCATTTGCTGGTCCCAATTTGCTACGGTTCAAGGGCTAGGATTACCGAATGTGACCGAGTTGGCAATCAAAGGGTCAAGCTTTGCGACAGAACCAATGAACGTGGGCGAAGCGAGTTTTGGCGGCAAAGAGCCTAGATAAAACCTTTTCCACTGAAAATCAGAATAACTTCAATGTGACAAAACCGATTTCGCGTGATAGGCCTTGTTAATCATTGTCATGCGTCCGAAGGTTGAGCCTTGTCGGTTTAGTTAAAGGTGAGCTAGTAGTTTTCAGGTTTTCCTGTCTAAAATTAGGTGTTTGTAAACAGAAGCTTATCGTTTCTTTTACTGCGTTACACGAAGAAAAAGGAGACAGCATTGCTGGAAGAATCTAGCCTACAAAATCGGATGCGCCTCGGGTCTCGCGAATACGATATTGTTAAGCAACAGCTCACAGATGTATTCGGTAATATAATTAGGCTTAGGCCACAATCGGCTCGCGTGTTGGTACTATTGGCGGCGCAGCCCAAAACGGTAATATCAAAAACCGACCTGATATCGGCCATTTGGTCGGACATTAGTGTTACCGACGACAGCTTGACACAGTGTATCGCGGATATTCGCAAAGCCTTGGGTGACCAAAGCCGCAGTGTGTTACGCACAGCACCAAAGCATGGCTATGTTCTTTGGGATACTGGAAAACCCGAAGAGCTTAGAGAAGACCCAACGCGAGAAGCGCTGGTTAACAGGCCGGCTCAGAGCTTATTAAATGAAGCTCCACCCCACGCAACTTTGTATATATTGGGATCTGGGCCAGCGCTAAGCACTGCGAAAATGATGGATGTTATTGACCCAATAACCAGACTTCTCCGTCCGATCCATTCGCAACATTTGAAACAGAATGTTGCCATTTTAACGTTTGATTCATCAATTGAAGCAGTGCGATATGCCCGTGCCCTTATGCGACGCGCTTCGGGATTGTCGTTAGATTCGTTGCAAATGGGGATCGATATTCCTTCAACTGAACGAATGTCGGTATTGGCAAGAATTGTGGAAAGTTTGGACGCCAACGATATAGTAGCAACGGTCGAAGTGCGCGACCAAATTTATGGTAGTCTTGAGTGTAACTTTGAGGACTTAGGAGAGCTAGGGGCGCACGGTTCAGACAAAGGCGTCCGGGCTTATCGAGTCCACAACTATGAGAAGGCACATCTTATTGTGTCGAGAACCAATGCTGATGAGGTTCTTCCGACAATAGCGGTGCTGCCGCTTATTCAAAGAGGGGGTATTGCTGGTGGTGCTGTTCTGAGTGATTTTTTAGCCGATGACATTATTTCAACACTATCGCGCGCAGCAGATATTAGTGTGACATCAAGGCTATCTACAGTTGGCATTCAATCTAAGGATACGCCGATGGCAGAAATATCATCCGCTCTGAATGCTGACTTTATATTGTCCGGGACCAGTTTCAGCGAGAGCGATAACCTGGTTGCTTTACTTGAATTGACAGACATGCGGTCGGGGAAAATTATATGGACTGATCGCATGCAGCATCCAGTTGCAGGTTGGATCAACGACTCAGTCATTATAGAAGGCGTTGTGAATAGCATCCGTAAATCCATTGCGCTCAGCGAAGTTATGCGCTCCCGTGTTTATCCCCTAAATTCGCTCAAAAACTTTACGTTAATGATTTCGGCCATTAGTTTGATGCATCGCCTTACTTGGGCAGACTTTCAGACATCACGAGCAATCTTAGACGAATTATCAGACCGCGTTCCCGACCATCCCGTTGTGCTTTCTTGGGTTGCGCGCTGGTATGTTTTATTGGTCCAACAAGGCTGGACAGACACCCCAACACAAGACGGGTATAAAGCACTACAGTATTCGTCCCGCGCATTGGAGGTTGATCCTGAATGTGCCTTGGCTTTGGTCAGTGAAGGAGCGGTTTTGATCAACCTGTTCCATGACTTTGACCGTGCTGAGGACCGATATAATGCAGCATTGGAAATCAACCCAAATGACGCAAATGGGCGGCTGTTACGCGGCACGCTTCATGCGTTTAAAGGCAACGGGGAGCCGGCAGTTAAAGATAGCGATTGCGCATTGCATCTAGCGCCACTTGACCCCCACCGTTTCATGTTTCTAGCTCTGTCGGCCGGCGCAAGTTTGGCGGCCGAAGATTGGGGGCGCACGATCGACTTATCGAATGCTTCATTGCGGTTAAACCGAGCGCATGCATCGACGTTGCGGATAAAGGCCGTAGCGCAGATGCGGATTGGCCAGGAGGAGGAGGCGCGCGAAACGGCCAATGATTTACTGAAACTACAGCCTGGCCTTACCGTAAGAAATTGGCTGGAAACATCACCCAGTGGACGGTTTGATATAGGTCGAAACTTTGCAGCAACGCTGAAAGAAATTGGCCTACCAAACTAACTCATGTTCAAATCTAATCTTAGGAGAATCTGCTATCTCTATTTCATCCAAAGGCTCACCCGAAAACAGCTTTAATAGTTTCAATAGTTTCAATAGTTTTGGTGCACCGGAAAGCCCGTTGGCTGCTGAAGCATTGCTAACCACGCGCGATGGTATCGTTGGCGCCCCTTTGAGTTTTGATCCGGATATAAGAGCGGGGAGCCCAAATGACCCTGCCAATCTACCGCGCCTTTCGCCGGATGTTCGCTCCAGTATCTATATGTTTGAAATGGGTTCGCGAGTGGCGTTCTCAGAAACCCAAGGCGAAACTGCGACAGCGGACTTATGGCGGTTAAACATAACGGAGGGACAGCCGCCGAAAATACATGAAAAACCGCTGGTTTCTTTGACCGCGCCAACCGTAGCGCAATTTAAAGAGCAAATGGCTTATCTTTCTGCATATGCCGACATACGACCAGACCGTGCAGCAGAGATTTTGGAGCAAACCACCGCGGTTTCACCGTTCCTTGCATCAATCGCATTTTTAGACCCAGCGAGGACTCCATTCACATTAGAATTGTTATACGCAGCCTTAAGATTTACAAATTATTGCGGAATGCGTATGAAATATGGCATTGCGGCAAAGCGTCCGATTGAGTATTCGCCACAAGTTCAGCCGATTATACTGACGCCGACACATGGGTCGCTGCCAAGTGGTCACGCAACAGAGGCCTTTATTACGGCCAGAATTTTGTGGAAGTTGATGCGGGCATCCGATGCCAATCAATATAACCAAGATGGCGTTTGGGGTGAAATGTTCATGCGCTTGGCGTCGCGCATTGCAACCAACCGCACCATCGCCGGCGTTCATTTTCCCGTAGATAGCGTTGCAGGTGCAATATTAGGCCTAACCTTGGCTGATTATGTTTCGGCAATTTGCGATCCAAATGTCGAAGGCCTGACAAGCGCTGAATTTAATGGACCCGCGTTTCCTGCAACCGAAGATTTTGACTGGCATAGCCTCTATGATGCCAAGGATGATCATCAATGCGCTCACGCCGGCTCATCTGACGGTCAGTGGATGACCTCCGAAACCCAGTCAACAACACCAAATATGGTTTCACCTCCGCTCGCTTGGCTTTGGAAAAAAGCGCAGTCTGAATGGCAAGACGTTAATATTTAATTCGCAAAACGTCACAAATTATAGGGTGGGAATGAATATGGATTTATACTGGAAAACGGTTCACCAAACGCACAAAATGAATCACATTGCTGACTATCGCTTGTCGAGAAACCCGCGACAAAAATCTGAAGATCCAGATACCCTTTGGTGGTCCGTTTTGGTTGATTTGTCCGAAGTAAGCATTGATGAATTTGAAAGCCGCGCGCGAAGTGCATTCCCAGGCACAATACTTATTCCTAACGATTACGACACTCAGGAACGCAGTGAAATCTTAACTAATCAGGTGGTCTCGATTTTTGCGCAGCGACCGCTGTTGAATGCAATAAATGAAGATGCGAAGCGTTTTTCGGTAGATGGGATACTGCTTGGCAGTGTCGTAAAGCCCGAGCATTTGAATTTTGATGTGTCGTCGAGTCAATGCTATGGGCGAAAAATTCCGGTTCGGAAGGGTGCTGTCATAACGGCAGTGATCGACGATGGGATTGCAATAGCACATAATTTGTTTCGAGGTGGACCGGTCTCTACCCGTATCGAATTTGCAAACATATTGACCATTTCGCCCACAGGCAGCGGTAAGACGTATGGTCGAGTTTTTGATAAAGAAGAAATAGACGCTTTGTTGGAAGAATGCACGACCAACGGTTTTTTGGATGAGCAAAAATTCTATACACGTGTTGGCCTTTTGGACGCTTTTGACAAAGAGTTTTCCTCGGTCGCCTTGCGTCGGTCACACGGGACGCATGTGATGGCGTTGGCGGCTGGCTATTCAATGGTTAAAGCGCCAAATGACCGTCCGATAATCTGCGCTTTGCTACCCTCGAAAGTTACCGAGGATTCAACTGGGCAAAATGTTTTGCCCAGTCTTGCGCTCGCGCTGAAGCGCCTGCAAAAGCAAGCCGCGCAGTTTCGGTTACCTGATAACAGCAGGCCGCCGGTTGTGGTTAACTTCAGTTATGGAAATTATGGGGGGCCCCATGACGGCACTAGCCTGATTGACCGATTGCTTGATCAATATTTTGGCCCATCGCACCGCGAAAAATATGATCAAGAAATGCGGTTGGTCTTGCCCGCTGGCAATGCCAACCTGAACCGAATTCATGCTGAACTTAATTTTGACGGCAAAGCCGAAAAGCAAACCCAAGTTTTGAATTTTCTCGCACTGCCCGATGATCGTACCTCTAGCCATGTCCAAATGTGGATGCCTTATGTCGGTGATGCACCGATTCCACCGCTGGTCAGTGTTCGAGTAACGGTTCCGTCTGGCCCTCAAAGCGAAACCGTGTTGGTTTCGGACGATACTTGGCAGTCACTTTGTGATGATAAGGGGCAGGAGCTGGCGAGGCTGAGCTATGGTTTTGAACAAGGAGAAACGCAACGGGGGGTTATCACCTTTAGTATGAACCAGACCGCAAGCTTAGAGTCGTCTATATTGGCCCGTGCTGGGGTGTGGCGGATTGAGATTATACCGAACAAGATCGGTATTGATCAAAGTATTAACGCTTGGGTTGAACGGGACGAAACTCTGCCAGGGTTTCTGCCGGGTGGCCGGCAGGGGTACTTTAACAATGCTGATTATGTGCGGTTTGATAAATTCGGCGCACCACTGCCTGTTGACCCCCCGCATTCGCACAGTGATATCAGGCGTGCCGGAACGCTTAGCGGATATGCGTGTGGCGATGCCCCAATGGTTATCGCGGCTTATACCGAAAGCAACAGATTGCTTTCGGATTATTCTGCAGCTGGGCCAATCTCGCCACCACGTGATGCGCTTGAACCAAACCGGCTTGGCCCAGATGCGGCAGCCCGCGCTGATGATAGCCCTGTGCTCACGGGTGTGCTAAGTGCAGGGTCAAGTAGTGGCAGTCTGGTGCGAATGGGTGGCACAAGCGTAGCTGCCCCCCACGTTACTCGGATGGCTGTTTTAGCCATTTCACAAGGAGAACCCGCAGACCGAAAATGGCTTTGGAAAACTGCAGAAAGTAATCGGCAAGGCAGTCAAGCCTCACCGACACGCACCGGAGGTGGGTACGTTGATGTTAAGATCGAATTTTCAGATCAGCCACGTTAAGCACCATCGTTTAGCTCGGCAAATGTGACGACCGAACTTCGTACGTCGTTTGGTCGCCCTGCACATTGCGTTCCAACAGGACGTAATGCTCAAGCTTGCAATTAAGTAAGTTACTCGAAACGCCACTCGTCTTGATTTCGGTGGCTTCGGGTTCAGACAGGTTTTTGTGCTGCCAATGCCCATCAGAACTATAGGCGAGCGAAAATGGTTCGTTGCTAGGCAATCTCGCCATAAATGAAACGGCCAGTTCCCCCTGCATATACCCCGTAAGCAATAACATAAGTGTATTCGTATGAGAAAAAGCAGTATCGTCACGTGCGGTGTTATTATGCCATTTACATAACGGCATCAGATAGCATGATCCGCCAATTGCGACATCGCCATCTGTGTTCGGCGTCATGTGGCCACCAACATCGAATCCGGGATGTGATGTGCCGGTTTTCGTCGGCAGAGGGCTGGTCACATAACAGGCACTGTTTATGCCGTAATGAATGAGCAGCGGTTTCCATTTTGTGCCGCCGATATATGGGTCGGACGTGCTGCCTTTTACATTATATAATGTGCCGCTGTAATTCACGGTCGTGGCACCAGTTGATTCAGCGCCTTCTGTAATCCATCGGGCGGCAATGTCAGCCATTTGTTTGGTTTCTTGAACTTGTTTCATTTTGATATCCTTTTCGATTTTGCTAGTTTGGGATGGGTGAACTTGTTGATGTAAAACTGCTCATGACTTGGTCACGCCGAACGTGCCGTCTTTTTTATAAGTCACGTTGCAAACGGTGTTTCCGCCCGTGAAATCACACAATGCCGCGCGGTCGGCAGAAAATTCGACAACATAACCAGGGCGATAAGAACCCGATTTGACGTAATACTTGGCTTCGGGCACGCAAAAGATCTGACTGTTGGGGGTTGGCGTGACATAGTTTGACAAGATGATGCCTTGTTTTGGGTCATCAATTGCGACTCCACAAAAAAGATCCCAACCGTCACGGGGCGTATAGCTGGGCACAGTGAACCCAAAATTCCCTTCGGGGATGCCATCAGTATATGCGGGTTTAGAAAGGCCAAGGGGCTCTGGCGACAACACTGTATTATTGGCCAGTTCAGGCGTGTTATCGTGCGGTGTTAATTCGATCGGCCAATGTGCATATAGGCCGCTTGGCGTTGCCGGTATGAGCATCGGGGTGATCCGGTTCATACTTGCGGTGACATGGTTGCTATAGGCCGCGGCAATATTCTGTTGATCTAGTGGAAGCTCCCACGTTGTTCCTGAAGCGTCATAGGAGAGCAAAGCGGCCGTGCCTAGACTTGTTGTTGTCACCTCATAGGGCATTCCCGCATTGATGAATTGTGGCGGTTGCTGCACGACATAAAAATCCATTGTGGCGTTCCACTGGTTTGTGACGATAATTTTGTTTGATCTGGCCATTGAGTCAAAATCTTTCGAGGAGATCTGATCTAGGCAAGATCGCAATTGACCCCGCCTAGAAATTGCGCACTGAGACGCGGCTTAAGTCTTGTTGGTAATGTTCCAATCGCCATTTTTGTCCAGTTCAACATCAATGACCGTATAGCCACCGGTGAAATCACAAAGCTGGGATTTCGTCGCGGCTTGGGTAAAGTTCATGACATTACCGGGCGTGAACTGGCCAGTCGAAACATAATATTTTAGAATCGGTTCGCAATCAGCGTTGTCCTGCGGATTTGCCTGCACAAAGTTGGACAAAACGATGCCACCGTTAACATCAACCGCTGAACCGACGTTATAAAATGGTGGCGACGAAAATTCAGGCGTTGTGATGCGAAAAGAGCCATCTTGAACGCCAGGTGAGTTAGCTGGTTTGCTTAGGCCGAGAGGGCCTACTGTTGCAACGGTTGTGTCATTTGTTGGGGGCCCGCTTTTGAGTGCCAAGTCAATGGCACGGCTTGCAGATGTGTAACCTGACGACTGGCCAACCACAGGGGTTGAATGCGCCTCTTGAATGCCAGCATAAAATTGCAAGTTGACTTGAAACGTCAAAATTGCGCCAGACTCGCCAGAGTTCGCCAGCGATTCCGAAAACAGGCTGTTGCTGTAAACTTCCGGCCCACCAAGATATTTTGCCGGCTCTTGGAAAAAGAAAAAATTTTGAGTTTGCGGTTCTAGGTTTGTTACGTTGATTGTCAATAGATCGGACATTTTGTGTTCCCTTTGAGTTGGTTTCAAAGCAGAGCTGCGGAATGCAGATGCCTTTCGACCATCTGTCATCGATGTGTTGAAAGTCCTGAAAGTTTGACCTAAATTTTCTGAAGATTTCTGAAAAAGCTTTTCCTGAAACTTTTGTGGCAGGCTCCGATTTAAGCGACGTTGATATTTGCCGAAACACAAATTAGCCTTCATTGGTTCTGTCGCAAAGCTTGACCCTTTGATTGCCAACTCGGTCACATTCGGTAATCCTAGCCCTTGAACCGTAGCAAATTGGGACCAGCAAATGATATCCTTCAAAGGCAACCAATTTCCGA
>WTAL01000183.1 GCA_013139635.1 Paracoccaceae bacterium
ACTGCCGATACGGGTATAATGTCGCCAAACTACTTTGGGTTTTCGGGCGGGTATAAAACCGACTTGGGCGACAAAGTTTCGCTCGCGGTTATTTTTGACCAGCCCTTCGGGTCTTTGGCAGAATATACGGCTGGGTTTTATTCTGGCACCACTGCTGACCTTACTTCCTCGGCCATTACCGTGATCGGTAGCTATGATGTAACAGAACGCATTGTGCTTTTTGGGGGCGGGACTTACCAAACCATGCAGGCAACCGCCGCCGTTCCTTTTGTTGCTGGCTATACCATTGTGGCTGACCCGGCATCGGGCTTTGGCTTTGTGGCTGGTGCCGCTTACCAAATTCCAGATATCGCGTTGCGCGTGGCGCTCACGTATCGTTCAACCGTAACAACCACACATGACACACTTGAATTTGGCGCGCTCGCAGGCACAATGGATGTTGTGACCCCGCAATCAATCAACCTTGAATTCCAATCCGGCGTAAACCCGAAAACGCTGGTTTTCGGCTCTGTTCGCTGGGTTAACTGGTCCGCGTTTGACCTAACTCCTGATAGCTATCCACTTGGTTCGCTTGTAGATTATGATAATGACCGCGTGACCATCAACCTTGGTGTTGGCCGCAAGTTGTCTGAAACCCTTTCGGCGGCGGTTACCGTTGGCTATGAGCGCAACCTTGGTGGCGACCCAACGCCACTGGCCCCGACTGATGGCTTCTTTAGCGTCGGCGCTGGCGTAACGCACACTATGGGGAATGTAAAAATTTCCGGCGGTGCCAAATATATCTGGCTGGGCGATTCAGCGGGTGCAGCTGGCACATTTGAGAACAACTCCGCTATCGGTATTGGCGTGAACTTCTCAATTGCGATGTAGTCTAAACTCGCTAGAGCTTAGAAAACGGCCGCGCACCCTGCGCGGCCGTTTTTTTGTGCGCTTACCGCTTTGCCGCCAGCTTTTCGGCATGGGCCATCATTTTTTTGCTGAAAATGCCGTCTACCAGCTTGGTCTGCACTTTCTTCTCGGTAAACGTGCCCTTCAAATCACCATATACGGAATCATAAACCTTTTTGCTGCCCATCTTGGCGGAATCCCCGAGCACATTTGAAATCAGTTCCTGAACCTGCGTGTTTGAGGGCGGAGAGGGGAAAGCATCTTTTATCTGGGCCAGCTTTTTGGGCGACAGATATTTCATTGCGGTTTTGCCATCCACATCGGACGACTTTTCAATGCGCCTGAAAATCGGGGAGAGCACGATGTTTTTCGCGATCATTTCCAGCGCCCATTCCAGCGTAATTTTACCCGAGGTGCTTTTGGCGCGGATCAACACATCCTTAATGCAGTCCTGCACAATCCCCGGCCCGTGCTCCACTAGAAAGTTTTTAGCAAATTTGGCAGCGCCGTTTGTGGTCATTTTTGCCAAAAAGGTTTTGGACATTTTTTTGACCAGATACCCTGCAACCTTTGTGGCGGCTGTCTTCCCTAAGCCGCCTTTAAGTAATGCGCCAAGAGCGGCACCAATCATCCCATCAACAACAACATTATGATAGGCTTTGAGCGGGCCGTCAGATATCCCGTTTACCCCTTTGCTGATTTCGGTGGCCGCCGTAACGCCCGCCGCTGTGGCCCCTGAAACAGCAATGCCTGCCGCGATTTTGCTTATACCAAACCGCGCCGCAACCGCCGGATTAGCCGCAAGGGATAGCGCCATAACCGAAATTTCGGTGCACAAGACCAGCTGCCCCTCTAGGTGCTTGCCGTTGGAGTCTATCGCACCCATGTAATTTTTCATGGCCTGCCGTGCGCTTGCCACACTTTTTCGGGCATTAAAAAAGGAGTTGCTAAAATCCTTCAAATCCCCTTTTCTGACCAGCGCGTCAAAACTGGCAACACTCTTTTCAGCCGTTTTGATGATGGATTCTTTTGGAAGGTTGACCCCCCCGGCATAGGTTTCAATCGCCCATGCCCAAAAGCTGCCTTTGCTAATTTCGGACTGGTGGTCCCAGAGGCCCCGCGCTTCTTTTACCGAAACCTTGAGAGACGCTGCAATGGGAATGAGCGCCTTTTTCCGAATAACTGCAACGGCTTCTTTATGCTCTGCCTTGGTAAGCAAATAGGTTTTGCCGCCGATCTTTAACTCGTAATCCGCTTTTTTGTATCTCGACGTTTCAGCCAGCAGGCTCAGGAGTTTGCTATCAACATCCCCCGTGATCTTTAGCCCAGCCTCTTTCTGAAATTCTTTTATGAGTTTTTGCGTTTTGGAATTTAGCTCACCGTTTTCATCGACCAGCTTTTTACCGGCAATTTTGTTCAGATACTCTTGCGCGCGTTGGGTTTCAACGCTGGTAGAGCCATAGACAGCAGTGTCTGGCATATCATTTCCCCTAAGTAAATTTGTAGTTCAAAAATCTCAATCGTTTAGAATGAGCTACAAATAATGGGGGGGTGGGGAAATGCTACGGGCATTACCGCATAATCAATATGCGGTAATGCAAGGCTGGTTTTTTGCGGTGTTTAACCGGCTTTCATCATGCGCTTGATCAGCCCGTTTTTCAGGATAAACTGATGATACAGAGCCGCAGCAACATGCAAGGCAACAAATCCGAGCAATACAAATTTCAGCGTAACGTGAACCGTATCTGCTAGCTCGACTTGGCCAAACCAGGCCGCGGCACCGCTCATGGGCATCAAAAACAAGGCAAGGTAAAGCATGCCATGCGTGGCGTGCGCCGCCATTTTCATCATAGCAGTTTCTTCCTTGGGCAACGCCGGTGTGCCTTTGGTAAACCGCATGAAAACACGAATGAGCATGAGGACAAATGTAAGGATCCCAGCCATAACATGCGCGCGCGCAAGCAGCGGAATGGTTTCAGCAGAAGATGCCGCGAGGCCAAACTCCTCTACCATGCTTTGAATGGCGTCATGACCAACAAATTGAAATACCACCAACACGGCAATCGCCCAGTGCAGAATGATTTGAATGCGGCTATAGCCGGAGGTTACGGGTGCCATATCTGGTCCTTTTGTGTGAATAAGTTTGCAGTTACTTACTACTGTAGCTGGAAATTACAATATCGTATCGAAAATAAATTCGATAGGTCTAAATATCAGGCAGAATGAGCGCAATCCGTAGGCCTGCGGCGCGGTTAAATAAGGTTAAGGGCCGTTAAGCGCTTTATATACCGACCGCGCAGAGCTTCTTGAGAATAGTCGTTTAACATCAAGGTTTTACCGCACATGGCGCGCTGCTTGGCGGCTTCGGGGTTGCCCACCACGTCCTGCATGGCGGCGGCGAGTGCTTCGTGGTCAATCTCGGCCCAAAAGGCATTTTCAAGCGGATATATCGGCTCACCGGGGCGCACGAGGCGCTTGCGCCACGGGATCACATGCGCGGTTTTGGCTGTGCAAAAATCCTGTGTGCCAGCATAATCGGTCGCAATTACCGGCGTGCCAAGCGCCATGGCATAGGCGGGCACAT
>WTAL01000209.1 GCA_013139635.1 Paracoccaceae bacterium
TGACTTCAACCATGAAGGGTTAGGCATTGAGGTGGACTTCTCGCTGCCCGCCGAACGGGTGGTGCGCAGCCTTAACCGGATCATAGAATGGCGTGGCAGGCCGTTGATTATTCGGGTTGATAATGGCCCAGAATATATCAGCGGCAAGCTAATGGCATGGGCTGAGCGGACGGGCATCCACATCCAATACATCCAGCCCGGCAAGCCGCAGCAGAACACTTATATCGAACGATACAACCGCACAGTTCGACATGAATGGTTAGATCAGAACATCTTTGAAACTATTGAGGTGGCTCAAAACGAAGCCACAGAATGGCTATGGACTTACAACAATGACCGGCCCAACATGGCCATGGGTGGGATCACACCCGCCATGAAACTAAAAATGGCCGCGTAATTCTACTAGTGGACCCCATTAAAATAGGGGGATTACCCAATCATCTCTGGCTTTCCGCGTCTTTCGATAATCTCTGCCAACTCTCGAACGACACGCCTGCCTGAAATTGATGTGTCGGGAATTGCAGCAAGTATGCACAAAGTCTAAAGACCAGCGCGCCTTCGCCTTTGCCTCAACCAGAATGGGCGCACGGGTGCCGATAGCCTTGCGTCTGGCACGCCTTTTGCGGACCGTTAGCCCTTCTTCTCGGTAGATGCGGTTGATCCTCGAATTCTCGCCCTCACGGCGCAGCAAGATGAACAGGTGGCGACACCCAAATTGCCGTCGTTCATTTGCTAAATTGCGAAAGCGCGTCCACAGCTTGGCCTCAGGCGGGCGACATGACTTATATCGCACCATCTTCCAGTGCCCTTAGCCGTTTGGCATCCGGCACGGCCATACCCGAAAACTTCGACTTCCACGTATAAAACATGCCGTGTGACATCCCGTGCTTACAGCAAAGATCAGCGCACTTCGCGCCAGCCTCGTGCTCATTAAAATGCCCATAGTTTGTCCGTCCGAAAATCTTGATCCTTTCATTGTCTGCCTTTGGTTAGGCCAGACTCTAGTTCAAACTGGTGAATTTCTTAGGGGCAGGTCAAGGAGCTCTCACCATAACAATGACCTGGTTTTGTGGTGAGTGTGAACCACCATCAAAACGATAACTATCGCCCCTATAAATGGGCATGCCGCTTCTAATTTAGTTCACTGAAAAGGGGGGCTAAACGAATGACGCCTAAAACAAATCTTCGATAAAATGGCTAA
The DNA here is from genome assembly GCA_013139635.1 of Paracoccaceae bacterium. Classification (GTDB taxonomy): domain Bacteria; phylum Pseudomonadota; class Alphaproteobacteria; order Rhodobacterales; family Rhodobacteraceae; genus UBA3077. Next base: position 1,202 of record WTAL01000209.1, read on the forward strand.
TAAGCTGTGTGCGGCCACTTACGTTTGCCTTTTGGTATATCGCGTTGCACTGCGCCTTAATTGTGCCCACACTTTTGCCGCGCAGGTCCGCGATCTGGGAATTTGAAAGGCCTTTGAGCGTAAACAATGCCACGTCTTTTTCCGAAGGCGTTAACCCCCACTCCTCGAAGCGCCGAATCATGAGTTCGTGAAACTCGCCCGAGGCCGCCAACATCCGGTTATCCACTTCGCGCAGGCTTTTTCCGATGCCCTTGAGCACCACAATGCCCAGGAACGCCCCCAGCAGCATCCCGAATATCGTAACCATCTGCACGATTTCGCGGTATTCCCAGCTCACCGCAACCTTGCGGATGCCTAATAGCTCCATCGCAATATCAATAATGTAAAAAAGGGAAAATGCGACCTGTAGGAAAACAATGGCAGTAAGAAGAAGGGTGCTAATGCGCGCCCCCGAAAATTTGGACAATAGCGGCCCTCCCAATGGAAACCTTGGTTTATGCCTGACTATAGCAAGCCGTAATGGCCGCCGCCAGCCTAGTTGCCACTATTGCCATTTCCATTGCCATTATTGCCGTTGCCGCTGTTGCCATTGCCGCTGTTGCCATTGCCGTTACCATTATTGCCCTTGCCATTGCCGTTATTGCCAGCCTGTTGAGCGTTGGCGCTGGCTTGCTCGGGTAGGCTTCCAGTGTTGTCTTGTACCAAATCACGCAGGATCTCTCCAGATGCCGGATTTATCACAACCTCGCGGATCTCCGTCGCGGTATAGGCAACAAAACGCGCGCGGCCAAGGAAAGTGCGGTGGACTTCAATATAGGTAAAACCGTCGGCAACCAGTTCAGTAAGTAAATCCTGCACGGTTTGCCGATCGGCCAGTTTGGGCGCTTCAAATACGATCTCGGGGCGGTTTACCCCACCAGCGGCAGCGCCCGAAGATTGCGCAAAGGCCATCTCAGCCATAAGCAGCGACGACATAATCGTCGCCACAAAAGGTTTTCCAAAACGCATTTCAATCTCCGCTTATAATCCGAAATCGTAACTCAGATGTAGCATGATTTCAATTTTACTCAAGCCCAAGCATCACGCGTAAGGCTTCGAGCGCATCACCTGTCGGCACATCTTTGTTTGCGGCAGCTTCAAGCGCTGCGGCTTCAATCAGCTCTTGTTCGGCTGCCGCAGCCGCCGCTGTGACAGCCGTGGCCGCTGCGGTTTCATAGGCCACTGCATCCGCCAGCTCAGCTTCCAGCGCCGTTGCGTCATCGCCCGCCAAATTAGCCGCCTCTATCGCCGCCTGAATTTCAGCACTTGTGCGCGTTGGTTCCGTTAGCTCCGTCAGCGCTTCCAAGGCCGCCGCGGCTTCAGCGGTCAGCTCGGCCGTGAGCGCCGCTTCACGTTGATAGGTCGCAACCATCCCAACGCGAGAATTTGCCGCCGCGTTGTCCAGCGCGTTTTGGTTGGCGTGGGCCGCGTTTAAAGCGCCAAGGGCTGAGGCGATTTGGCCGTTGCCATTGCCATTGCTAGCGCCGTTATTGCCATTGCCATTGCCATTACTATTACTATTTCGGGAGTTACCATTATTTCTACCTCTATTGCTGTTACCATTTCCATTGCTGTTACCTTTTCCGTTTCCCGCCACAGCCATTTCGGTAGAAAGGGCCAAGGTTGCTACGGTGGCAAAAGACACACTTGAAACAGCGATGGTCACCGCCGCCGTGGTTGTTAAAATTTTATTTAGCATTTTGTTTTCCAATCTTCATGATTTGAAACTGATATACCGTTAAATATTAACCCAAAAAATTAGGCGTAATTCTTGCTTTGCAGCCCTTATCTACCTATCTAGTCGCGCCAAAATTGCTCATTCAAGCGCGACCATAACAGGTGGCAACCAAATGCCGATCAGCTAAGCAGCCGGGCTTCAGCTTCGCTCAACATAGGCCGCGTAATTTCCAAATACCCACTGTTTGCCTCGTCGCTCAGCTCAGGGAAAAGCGCTAAAAGCTCGGTGCGCGCTTCATAAGTAAGGGCGCAAAGCGCATCCGCGCTGGGGTGGAAGCTTTCACTTGGCATACCATTTGACGTAACAATCTCGTGTTTATCAAACAGCAGATGAAAATATTCGACGTTCTCGATGTCGCGTGCAAAAACGATAGTGCTATCATTCACAAGGTCTTTTGCCGCCACGAGGTATTCAGGCTCACCAAACAAAGCTTCGGCCCGCCAACCTGAGATCAGCACGCGGTGCGCCGGAGAAACAAGCAAATCATGGCTCGGCATTTGTGCGCCAAGTGCGCCAGCTTTTATCCGAACGGGTGTTGTAGCGCGGCTGGGCTTTAGCTTGCGGCTGCCGATCCAACGCACAACCTGCACACCGCTATCTACCGTTAACACCCTGTCGCCGATCATAACATCCTCGATCAGCACATCACCTGTGGGCGTCGCTAATTTGGTGCCACGCATAAAGCACACAATTACGCGGTCTTCATAGGAATCAAAGGTGTGCCCGTTATTGGTCATCCCTTCTGTTATCCGCCCTCCGGCAATTTTCTGCAGATCAGTTTCAGCAGGGTCTCCATTGCCCAGGTTGTAAGCATATTTTGAGAAGCTTCCGTCGCCATTATCGACAATAAAGACCATCAAAGAAGTATCTGCGTTTGCATTTGGCGTGAAGTAATAGTCCACCGTTGCGTTCAGGGTGTTAAAACCACCGCTGCCATCATCGATTTCGATGGTAAAAGTTTCACCCGCGTCGAGGTTGCCATCACTCACATCGTTAGGGTCTGTCGAGGTGCCGCCATCATCTGATGTCTGAACAATAGAGCCAATGATAATACCGCCACCATCGGTGCCGTTTGGGCCGGATGTGGTTGCGGGGTTTGCGAGGTCAATATCCCAGTTGGAACTCGGGAAGTCGCCCGGTGCGCCACCAGAGTTTCCGCCTACGTAATCCTCGGTCCAATCGGAGTAAGAACCAGCGCTACTCCCATCGCTATCGACGCCCAATTCATAGATAAATGCCATTTTTTGTTCCCCGTTTTTTATATCGAATTCAACGGCGCAGCCCTTGCTGATTTCCCAGCTATTTTGGGTTTGCCGTCACTCGTTACTTAGTCTCATTCAAAAATTGCCATAATCATTCAGTGCGTTACGCGCTGTTAAAATAAATTGGCATTTCTCGTGTTTGAGCTTCAGCAATACCCATATTTTCCCGGGGTAAAAATTGACCTAAAGGTTAAATCGGGCTTTTAAACTAAAGTTTATGCTGCAATAGGGGCATTTCGGGTTGGAAGATCGGGGAGATGGCGACCGCGCAATAGCACCATAAAAAAGGCAGCGGTAGCTCCGCACTGCGTAGCCCCGCTGCCAAAATTTTGAACACAAATCTGTTCTTTCAAAGAAACGTGTTAAAGCCCTTCGATGCAAAGGGCGGCATAGCCAGGCCCGTCAGGCGTGTCCAAAGCTTCCACAATTTTGGCCTTACAATAAGCTTCACCTGTGTCGAGCGAACCAATTGTAATTTCAGTATCCGGCGCAAGCCCATCGGGAACACCGCCTTCGCCGATAACGATGATAACCTGATCACCCGCTGAGCCGCCTGATGTTCCGTTAAGCCAGCTTGTCCCGTAAACCGTTCCGCCAATGACGCCAGTCATCCAGAGTGCGCCGCCTAAGATTACGACCAAAACGGCCGCAGCAATACCAATTTTCATAAAAAACTCCTTTTACGTGTAAACTCGCCCACTCTAGCGCTAGGGTTGAGTTAGGGCAACACTAACTTTCCCGATGACACATTTATTCAGCCCGCAAGCTCTGGCAGGCTCTTAAACAATTTAAGCGCCTCGGGGTTGGCTAGCCCCGTCAGGTTACGCACGGGTTGGGCATTCACCACATCGCGCACCGCCAGCTCTGCCGTTTTACCTGACATCGTGCGCGGAATATCTGCCACGGCAATAATTATGGCCGGCACATGCCGCGGCGAGGCATTTTTGCGGATGCTGGTTTTGATCCGCTTAATCAACGCCTCGTCCAGCGTTGCCTCTGCTCTCAGCATCACAAACAGCACCACGCGGGTGTCATTATTAAAGCTCTGCCCCACCACCACCGAGTCCAGAATCTCGTCAATATCCGTAAGCTGGCGATAAATCTCAGCCGTGCCAATGCGTATCCCGCCGGGGTTCAGCGTCGCGTCAGACCGCCCCAGCACAATAAACCCGCCCTGTTCGGTGCGCAGCGCAAAGTCCCCCTGCACCCAAATGTCAGGATACGTGCCATAATAGGCCGCGCGATAGCGGGCATCGTCCGGATCATTCAAAAACCGCGTCGGCATAGAGGGGTGCGCATTGCGGCACACCAGCTCGCCCGGTTCCCCGCTCACAGGCTGGCCATCTTCGCCCAGTGTGGTTACGTCCAGCCCCAAAGCCGCGCAGGGAATCTCGCCCTGATACACCGGCAAAATCGGGCAGCCGCCCACAAACACACCCAAAATATCCGTGCCACCACAAATCGAGGCCAGCTGCACATCGGCCTTCCAGTCAGCATACACATGCGCAAACCCCTCGGGGGAAAGTGGCGAGCCCGTCGAAAGCACCACCCGCAAATCGCTCAGATCATGTGTGCTTGGCTTGTGGTTCGCCTTCTGCACCCCGTCAATAAACTTCGCCGAAACCCCCATATGAGTAAAGCGCTCGCTTTCCGCCAGCGCAAAAAGCCGGTCAATATCGGGGAAAGCAGGGTTGCCGTCATACAGCACAATTTCAGCCTCAGAGGCCAGCGCCCCCACCAGCCAGTTCCACATCATCCAGTTACACGTCGTGTAATAAAACACCTTGTCGCCGGGCTTAATATCGCAATGCAGCTGGTGCTCCACCAGCATCCGCAGCAGCGTGCCGCCCCCCGAATGCTCAATGCATTTTGGCTTGCCCGTGGTGCCGGACGAAAACATCACATAAAGCGGGTCTCGAAACCCCATCGGCGTGCAGTCCAGCGGCCCTGCATCCGCCACTTTGAAATCCTCATAGCTGCTTTGGCCACCAGAAAAATTCCACGTCACCACCTTCTTAAGGCTCGGCAAACGTTCCACAATTTCAGCCACCGAAGCCGCCGTTTCAAAGCGCTTACCACCGTAATAATAGTGATCCACCGTAAACATCAGCTTCGGCTCGGTCTGGTCAAACCTGTCCACCACCACATCCGGCCCGCTTTCCGGCGCGCAGGAGGACCAAACGGCCCCGAGCGAGGCCGCCGCCAGCATCGCCGCCACCGTTTGCGGCATATTCGGCACATAGCCCGCCACGCGGTCGCCCGCCACAATCCCCTCCGCCTTCAGCCCCGCCGCCAGCTGTTCAACCTCGCGCTTCAGCTCCGCCCGCGACCACTTCATCCGCGTTCCGTTTTCCCCGATAAACGATATCGCAGGCCGCTCATCGGCATTTTTCAGGAAAGTCTCCACCACATTCAGCCGCGCCTCAGGGAAAAACTGCACCCTTAGCGGGTCGTCATTATGCACATATGCCTCGTCGCCCTGCGCCCCCTGCATCCCGCAAAAATCCCACGCCAATCGCCAAAAATCAGCCGTATTTTCGATAGACCACGCGTGCAGCGCCGCATAATCGACAGGGCTTTGCCCCGTTTCCGCCATAAAGCGCTCCATGAGGGTGTCTGCGGCCTTCGGCTGCCAAAGAGGGGTTGCCTGTGTCATCGGGAGCTCCTGTCTACATTTGTACACCTAACTTGTCAGCCAGTTCGCACCGCAATTCAACCATTTTCCCCGCCCAAATGCTTAAAATCTCACGCGCCCAGCCGCCCCGCAAGGTCTGTCACAAACTGCCACGCCACACGCCCCGAGCGCCCGCCCCGCGTTTGCTGCCATTCAATCGCCTCGGCCCGCAGGTTTTCAGGCTTCAGCCCCATATCGGCGCAATAGCCCGCAATCATCTGTAAATATTCGTCTTGCGTGCAAGGATGAAACCCGAGCCACAGCCCAAAGCGGTCAGACAAGGAAACCTTCTCCTCCACCGCCTCGCTGGGGTTAATCCCGTTTTGCCGCTCGTTATCAATCATATCGCGCGGCATCAGGTGCCGCCGGTTCGAGGTCGCATAAAAAATCACATTTGAGGGCCGCCCCTCAATGCCCCCATCCAAAATCGCCTTCAGCGATTTATAATGGCTGTCATCATGGTCAAACGAAAGATCATCGCAAAACAGCAAAAACCGCTCATCCCGCCCGCGCAAATGGTTCATCAAGCGGCCAATACTCGGAATATCTTCCCGCTGGATTTCCACCAGCTTCAGCCCGCTCACCTCAGCATGAACCGCCTTCACGAGCGAGCTTTTCCCCATGCCCCGCGCGCCCCAAAGCAGCGCATTATTCGCGGGCATGCCCTTGGAAAATTGTTCGGTATTGGCCACCAGCGTGTCGCGCGAGCGGTCAATCCCAACCAAACGCGCCATCGCCACGCCATTCACCTTGGCCACAGGCCGCAAGGCATCCGGCTCGGTTTCCCACACAAAGGCACTGGCGGCGGCAAAGTCCGGCGTGCCCATCGGCGCGGGGCTCATCCGCTCCAGCGCCGCCGCAATCCGCTTCAGCGCCTTTTTACTCATGTTGGCTTGTTTTCATCGTCAAAGGCATCGGCTTCGAAATCGTCGTCGTCGTCCTCAACAATCTCCAGAATTGGCCCCTCGGCCTTTTCTTTCACTTCCGGTTCAGCGTCATCCTCATCGTCATAAAACCCGTCTTCACGCAACTGCGCCTCGCGCTTTTTATCCACGATTTTCACCAAAATAATCGACAGCTCATAAAGCCCGTAAATCACCGTAAACATGATAATCTGCGTGATCACATCCGGTGGCGTAATCACCGCCGCCAAGCCCAAAATCGCCACAATCGCGTATTTCCGCGTGCTGGTCAGCGCTTTAGCATTCAGCATGCCCGCCTTGGCCAGAAGGGTCATTAGCACGGGCAGCTGGAAGGTCAGGCCAAAAGCCAGCACAAATTTCATCGTCAGCCCAAGGTATTCGTCAATTGTACCAAGGAAGGTGATCCCCACCGCCGCAGGCCCATCCAGCGCCTCCGCGCCCTCGGCCCCAAGGTTTTGGTAACCAAGGAAAAAGTCAAACGCCAGCGGCAGCACCGCGTAAAACGCAAAGGAAGCCCCGATGAAAAACAGCACCGGCGAGGCTAACAAAAACGGCAAAAACGCGCCTTTTTCTTTTTTATAAAGCCCCGGGGCCACAAACTGCCAGAGCTGCCAGCCAATGATAGGGAATGCCAGAATAAACCCGCCAAACATCGAAATGCGCAGCGCAGTCGTAAAACCCTTTTGCAGGCCGGTAAATATCAGCCCGCACTCGCCCGTGGCTTCAATAAGCTGGGTGCAAATCGGGCTGGCAAGGAAGTCAAAAATCTGTTGTGAAACAGAGTAGCTAATCAGCATCCCGACCACAAACGCCAGCACCGACCGGATAAGCCGGTTGCGCAATTCCGCCAGATGTTCAATCAGCGGCGCGGCGCTGGTTTCCACTTCACTATCGCTCATCTATGCGTCTTTCTTGGCAGGAGTCTTTTTGGCGGCGGGCTTTTTAGCAGCGGCCTTGGCAGCTGGCTTTTTGGCCGCCGGTTTTTTCGCAGCAGGCTTCTTAGCCGCTGGCTTCTTGGCCGTTGTTTTCTTCGCCGCTGGCTTCTTCGCAGCGGGCTTCTTGGCCGCCTTAGGCGCTGCCTTCTTCACAGGAGGCTCACCGTCATCCGCCCGCGCGCCGGGGTCGGCATCCGCCTCGGCTTCCATCTTCGCCAGCCGCGCCGCTTTCGCGTCATCGTCCAGCATAGTGCTTTTATTAATCGCGTCTTTGGTCATAGATTTCAGGTCTTTGTTGAAATCCGTCGGGTTAAAGCTGGTGGCCTTTTTCAGCCCACTCGTCGCGCTTTTCACGCTATCCATGGCTTCACTTACGCCAGCATCCTTTGCCGCCGAATCCATAGACCGCTGAAATTCCCGCGCCATCCCCTTCATCTTGCCCACAAAATTGCCAACGGTGCGAAACAGCCCCGGCAAGTCTTTTGGCCCGACAACGATCAACGCCACCATGCCAATGACAAGAATTTCCATCATGCCCAGATCAAACATTCTGGCACATCCCCGCTTTTAAGTAATGGCGGAGCCTTAGGCTTCGTCTTTTTTCTCAACAGGCGTTACGTCAACAGCTTCATCAGCTGCCGCCTGCTCAAGCTCGGCTTTGCCTTCATTTACGCCTTTTTTGAAGCTCGAAATGCCTTTACCAACTTCGCCCATAAGTGACGAAACCTTGCCGCGCCCAAAAAGCACCAGCACAACAACGGCCACAAGGATCAAGCCCATAGGGCCGATATTGCCGATAAATAGTGTCGTAGTCATTCTCTCTCTCCCGATTTGAGATATACATTCCTTATCTAAGGGCTTCCGCCCTAAGGTTCAAACCCTAACGCCCTAATCGGCGGAATTTTTCTCCATATAGGGGCTTTTAACGCGGCTCTGGTTCTCGCACGGGAACACAAAGCAGCGGTCACGGCGCAGGCTCAGCCATAGCGGCGTGCCCTCCCCCGGCAAAAACACCCCCGGAATAGTCGCGCTCAGCACCGACTTGTCATAATCCATTTCCAGCTCCACAAGGCTCTCATTCCCCATAAACCGCGCCCGCTTAATCACGCCCCGCGCTGGCACCCCGTCTTGCGGCGTGGGCAGCGGCCCTTTGCCCTGCCTGTCAAAATCAATTTTCAGGTGTTGCGGGCGCACAATAATCTCTACGTCGGCCCCATCCACAAGGTTGGGCGTAAAGAACTGCCCAAACGGCGTTTCCGCCTGCATGTTTTGCACAACCCCGTGTATCACATTGATATCACTAAAGAACCCAGCGACCTTGCAATCAACCGGCGCATTATAAAGGTTATAAGGCGCGCCATATTGCACCACATTCCCCGCGCGCATCAGCGCAATATTATCGGCCATCCGCATAGCCTCTTCCGGCTCATGCGTCACCAGCAAAACGGCAGTTTCCAGCTCTTTCAAAATCGCCAAAGTGTCGTCCCGAATGCCGTCCCTAAGGCGGTTATCCAGCCCCGAAAACGGCTCATCCATCAGCATCACGCTCGGGTTCGGTGCCAAAGCCCGCGCCAGTGCCACCCGCTGTTGCTCCCCGCCCGAAAGCATATGCGGAAACCGCTCGGCGGCGTGTTTCAGCCCAACCTTGTCCAGCAAGCCCAGCGCCACCTCACGCTTGTCACGCGATTTCAACCCAAAGGCCACATTATCCACAACAGATAGGTGTGGAAACAGAGCAAAGTCCTGAAACATCAGCCCAATCGAGCGCTTTTCCGGCGGCAAATGCACAGAATCATCCGAGATAATCGCGCCGTCCAGCAGCACCCGCCCGCTGTTTTGCAGGTCCACCCCAGCCGCAATCCGCAGCGTGGTAGATTTCCCGCAGCCCGACGGCCCCAGCAGGCACGTCACCTGTCCCGGCATCAGGCTGATCGTCAGATCATCCACCACCGTTACCCCGTCAAAAATCCGGGTAATGTTTTGCAATTCAAGCTTCGGCGTCACAGGCTTTCCTTTTGGACTTCTCCTTAATTACCAAGCCCGCCCCCTGCCCGCAATAGCTGTCTCTGCCACATCCTGTAGGGTCCGCAAGGTTTTAGTTGACCCCGACAGCAAAGCAACCCTAGTTTGCAATGCAGCGGTCCGGGTCATATGAGGTTGTGAATACAATAATGCACCATATTTTTAAGAGCCTATCCCTCGCCGCAACGCTCGCGCTTTCAGCCTCAATTACAAGCGCCCAAACCTGCCAGTTTGAACCGCAAATCAATAATCTTGCAGAAACAATAATAGAAATGCGCCCAAGCATGGGCGGCTATACCTCTCGGCGCTTTGGCCCCAATGCCGCTTATCTTTTGTTGCGTTATCAAGATATGCCCGCCGCGCAAGGGTTGGCCTTAATAAGCCAAATTCGGCAAGATGGTGCAAAACAATCCAACCGATTAAATGATCTCGAAATCGCGTTTTCAATCTCGCAACTCGGGGTGCAAGCAGGCCTGGCCACCACCGGAGAAGATCCACTTCAGGTTTTTGCACAGGCCAACCTCCCCGTGTTGCGCGCCATAATTTTATCCGATGGTGGCCAAAGTTTTTTCACGTTATTGCACGAAATCCAGAGCACCCCCGCACTATGGCAAAGCTTTCAACAGCCCTACATGAAGGGCATGAGGCTGCCCTTAGTCATTCGCGACCAATCAGACGCCTTTAAGTTGAACTTCGCTCAAATGGCTGAAGCCAACGGTGAAATTATACTCGCGGGGCTGGTTATGGCCAATCTTGCAGACCTTACGGAATATAGCCTCTTTTTAAGCCGCCACGCGGACGATGCCGCCATTTTGAATATGGCAGGCGAAAACAACGCAGACGCCTACGCCTTGCTGCAAATAGGCCAAACCGGCCCAACCGAAATTCGGCGCAGCTATACCCCCGCCGAGCGCCTGCAAAAGCAGATCGGGTTTGACATATACAAAGCCGATATTCTCAGCCGGGAGCTGGCGGTTTTAGGCCTTGTTTATAACCTGAGCGGGCAAGATGAGGTCGCCCTTGCTGCCCGCCAATATATTATAGCCGCGCAAACGGGGTTGATAACCCCGGCAGATGACCCAGAGGCCGCATGGCTTTTCATCCATCAAGCCCTTATCGAAGCCTTGGGCATGCAGCCCACATTTGAGGCGCTAGAGCAATTCGAGCAGCCCCAAACCTTACGCCATTTCGCCGGCTCAGCCCTGCAAACAATGGATTGGGTTGTGGCAAAAGCCGAAATTGCCCCCTATATGCGCGGCGAAACCGATGCGCCCCCGCCAAGGCCCGCCCTTCTTTCCCCCGCCATAAATTGGGATGACTGGACCCGCCTCGCCTTAACCGTTCGCGCATGGCAGGCCTTGCCAGAAGCGCATATCGGCGGGGCTGACACCCAAATTGTTGTTGAATTGCTATATTTGCAAGGTGAAATTGATCGGGCGATCACGCTGGCCACCCGAGAGCTACCGCCAAAAGACCTGCCAAACCTGTATCGGGATTTTATGCACCGCTTAGATCTGCGCTGCGCTGCCTATACCGATTTCCCCGGCAAAGCGATTCTGTTAGGCGGCCATACCTTTTTTCAATTCCCCGCCAACGCCCCTTCAGAGCCATAAATATAAGGCGCTCAGCAGCAGGATGCCGCGGCCTCTTCGCTGGCTTCAAACGGCAGCCCACCGCCACAGCCCGCAAATATCCCGCGATGCGCGGCAAAGCTGCCGTTAAACTCGAAATACGGCGCAAAGCGGCTGTCTTTCAGCATGAGGTATGAGTTTCCGCAAACAGCAACCTCGTCCCCTGCCGCAAACACATGGTCTTTATCCAGCACAAATTCAGCCCCGCCATTCGGCATGGTGCCTTTATAGGTCACGCTCAGCCCGTAGTCCTCGCAGGC
>WTAL01000029.1 GCA_013139635.1 Paracoccaceae bacterium
CGCGCCTTTGAAAAGCGCTTCCAGCTGGCTGACCACGTGCGCGCCACCGATGCCATTACGGCCAACGGCCTGCTGCATGTGGATCTCATCCGCGAAGTGCCCGAAGCGCTGAAGCCCCGCAAGATCGAGATCGCAAAATCGCGCCCGATTGAAGCGGAAAAGGTGACGGTTGAGGTGTAAGGCTTAAGGAAATGGCCAGAGCGTATGAAAAGGCGCTCTGGCCAATATCCGGTCATAATTTTATGCGCCCATAGGTCTTATGTTTAGCTTCTGACATTATAGATTACAATTTTCAAAAACCTGTGGAGATACTATTGAAGGACATTTGGGAAAATGACAGGCTTGGCTACGAAGCCATTGGCAATACATTTACCAACCTGATAAAATCCATCGATGCGGCAAAAGTGATCTCGATCGAGGCTGGCTTTGGCAGAGGAAAGACGTTTTTTAGAAAGGCTTGGTCTGCGCAATTACGGCAAGCTGGAGAGGTCGTCATTGAAATCGACGTCCAGCAATCTGATCATTCGGGCGACCCCGTTGTCACTTTACTTGGCGCGCTGGTAGATGCCCTGCCGCGAAAAGACGGTGGCAAGGGAAAGAAAGCCATTGAATCGGCCAAAAAACTTGGGGCCTCGGGGTAAGGTCTGTTGCCAAAATTGTGCTGAGATCCGGTGCCGATGAATTGATCGATGCTGTAACCGATACGGCTATCGACAAGTTGGATGATTTCGAAGCCCTTGATGGCATTATCAATGATTTGGGCGAAGGCATGTCAAAAGCAGCAGGGCAGTTGATAGCCGCTCAAATGGCCGCTGAAAAAGTTAGGAAAACAGAACTCCCTCAGCAGTTGGAAGCGCTTCACGAGGCACTTATTGAAGGCCATGATACCAGCCGTGTCATTATCGTGATTGATGAATTGGACCGCTGCCACCCGGATTATGCAATCGCGGTTCTTGAGGCGATGAAGCTGGTATTTAACCAATCAGGCTTTGTGTTTTGCCTCATGGTAAATGCCGACTATCTTGAAAATTTGGCGCAACACCGGTTTGGTGTTTCGACCAATGACGAGAAGTAGCTCGACAAATTTGTTGATATTCGCCTCGGGTTAGGGCCGGAAGAAGATAGCTTCAAGAATGCCGTATTTGAGCTGGCGTCAGCGCTGCCCCTCGCAATTCCTTTTGGTGATACGGACAGCTTTTCCGTAGGACACGCAGCTGAACTGGCAAGCAACCTCGCGGTTCACTGTAAGCTTTCCATGCGAAAGACTAAACGAATTCTTTTGAAGGTTGAGATTGCACTGCGCTGCTATGCTGATCGGCCGCTGGATGCCTCCCTACTTGTGCTTCTAGCGTTTCAGGATGAAACTGGCGGTGATATCGGCGTTGGTTTTCTGCCCAGAAGTTTTTTAACGCCACCAGTAGGTGAAAATCATGTGAACAGCATGCAGTCGTTTGAATATAGAGGTCGTGGTGTCGCTGGCAATAGACGTTATGAGCTAGAAAAAATTATAGCAACTAACGGGCCTGAGCTTTTGGAACTCCCTCGCGACCGTTACCAATTTCCTGACGATCAAAACTATCGCGATTGGGCCAAAATTTTCAATTTTTTAGCCCCACACTACATACCAAGCCATCGAGCTGTATTGGATGCTGTAGCGCCCATAGTTGCGCCATCTGTATAAAGAACCACCCCCTTCCCTTCCCCCAACTTCTGCAATCCTGCCCGCTCCCAAGCCACAGGACACACCCCCATGAGCCCCAAACCGCGCCGTTTCTTTGAGGCTGTTTAGCGCGACGCTAAAGCCTCGTTGAGCCAAGGCACGGGGTGTCGTCGGGCGGGGCTCGCTGGGTTCGGTTGATTTTTACTAATGCCGAGCGCTCGCTCAAATGTTTAAAAGCGAAAATCGGCTTGTTAGGCCCAAAGATATTTGGGAGGCCCTGAAGTGCTCTGGCCCAAATGTCTGACCAAAAGAGGCACGGAGCGCAAAGCCCTCTTGCAGGGCAAAATCTATGCCTATGGCATATCTGCCGATCGCACCTTGAACATTGGCCCCTATATGGATTTCGCTAAAATATTGCAGCGGGTCGCCCGCGGTGTAGCGGTTTTGGTAGCCAATACCGGCAGACACCTCGCCATAGCCCGGGTAGCCCCTGTAGGACTGATAGGAAATCGCGGCACGTAGAGGGATATAGACCTGATCAGAGATCAGTTTGTCGAGCTGGATGGTGATCATGTTGAGATCGGCGATTGGCGTATCATTAATGCTCAGGTTAAACGCTACCTCATGGGAGAGGCTAAAGCGGTAGCCATTATACCTTCCCTCAGCCCGGTTGGCAGCACCTTCACCGGCATTTGGCTTGCCAAAATAGCTGTTCAGCGCCGCCCCGATGGTGAAGTTTCTAGCCGTGCCGTCCAGCGCAAAGGCATATCCCGATGTAAGGGCAACCCCGAGGTTGTGGGAGACCATATATTCAGCCGATAATTTTGGATACAAAAGCAAGCCAGAGCCTGTGTCGATTTGCGATGGGGCGTAGCCTCCTGAGCCAAGCCCGAGCTGGCCAAAAACATGCACACGCTCTGAAAGCGCAAAACGCGCGCCCATACCCACAATAACCTGATTGTAGATCGGCAGCCCTTTATAGCCAACGCCCAAAGCATAATACCAATAGCTATGTGCCGACATAAACTTTGAATACTGGATATCAACAGCGTTGATCACACCTTTATAGGCCCCTACCGGGTTAATTTGCAGGTAATTATCCTGCCCAAACGAGACCATGCTACCGTGCTCTCCACCACGGGAAGGCGGCAGCCCGCTAAAGCTGCTGCCAGAGCGGCCATACGCCCCTATGTCGTACGTAAAAGATTTTTGCAAAAAGACATTGATTTGAGTGTTGTTAATGGCAGAATTGAAAAATTCCATATGTGAAATATTTACACCAAAGGAGATTTTTTCAAGCGCGTATCCAAGCCCGAGATATCCTTTTGCAAACCCACCCGAGCCGGAAAGCTCTACACTTTCTGTTATGCTTTTGCCGCCACCACCGCCGCCAAAAGAAAGGCCAGCGGTGGCAAATATGTTGCCGGTCAGGTTTATTTGCGCGTGGGCAAGCACCCCAAAAGCCATAAAGCCGCCATACTCCCCCTTCAGAAAGGGGGCATACCCGCCTAGACCAAAATAGGCCCAGTCGTTTATCGGGCTCAGGATATGGTAGCCGATCAAGTCGATCTCTTCGTTGTCTGGCAGCTGAATATTCTGGTAATCAAGTATAAACAAGCCATCTTGCGGCATAAGGGTTGCTTCACCCGATCTGTGCGCCTCAAGCTGCGCGCTGCGCTCACCTGCGGCAATCAAATTTGTTTCCGCCATAGCTGGCGAAACGCTTGCCACGCATATTGTGATGCTGCACATCAGTACGTGCAAGGATTTGAAGTATTTTTCAAAGATAATAACGCTAAAACTCATGCGCGAAGGCTCTCCAGACGCCAAAAGTAGAAAACCTTATATTGCAGGCTGTTAAAGGCGTTTATGCTCTCAAAACAGGTTAGCGCCATGACATAGATAAAGATAGCCACACCTCACGCTATGGGCACGTGAATAGGCTTCAAAATTGGTATGCCGGCCTCACTTTACGCCAATGAGATTAAGCTAAGATTTATATTCTCCGTGCGAAAACCCATATATCACATCTAACTTTTACGCTGTTAATGCAACTCGCAATAGACTACCCCCTTCCCATTCTCTGTAACATCTGCAACCCTAAGCCCTCCCAAAGCCACAGGACCAACTCCATGAGCCCCAAGCCGCGCCGTTTCCCTGATGCCCGCCATGATATTGCAAAATCGCAAGAGGTGGTCAGCACCCCGCAAACCCGCGCGCCGACCTATCGGCTGGCCTTTGCAGACCCAGATTTTCTGTGCCGCGACGAGCTGCGCCCGATGCGCTTGCAGCTGGAGCTGTTGAAGCCCGAACTGGCGCTAACAGAGGCAGGGGTGGAAAGCACCGTGGTGCTTTTTGGGGGCGCGCGGATACCGGACCCAGACTTTAAGGAAAACGCCCGCACCGAGACGCTGGCAAAGCTTTCAAAGTATTACACCGAGGCGCGCAAATTTGCCCGTATCTGCACCGAGGAAAGCCTAAAGACGGACGGTAAGGATTATGTGGTCTGCACCGGCGGCGGGCCGGGGGTGATGGAGGCGGGCAACCGCGGTGCAGCCGATGTGGGCGGCAAATCCGTAAGCCTCAACATTGTGCTGCCCCATGAGCAATCACCCAATGAATACGCCACGCCAGAGCTGTGTTTTAACTTCCATTATTTCGCCATCCGCAAAATGCATTTTTTAATGCGCGCCAAGGCGATAGCCGCTTTCCCCGGTGGCTTTGGCACTATGGACGAGCTGTTTGAAGCCCTAACCCTGATCCAGACCAAACGCATGGCGCCGATGCCCATTCTGCTGTTTGGTAAGGCCTTCTGGCAAAAGATCATCAACTGGGACGCGCTGGCCGATGCGGGGACGATTTCGGAGGCCGACCTTGAACTATTTCGCTTTGTGGACACGGCAGAAGAGGCATGGGCCACCATGCAGGGCTGGCAGAGCTAGTCGCTTGGCGCGAATGTCTCAGCACGGCGCGGGACAAATGCTGCCACAAGCACGAAGGTTGACGCGCCGCCACCGATCTGGCTTCAAGCAAAGGTAACCGCACCATGCGGCAAGGAGAGCACTGGCAGATCAATATCAACCTGCGCTACGGCGTGCCGGGGTATTTGTTTGTGACGTCTACTGGCAGCAAAACCGATAGTTTTTCCGCCCTGCCGCCCAAGGCCTTCCCCGAACTTGGCCGCTTTCTGGGGCTGGCTTGTGGGGCGCTAGAGCGGGTATTGCAGCCGGAGAAGGTGCTCACCGGCAAGTTTGGCATGGTGCCGGATGTGCCGCTGCACTTTCACGTTTTGCCGCTGTATACTTGGATATTGGAGGCATTTTCCGCAGCCAAGCCTTACCACACTTTGCAAACGCTTAACCCTGAAGGCTACCCCGTGGCCCCTGATGCCGCCGAGCTAATTGCTTTTGTTTGGCGTGCGTTTTGCTTTACTGGGGTGTCTCCGGAGGCATTTGATGCACACAAGGTTGCTGACAGGTTAGAAGCCGAAATATTCGCCCAAGATTCCACTGTGGCACATTAGGAATAAAATCATGTGTGACCTTCAACAAAGTAAGCTGCTTGTGCAGGCAATTTTGGAGCAAGATTCGATGGTCGTAAAAACCCTCCTTGAAGAAGGTCTGGACCCCAATTTAGAAATTCAGGTTCACAGCTGGACAGCTCTCCACTTAGCTGTCGAGCATGACTGCCTTGAAATTGCCCAAATGCTACTGAATTACGGGGCGAGTATTGACGCTCCCGATGGCTCTGGTTGCACGTCCCTATTTTTCGCCGTTGATCTTGAGATTGATTCCGCTTCACAGTTAGGGATCGTGGCTATGCCGAATATATCCAGAATGCTTTTGGAACTTGGAGCTAATCCAAATCAACCAAACCGTCAGGGCGAAACCCCTTTAAGCTTGGCTACGATGTGCAACTATACGGCTTTCCTGAAAATAGCGATTTCGGAAAAGAAGTAGGCCGTAACCAGTTTTGCGATAGTTAAACCACGCAGGGATCAAAAACTCCGCCAAGCGGCGCCTTGGCCTTCCCCATGGGGAAGGGGCGATGGGCGTGAGGCTGGCTCTTTACAAGCCCTGCTTGGGGCGGGATAAACGTGGCAAAGCACCTCGGGAGCCTGCCATGACTGAATTTGCCAAAACGCCTGCCAATTATGCGCCGCTAACACCGGTGAGCTTTATTCACCGCGCGGCGATGACGTATCCAGAGCGCATTGCCGTGATTTATGGCGAGACGCGGCGGACATGGGCCGAGACTTATGGGCGCTGCAAGCAGATGGCTTCAGCATTGCATAAGGCAGGGCTGGTGAAGGGGGATGTGGTGGGCGTGATCGCCGTAAACACCCCCGAGATTTACGAAGCGCATTTTGGGGTGCCGATGGCGGGCATGGTGCTGAACACGCTGAATTGCCGGCTGGACGCGGGGACGATTGGCTATATTCTGGAGCACTCCAAAACCCGCGCCTTGATTGTGGACCGTGAGTTTGCGGCCACGGTGCAGGCGGCGCTGGCGGGCTTGGATAATCCGCCGCTGATTATTGACATTCTGGACCCTGCCGCCCCCGAAGGCCCGCGCTTGAGTGATCTCGACTATGAGGGGTTCCTCGCCACAGGTGACGCCGATTTCGCCCCGCGTGCTCCGGTAGATGAGTGGGACACCATCAGCATTAACTATACCTCTGGCACCACGGGCCGCCCAAAGGGGGTGGTTTATCACTATCGCGGGGCCTATCTAAATGCGCTTGGCAATGTGATGGAGTGGAACATGGAGGCCGCGCCAGTTTACCTGTGGACTCTGCCGATGTTTCACTGCAATGGCTGGTGTTTTCCGTGGACGGTGGCAGCCAAGGCAGGCACAAATATTTGCATTCGCAAGGTGACGGCCGAAAACATTTACAATGCCATTGCAGATGAAGACGCGAACTACCTCTGCGGTGCGCCGATTGTGCTTAGCTTTATGGTAGATGCCGACGCGGCCACCAAGAAGCCCTTCACCCACAAGGTTAATGTGATGACCGCCGCGGCCCCGCCCCCCGCCACTGTGCTGGCCAAAATGCAGGTGGAAGGCTTTAATGTTACTCATGCTTATGGGCTTACCGAAACCTATGGCCCCTGCATTTCTTGCGCATGGAAACCCGAATGGGATGCGCTACCAATGGGCAAACAAGCCAACCTGAAAGCCAGGCAGGGCGTGCCCTATGTGGTGCAGGAAGGGGCCACCGTGATGGACCCCAAGACCATGCGACCCGTGCCATGGGATGGCGAAACTATGGGCGAGGTGATGATGCGCGGCAACATCACCATGAAGGGCTACCTGAACAACCAAGAAGCCACCGATGAGGCCTTTTCCGGCGGCTGGTTTCACACAGGCGATTTGGGCGTAGTGCAGGCGGATGGCTATATCCAACTGCGTGACCGCGCCAAGGATATCATCATTTCCGGTGGCGAAAATATTTCGAGCATAGAAGTGGAAGGCGTGATCCACGCGCTTGAGGCAGTGGCGGCGGTGGCGGTGGTGGCGCGGCCCGACGATAAATGGGGCGAAACCCCTTGCGCCTTTGTTGAGCTGCATCCGGGGGCCGCGGTTTCGGAAGACGAGATTATCACCCATTGTCGCGAGAATTTGGCGGGCTTCAAACGGCCAAAAACTATAATTTTTGAAGCCCTGCCAAAGACCTCGACCGGGAAAATCCAGAAAGTGGATTTGCGTGCCAAAGCCAAGGCGCTTTGATCGCAAGAATCGAAATTAAGGACCATCGAGGCCCTTAATTTCGACACGCCCAAAAAGGACGTGGGGTGTATAATCCGGCCTTCAGGTATTACAACTTGGTCTCCGAGGCTTAACGATCATGGAAACGCGCTCATCGGCACCACAGCCGTTTCCTATTGGCAAAACAAATGGGCTGGTCGGTGTTTTAGCTTGTAACAAGCCCAAAACCTGTAGACAAAATCCGCATGGAACTCTGGATCACCATCACCATTGCCGCCGCATTTTTGCAAAACCTGCGCTCGATGCTGCAAAAGCATCTGAAGGCGCGACTTTCGAGCCTTGGAGCAACGGCCATCCGGTTTTTCTTTGCCATGCCGCTGGCGTGGCTGCTTTGGGCGTGGCTTGGGGAAGGCACCGCCACCGCTCTGCCCATGCAGTTCTTTATGTTCACAGGCTTGGCTGCCATTGGCCAAATCATCGGCACGCTGTTGCTGCTTTATCTCTTTGGGCTCAAAAACTTTGCCGTTGGCAGCACGTTAGCCCGCACCGAAGCCATACAAACCGCCATCATCGGCTTTGTTTTACTGGGTGACAGCATTAGCCTGTGGGCCATGGTTGGCATTCTCGTTTCCCTTGTGGGTGTCGTGCTGATCGCCGGAAACCTGAGCCTTGCGCGCCTAGAGGCCCGAAGTATTGGCATTGGCCTTGCATCCGGAACAAGTTTTGCTATTTCTTCGGTGCTATACCGCGCCGCCACGCAAGAGCTTGAAAGCGGCAGCGCGGTCTCCCATGGTGCCGCCGTACTACTGGTTGCCACCAGTTTTCAAACTGTGCTTTTGGTCGCATGGTTTCTGCTCAAAGACCGCCCACAACTCCGGGCCATCTTCAAAAACTGGCGCTTAGGCATGCTCGTCGGCCTCACTGGAGGCCTAGCCTCGCTGGGCTGGTTCACCGCCTTCAGCTTGCAAAATGCCGCTTACGTAAAAGCCGTGGCACAGGTTGAAATCCTGTTCACCCTGCTGGCCTCATGGCTGTTTTTCAAAGAGGTCATCCGCCGGATCGAACTCATCGGCATCGCCTTCATCGCCTCAGGCATTCTCCTTCTGGTCCTCGCCTAAATTTCCAAATTGTCAAAATATCCCGGGGGCAAGGGGGCTGGCCCCCTTTATAACACTACCCCGTGCTCCAGGCCCGTGGCTGCTTCATACCCGCCATCTTCACCACCTGCCGCACATAGCCAAAAGGAAACAGCTCCAGCATCCGCACTTTGGCCTCGTGCTTACTCATCCCAAGGCCATTTTGCGCCAGCTTCAGCACATGGCGCACATCCACGGCCACGCGGTGGTCCGCATAGGAGTCCCGCACAAAATCAATGATTTCCCAGTGGTCAGGCGTCAGCTCTATCCCGTCAACACCCGCCAAGTGCTCGGCAAAGTCGCGCGCCCAAAGGTCGGGGTTGGTAATATACCCCGCCTCGTCCACTTCTACAGTCCCGCTGGGCAATGCCAGCTCGGAGATCTTATCCGGCAACGTTCTCATGAGCACAGTCTTCCTTTTTCAGTCCAAACAATGCGCACCCCTTTTCAGGCAATCATGGCGGCAAACCCGCCGCCATTCAATGCGACCTTTCGCCTACATGCCCAGCGCGTCTTTATACATCTCCAGCACAGCTTCCTCTTCAGAAATCTCCTGCGGGTCTTTCTTGCGTAGCGCTACGATCTTGCGCAAAATCTTAGTGTCATAGCCACGAGATTTCGCCTCCGCCATCACTTCTTTCTGATGGTCGGCAATGTCTTTTTTCTCAATCTCCAGCCGCTCATAGCGCTCAACAAAAGCGCGCAGCTCGCTGGATGTCACCCGGTATTGGCTCTGCTGAACCTCGTCATTCTCTTCCATCACTCATCTCCTGCACCTGTTGGATTTCGAGTGCGGACCCTAGCCCGAAGCACCAAAAGGAGCAAGGCCAAGCTTGCCAAAAGCCCCGCGCGCGCCTACATAGCCAGCATGGAAAATATCTTTACCTATATGGTTTACGCAGGCGCGGTTTTGGCCGTGCTCGGCCTCCTCGGCCTTGGCTACTCTGTGCGCATGGCGCTCAAGCTCAAAAAAGACGCCCCCGAAGGCCAAGAGGCCAAAGACCGAATGCAGCTTTTGGTCGCCGTTAACACCGCAGGCCTCGGCACCGGCTTTATCGGCCTAGCACTTGTCGCCGTGGGCGTTCTGGTTTCATGAAAGTCCTCATCGCCACCTCAACACAGGGTTTTGACCCGTCAGAGGTGGCCATTCCGTGGAAAATCCTCTCCCAAGCGGGCGTTGATGTCCACTTCGCCACCGATACCGGCCAGCAAGCCAGCCCCGACCCGATCATGCTTACCGGCGAGGGCCTTGGCCCTTTTAAGCGCGCCCTGATTGCCCGAAAAGATGCGCAAGACGCCTGCGCTGAGCTGCAAAACGACCCGCTTTTTCAAGCGCCAACGGATTACAGCGCCATTGTCCCCGATGATTTTGACGGCCTCCTCCTGCCCGGCGGCCACGCCAAAGAGGTAAAGCCCTTCCTCGAATCAAAAATCCTGCAAGCCGCGATTGTGGCTTTTTTCAAAGCCGGAAAACCCGTGGCTGCCATCTGCCACGGCACCATCGCCGCCGCCCGTGCCATTGATCCCGAAACCGGAAAGTCCATTCTGCATGGCCACCGCACAACCGCGCTTTTAAAGCGGCAAGAGCTTACCGGCTACAACATGACCAAGCGCTGGATGGGCGATTATTACCTCACCTATCCCGTCACGGTCGAAGACGAAGTCACCGCCGCGCTCAAAACCCCCGAAGACTTCATCCAAGGCCCCCTGCCCGTGTTGCGAGACTCTCCTGAGCACATGTCACGGGGCTTTACCCTGCAAGACAGAAACTACCTTTCGGCCCGTTGGCCCGGTGACGCATATAATCTAGCCAATGATTTTTTGAAAATGCTGAGAGAAGCCACCGCCTAACGCGGTAGCGCTGCCAGCGTTGCGCCGATCAGCGCCAAACACTCCGGCGTTGAAAAACTATGATCAGCCCCCTTCATCAAGGTCAGACGGATATCCGCCCCCGTCGCGTGCTCAACAATGCGCAACGGCACTGAGCGCTTCACCGAAGCATCTGCCGTGCCTTGCAAAAGCCGCACAGGGAAAGGTAGCGATAATGGGCTGTTCAGCACCAGCTGCTTGCGTCCGTCCTCAATAAGGTGGCGGGTAAAAACATAAGGGCTATCGGCATATTCCGAAGGCAATTCAATTTGCCCCTGCTTCATCAGCGTTGCACGCTGCGCCTCACTCAGCCCCGCCCAAATCGAGTCCTCTGTAAAATCAGGCGCGGCGGCAATGCCGATAAGCGCCTGAAATCGCTCAGGCATCTCTCGCGCCAGCAAAAACGCGACCCAGCCACCCATCGATGATCCGATGATCACCTGCGGGCCATATGTCAACGCTGAGACGATCTCCATCGCGTCCTGCGCCCAATCACCTATACAACCCTCGGTAAACTCACCGCTACTTTGCCCGTGGCCCGAATAATCAAACCGCAGAAAGGCGCGGCCTTGATTTTCGGCCATTTCCTGCAAGAAAACCGCCTTACTGCCCTCCATGTCAGACTTAAACCCACCTAGAAATACAACTCCCGGTTTTTCACCCTCAACCCGGTGATACGCCAACCGCCGCCCGCTCGGGGCATCAAAAAACTTGCAATTTGGCATTTTTATCCTATCTTAAGAAGAGGTGATTTTGCACCGTCGGCCCCAACATGCCGAAGAACCATATAAAAGAAAACGGATATTTACGATATGGCCCGTATTTTTGCCCTCCTCCTGATTCTCCTGCCCGGCTTGGCGCAGGCCGTTGAGCGCGCGCTGATTGTCGGAAATGACGATTACGACACCCTGCCTAGCTTGCTCAAAGCCCAAGAAGACGCCGATGGCTACACTGAGCTTCTCACCCGCAGGGGTTTTGAGGTCACAACCGTATACAACGCGCCGATGGCCCAAATGCGCCGCCAACTGGCCGGATTTTATGAGACCATTGAACCCGGTGATACCGTCGCTTTTATTTATTCCGGCCATGGCTGGTCTGATGGCTCGCTGAATTATCTTGTGCCAACCGATGCCGAAATCACCGCCAGTGCGGCGGTAGCCGTTGAGATGAGCATCCCGCTTAAAAACGGCGTAAACGGCATTTTGGATAACATCGCGGCGCGGCAAGCGCACCTGACCATTGCCGTGGTGGATGCCTGCCGCAACAATCCGTTTGGCGGCAATCTGAGCCGCGCCGTGGGCGTGACCCGAGGCCTCGCGCCCGTGGAACCCGCCCAAGGCACTTTTTTGATTTACTCTGCGGGCGCTGGCCAAGCCGCGCTTGACCGTTTGGGCGACGCCGATACGCAGGAATTTTCAGTGTTCACGCGGTTTTTCCTGCGCAATCTTGATGAAACAGGCGACCTTCGCCAAGCCACCATTCAAACGCGCAACCAAGTACAGCAAGCCGCCAATATTATCGGGGCAGACCAACGCCCGGCCTATTATGACGAGCTTTCCGGCACCTCCTGCCTGTTTGGCGATTGCGATAGCGCCCGTGATGATGGCCAGATCAAAGGTGTGATTGAGGAATGGGCTTTTGTACAGAATTCCAAAAGCCGTGTGGTTCTAAATGCGTTTATCAACAAATGGGGTGGGGAGCCGCTTTATGTGGCCTTGGCGCAAGAAATACTGGAGAGCCTCCCCGTAATCCAAGCCAGCAACGACACGCAAACCGCTTTTGTGGTGCCCGAGCGCACCACGGCCCCCGTGCCTGACACGTCAGCGCAGGAAACCCGCGCCCTTAATTTCACCCGCCTCAATATTCGCTATTGGTCGCAAAATGCGCCCAATATCCAAGCTGGCGTATCTGCCTTTTACGCAGATCAAATCACCTTTTACGGCAAAGACTGGACGCAAGAACAAGTGATGACTGATAAAGCAGGCTTTATCGAGCGGTGGCCCGTGCGCGCCTATGATATCGACGAAGACAGCACTCGCGTGAGCTGCCAAGGCGATATCTGCTCTATTGAAGCTAAAATCGTATTTTTCGCTTATGCGCAATCACGGGCGGCCACCTCTCGCGGGCTGGCGCAATTCTCTTATGTGATTGATTTAAGCGGCGAGCCAAAAATAACATCCGAAACCAGCTCCGTTCTGGAGCGCTATTAAGCTTTTCCTGACAAACGCCTGACCTTCGGTGTCAGATAATTGTTGCTAAGTAAGTGGTAACAAACCACTGCACGGCGGCACCCCCTTCAAGCCATGCCGCTTTTTGGTTTTCCAAAAGCTAATAAGCGGCATGGCCTGAACTTCGTGTTCTTGACAATCCTTCTTTATGCGCCCATTTAGGCCACTCCAAGTAACCGGGCGTTTCGTAGGCGCCAAACTTCAAAGGAGTGCCAATATGGCCGAAGTTTCCCTGACCCTCCCTGATGGTGCTGTGCGCCAATACCCTGCCGGAATTACCGGCGCAGAGGTGGCATCCGACATTTCAAAAAGCCTCGGCAAAGCCGCGATTGCCTGTGCGATTAACGGCGCGTTTTCTGATCTTACGATTCCGATTGAGGCCGATTCCGATTTCGCGATTTACACCAGCAAAGACGAAAAGCAAGCGCTTGAGCTTTTCCGCCACGATGCCGCCCACATCATGGCCCGCGCCGTGCAAGAGCTGTGGCCAGACGTAAAAGTCACCATCGGCCCCGTTATTAAAAACGGCTGGTATTATGATTTTGATCGCGATGAGCCGTTTCATGAGGACGACCTTAAGGCGATTGAAAAGAAAATGCGCGAGATCATTAACAAGCGTGAGCCCGTGCGCACCGAAGTATGGGAGCGTGACCGCGCCATCCAGTTTTATAAAGACAATAACGAGCCTTATAAGGTTGAGCTTATTGAAGGCATTCCCGGCGATGAAGACCTGCGCATGTATTGGCACGGAGACTGGCAAGACCTGTGCCGTGGGCCACATTTGGCGCATACTGGCCAAGTGCCGGGCGACTCATTTAAGCTGATGTCAGTGGCGGGCGCTTACTGGCGCGGCGATAGTAACAACAAAATGCTCCAGCGCATTTACGGCGTGGGCTTTCGCAATAAAGCCGACCTGAAGGCGCATTTGTTTATGCTGGAGGAGGCCGAAAAGCGCGACCACCGCCGGCTTGGCAAAGAAATGGACCTGTTCCATTTGCAAGAAGAAGCCCCCGGCATGGTATTTTGGCACCCCAACGGCTGGGAGCTTTACCGCATTCTGCAAGACTACATGCGCCGCCGCCAGCGCGACGATGGCTACCTCGAAATCAACACCCCGATGGTGGTGGATCGCAAGCTCTGGGAGGCCTCAGGCCACTGGGAAAAATACCGCGAAAACATGTTTACCACCGAGATTGACGACCAGCACGCCAACGACAAGCGCACGAACGCGCTAAAGCCGATGAACTGCCCGTGCCATGTGCAGGTGTATAATCAGGGGCTGAAAAGCTATCGTGATTTGCCGCTACGGCTGGCCGAGTTTGGCTCTTGCCATCGCTATGAAAGCTCGGGCTCTATGCACGGGCTGATGCGGGTGCGCGGCTTCACGCAAGATGACGCGCATATTTTCTGCACTGAAGAGCAGATTGCCAGCGAGACCGAGAAGTTCATCAAGTTGCTGACGCGAGTTTATGAAGATCTCGGCTTTGCCGATTTCAAAATCATGTTCTCCACCCGCCCCGAAGTGCGGGCTGGCTCTGACGAGGTTTGGGACCAAGCCGAAGCCGCGCTGGAAAACGCGATTAAGGCGCTGGGCCACCCCTATGAGGTCGACCCCGGCGAAGGCGCGTTTTACGGGCCAAAGCTTGACTTTAAGCTGACTGACGCCATTGGCCGTGAATGGCAGCTCGGCACCTTGCAGGCCGATTTTGTGCTGCCCGAGCGGCTAGACGCTGAATATATCGGCGAGGATGGCCAAAAGCATACGCCGGTGATGCTGCACCGCGCGACGCTGGGGAGCTTCGAGCGCTTCCTGGGGATTCTCATTGAGAACTACGCGGGCAAATTCCCGCTCTGGCTGGCCCCACGGCAAATTGTGGTGGCGGCGATTGTGTCAGATGCTGACGAGTGGGTGCATGAAGTTGTGGCGCGATTGCGGGCTAAAGGCCTGCGGGCTGAGGCGGATGTTCGCAATGAAAAGATCAATTACAAGGTACGCGAGCACTCGCTTGGCAAAGTGCCGGTGATCTTGGCTGTGGGCATGCGCGAGGTTGAGGAACACACGGTTTCTATGCGTCGCCTTGGCGAGAAAGGCTCGAAAGTGCTGGGCATTGATGAGGCCGTGGAAGCCTTGGTGACGGAAGCCACACCGCCGGATATGAAATAAAAAAGCCCCGCCGAATGGCGAGGCTTAAGACCTTAAGGGGGCGCTGTGAGGCGCCCCTTTTTTATTAGTTACACTCGATCAGCTCGCCACCGGCGCGCATCGGGATTTCCATCAATTCACACAAGCGCTTGTCAGCGTCGCTCATGGTGTTTTCCATGGCGGCGGCCTCGGCAGCAGCAGCTTCGTCGGCGGCAACAGCCTCAGCAGCGGCTACATCCGCAGCAGCTTGTGCGGCGGCTTCAGCTTCGGCGGCAACCACGGCCTCGGCAGCAGCAGCTTCATCGGCAGCAGCTTGTGCGGCGGCCTCGGCTTCAGCGGCAGCAGCAGCCTCTGCGGCGGCGGCTTCATCGGCGGCAGCCTGTGCAGCGGCTTCGGCTTCAGCAGCAACAGCCGCTTCGGCAGCAGCGGCTTCATCCGCAGCAGCTTGTGCAGCGGCTTCGGCTTCATCGGCGGCGGCCTGCGCGGCGGCGGCGGCTTCATCGGCAGCAGCTTGGTCCGCAGCTTCGGCGGCAAGTGCTTCGGCAACAGCTTGGGTTTCGGCATCAGCGGTTGCAGCGGCGTTGGCCAAGGCGGCTTCGGCAGCGGCAGTTTGCTCATCTAGCATGGCTTGGGCAGCGGCTTCAGCGGCGGTTGCTTCAGCGGCTATGGCGGCTTCAGCATCCATAGCGGCTTGGGCAACAGCGGCTTCAGCAGCGGCGGCTTGCTCATTTAGCATGGCCTGTGCGGCCTCGGCAGCAATCGCGGCCTCGGCATCCATAGCAGCTTGGGCAAGGGCGGCCTCGGCGGCCATAGCGGCCTCATCAAGTGCGGCCTGCACGGCAGTCGCTTCTTCGGCGGCGGCAGCTTCCATCGCGGCTTGCTCAGCTTCGGCGGCTGCTTCAGCGGCTTTGGCATCAGCCATCGCTTGCGCTTCGGCCTCGGCTTGGGCCTCGGCCATAGCAACCTCTTGCTGCTTGCCGTCGAAATATTTGTATCCACCAAAGGCAGCTGCAGCAGCCACGACAATGACCAAGATCATCTTCATCCCGCCACCGCTTTTTACTTCGTTTTCATCGCTCATAATACGTCCCTTTTCGAATTGCCCTGCGGCTTAGCTTAACCAATGTTACCGGATTTATTGGCGTTTATTTACCAAAATGCAAGGCTTTAGCGGCGAAACTGCCGATTTCCGGCTTTCGCAAGCAAAATCACGGGCAAAAGCCCCGCCAGCATAACCAAAAGCGCCGAGGGCGCCGCCTTCTCGAGGTTCTCAAGCGAGGCCTGCCCGTAAACCTGCGTGGCGAGCGTATCAAAGTTGAATGGTCGCAAAATCAGCGTGGCGGGTAGCTCTTTAACGGAGTCGACAAACACCAGCAACGCCGCCACGACCACCGAGCCACGAATGAGCGGCACGTGCACGGCCCACAGGGTTTGCCAGCTATTACGGCCCAGCGAGCGCGCGGCCATATCCATAGAAGGCGTTACGCGGCCAAGGGCTGAATCAATCGCGCCTTGAGGGATGGCGAAAAACCGAACGGCGTAGGCAAACATTACGGCGGCGGCGGAGCCGGTAAGCAGCAGGCCGATATCAACGCCGAACCAATTTTCGATCAGGTCCGCCAGGGCATTATCAAACGCGCCAAACGGGATAAGAATGCCGATGGCGAGCACTGCGCCCGGTGCGGCATAGCCAATGGCCGTAACGGGCATAAGTAGGCGCGGCAGGGTGCGCTTGGAGTTGCGCACGCCGTACACCATAAACAGCGCACCAAAGACCGTGAGCGTGGCCGCCCCTGCCCCCAGCAAAACCGTATTTTTGGCGGCCAGCCAGAGCTTTGGGTCTGCCCAAAGGTTAGTATGGCTAAAGGCCTTGGCGGAAATCACGCCCACGGGGAGGAGGAACCCCGCGATAAACGGCAGCAGGCAGGCCAGTGTGGCCAAAATGGCCCCCGTGCCGTGCAAGCGCTCGGGGGTGATCGGGGTTACTTTGGCGGAAAGGTTATGAAAGCGGCGGCGCTTGCGGGCGTATTTTTCAAACACAGCCAGCACCAGCACAAAGATCAGGATCAGCGTGGCGATTTGGGCGGCACCACCTGCGTTATAGCCTTGTAGCCACGTGGTGAAAATACCCGTCGTCAGGGTTTGCACAGCAAAATATTCCACCGTGCCAAAATCATTCAGCGCTTCCATCATTACAATGGCGAGGCCAGCGGCAATGGCGGGGCGCGCCATCGGCAAAGCCACGCGGAAAAAGCTGCGCCACGGGCCGCAGCCCAGCGCGCGGGAGACCTCTATCATGCTGGCCGATTGCTCTCGGAAGGCCGCGCGGGCCAGTAGGTAAACATAAGGGTAAAGCGAAAGCGTAAGCACCATGGCGGCAAACCAGATAGAGCGGATTTCGGGAAACCAATAATCGCGGCTGGTTTGCCAGCCGAAGGTGGCGCGCAGCAGGGTTTGCACGGGGCCAGCATATTCAAGGAAATCAACCAGCGCATAGGCGCTAATGTAGGCGGGGAGGGCCATGGGCATCAGCAGCAACCATTGCAGCCATTGCCGGCCGGGGAAGCGCTTCATCACCACTAGCCACGCGGCAGAGGTGCCAATAACGGCGGAGCCAAGGCCGACCATAGCCATAAGCCCGATGGAATTTCGCAGGTAGCGCGGCAGGGTGGTGGCTAAAAGATGGCCCCAAATATTCTCGGTGGGGAAAAACGCAATGTATACCACCGCGATTAACGGCATCAGCACCAAAAGCGCGATCAGCACAGCGCCGATCGACCACAGATCAGGCAGGCGCGCCTTGCGGGCTTTGGGGGGGGATGGTATCGCGGTATTCATATAGGATGCATAAGCCGGATTGCGGCCAAAAGTCCAGCACCCAGAACCGCGCAGGAGCCAACATGAAAAAAGCCATAGCCTTAGATGCCGCTGACCCGCTGGCCCCCCTGCGGGACCAGTTTTTCATCCCCGATGGGATGATCTATTTTGATGGCAACTCGCTGGGGGCCATGCCCAAAGCTGCGCTGGCGGCGGTTTCTGAGGCCACGCAGCAGGAATGGGCGACCGACCTAATAACCAGCTGGAACAAGGCGGGGTGGTTTGCCCTGCCGACAGATTATGGTGATAAGCTTGCGCCCGTTATCGGCGCCTCGGCGGGCGAGGTGGCGATTTGCGATTCGACCTCGATAAACCTCTATAAGGCGCTTTTTGCCGGGCTGAGCCTGCGGCCCGAACGCCACGTGATTATTGCCGAGAAAAGCAGCTTTCCGACAGATCTTTATATGGTTGAGGGCGCGCTGGCCTCTCGCCCCGGCCTTGAAATGAAGCTGGTAGATGACCTGTTAGCGTCGATAGATGAAACCGTAGCCGTGGTGCTGGTAAACCATGTGGATTATCGCTCGGGCCAAGTGGCCGAAGTAGAGGCCATAACAGCGCGCGCCCATGATATGGGCGCGGTGGTGATTTGGGACCTTTGCCACTCGGCGGGGATAATGCCCGTGGGGCTTAATGATGGGGGGGCCGATTTGGCGATTGGTTGTACCTATAAATACCTGAATGGCGGGCCGGGGTCGCCGGCGTTTATTTATTGTGCCGAGCGGCATTTACCAAAGGTTAGCCAGCCGCTTTCCGGCTGGTGGGGCCATGCGCAACCCTTTGCTTTTGATACCAAATTCGCGCCTGATGTCGGCATACGAAAGTTCCTGTGCGGCACGCAACCGATCCTATCTTTTCGCGCGCTTGAGGCGGGGCTGGATATTATTTCGGGGCTGGATATGGCGCAGGTGCGCGCCAAGAGCCAGTCTTTAACCTCACTCTTTATCGAGCTGGTTGAGGCCGAAGTGCCTGCGCTTACGCTGGCTTCCCCCCGCAAAGCCGCACATCGTGGCTCTCAGGTTTCGTTCTCCCACCCCGAGGCTTACCCAATTGTGCAGGCGCTTATTGAGCGCGGTGTTGTAGGAGATTTCAGGATGCCCAACGTGCTGCGCTTTGGCTTTTCGCCGCTATATTTGAGCCACATTGATGTGGTGCAAGCAGTGGAGATCCTACGCGATATTATGGAAAACGATGTCTGGAAAACGCCTCATTTTCAAGCCCGCGGCGCGGTGACATAAAAACGCCCTCACGAGGAGGGCGGTAAAACTGGTAAAAAAAGCGTATTCAGGGCAAAACACTTACACGGCGGCACTCACTAACTACCCTGAATACACTTAAATGTTTAACGACTAAATAAGGCCAGAAAATGCGCCAAATGTGGCAATTATATGATTTATTGAATGTGTTTGTGGGCTTCCAGAAAGTAAAAAGGCGCCCTCCGTCATGGGCGCCAAACTGTTCACTATCTTAACAAAGTGTAGGCAGAGAAAACTCGCAACACGGCGGCACTCACTACCTGCTCTGTCTACAAAAAATAATCTATCGTTGAATTGAGGCGCAAATTTGGAGCAAAAAAGGCCATTTTGTGGTGATTCGCATTATTTCTGGCACAAAGGCGCATACAGGGCGAAACTCGTGACACGGCGACAATCTATAAATGCCCTGCATGCAGTTGAGAATATAGGGGCAAAGCTGTGACTAAATAAGGGGGAACCATGCAAAAACTTGGGGAATTGCCCTATTCTTGGCAAAAACCTCCAAATTACCAGCTATTTTCCATCAGGATCATCATCAAATTGATCTGAAAGTATCCGTGCCGCATTACCCTTTGGATCATCAAATTGCTTGTTTTTGATCGACCAAAAGAAGGCATAGAGGCCAATACCACCTAAAATAAGCGAAATAGGGATCAAAAAGGCGAGGATGTTCATTTCATTCTTCCGATTCGCATAGCGTTCAGGGAAACCGTAATAGAGCTGGCCGACATGGCAAGGGCCGCCATAAGCGGGGTGGCAAAACCGGCAAGGGCCAGTGGCACCGAAATAAGGTTATAGACTGCAGCAATGCTGAAGTTTTCAATAATGCGGCGCTTGGAGGCCACGGCGAGCCTGTGGGCATTGGCAACCTCACTTAAGTCATTATTGATAATGATCATATCGGCACTGGAGCGGCTGGCATCCACCGCTGACGCTGGCGAAATGGAAACATGCGCGGCGGCGAGGGCCGCGGCGTCATTCAGGCCGTCACCAACCATTAGGACTTTGTGGCCCTTGGCTGCCAGCGCCGTTAGAGCGTCCACCTTTTCTGCGGGGCTGGCTTGGGCGGTCCAATGCGTTATGCCCGCCGCCTTCGCGGTCGCTTCTGCGGCAGCAGGAACATCGCCTGAAAGCAAGTGAACCGTTAGCCCGGTTTCTTGCAAGGCTTTTACAGTTGCGGCGGCCTCGGGGCGAAGCTCATCTTCGAATAAGAATGGCAATGCGGGCTGGGTGCCGGCTTTGAGCCAAACGGCGGTTTGAGCAGCAGGCGCTGCGCCGCACCAGTCAGCACGGCCAAGGCGAACCTCTTCGCCGTTCAAGAGGCCAGACGTGCCAAAGCCCGGATGCTCGCGAACACCTTCCAATGCCAACTCACTGCTGAAACTGCGCGCAATGGCTTTTGAGAGCGGATGGGCCGAGTGCTGCGCCAAGGCGGCGGCAATATTACTGGCCTCGGCGGGAATATCTGCGGCGTTAACCAAGGCCGGCTTTCCGGTGGTCAGCGTGCCGGTTTTATCAAACACCACGGTATCAATTTCGGCGAGGCGCTCCAGCGACACGCCATCTTTCAGCAGCACCCCTTGGGCGAAAAGCCTTCCTGAGGCCGCCGCCAGCACGGCCGGCACCGCAAGGCCAAGGGCGCAGGGGCAGGTGATAATCAGCACCGCCGCCGCGATGTTAATGGCCAAGCGCCAGTCACCCGTTGCAAAGCCCCAGCCAAGGAAGGCCAGCAGCGAAAGGAGGTGCACGGCGGGGGCATAAATATTCGCGGCTTTCTCGGCCAGCGAGGTGTATTTATTACGCGTGGTTTCGGCGGTTTCCACCAGCCGCGTGATCTGCTTAAGCAGGGTTTCTTCGCCCAGCCCCTCGGCGCGCACTTTTAGCGGGCCGGAAATATTGAGCATGCCCGCGCGCACCACAGCCCCCTGCCCCACCGCTTGCGGCAGGGTTTCACCGGTCAGCATCGAGGGGTCAAGCTCGCTGTCACCCCAAGTAACCACACCGTCAACCGGCAGGCGCTCACCGGGGGCGACGGCCAGAATATCGCCTTCACGCAGGGCATCCAGCGGCACAGTTTCTTCGCCATCATCAGTGACACGGCGCGCTTTTTGCACCTCAAGCGCCGCCAGCTCAGAGGCGGCAGAGCGGGCGGTGGCGCGGGTTTGGTAATCCAGATAGCGGCCGATAAGCAGGAAGAACGTCAGCGAAAGGGCCGCATCAAAGTAGGCGTGGTCGCCGCCTTGCATGGTTTCATAAAGCGACACGCCAGAGGCCAGAATGATGGCTAGCGAAATCGGCACGTCCATATTGAGGCGGCCACGGCGCAGCGCACCCCACGCGGATCTATAAAACGGGTAGCCAGAGAAAACCACGGCAGGCAGGGCAATGGCGGCGCTGATCCAGTGCATCAGGTCACGGGTGCTCCCCTCTGCCCCCGCCCAAACCGAGATCGAAAGCAGCATGACATTCATCATGGCAAAGCCCGCCACGCCAAGGCGCGCCAGCAGATCACGCCCCGCTTTATCGCCCTCGGCCTTGGCCAAAACGGCGCTATCTAGCGGCTTGGCGGGGTAGCCGAGGCGGTCCAATTCGGCGATCAGCGCATCTTCGATTTCTGGCAAGTCAGCGGCGGTGATAGAAACCCGTTTCAGGGTCAGGTTTACCCGCGCGCCAAATACATCAGGGCGGTTGGCCAGCTGGCGCTCTACCGCTGAAATACAGGCAGCACAATGCACGGTGGGCAAGGAAAGCTCCACCCGCCGCATGGGCTGCTCGCTTGGGTCCAGCTTGGGCAGCCGCTTGCCAATATCTGGCAAGGCCACGCAAGCGGGGCACGCGGCCATAGATGGGGTTTCGGCGCTCATTTCACTCGCTTACAAGCAGATGCATGCGCTTTTTGTAAATCGTGCCGTCTTGCGCAACTGCATCAAGAAATAGCCGCCACGGGCCGGAGGCCAGATCAGCATCGGCGCGGTATTCATTACCAACAAGGCGGAATTCAAGCGTGATATCTTCACCTGAAAAAGTTGGCCGCCCGAGGGTTGCCGAGATCGCGGCGGGTATCACCGCGGCGCCATCAGAATCTTGCAAATCCAGCACCACTTCATCGCCCTCATGGGTAAACTCAATCGTCCAGCCAAGCGCCCGCTGCGCCGCGGCGCGCTCGTTAAAGGTTTGCGACGCAATATAGGAATTATCAACTTCCAACCCCGGGAAGGTGCTAACAGCCGAATAGGCCATATACACATTCACGCTGATGATAACGCCGAAAAAGCTGAGCATAATTATCAGCATTTTGCGGCCGGTAAATTCCCTTGGTTTTACGGCAGTCATGGCTATCTATCCTTTCCGTTAAACACGGTGTCAGCAAATGCGTCGGCGCCGGTTTCGTCATTTTCGATCCGTATTCTAACAGGAGACGACTGCGTAGACGAGAACGCAGAATCGCGCGTGCTGGTGAGATAAAGCCGGATTTTGGTGGTTTCGTCGGCTTCGGCAATAACGGCCGCGCCTTCAAGGCCCTCGATAGACAGCGAAAGCCCGTCTGCCCCTTCAGCTGTGATATTAAACACTACATCATCGCCCTGCATATTGCGTAAGCGCACATCGTAAGCGTTACGTACCGAGCCGTCAGACAGCATTATGTAGGTCGGGTTACGCACGGGGGAGACCGAAAAGCCCATATCTGTGCGGACAAACAAAGCGACTAGCAAGCCAACGCCCACAGCGCCCCAGAGCGAGATATAGATCAGGGTGCGCAGCCGGAAAACGTGCTTCCAGAGCTTGCGCGGTGCTTCGCCCGCTTTTTCGCGCTCAAAGTCAGAGACCGCGAGATAGTCGATCAAGCCACGGGGCTTGCCGATTTTGGTCATGATGTCATCGCAGGCATCTATGCACAGCGCGCAGGTGATGCAGGCCAGTTGTTGGCCATCACGGATATCAATGCCGGTGGGGCAAACATTGACGCAGGCCATGCAGTCAATGCAGTCGCCAAGCGGCGCTTCGCCTTCACGGCTTTTGCCTTTGCCACGCGGCTCTCCGCGCCAATCACGGTAGCCCACGGTGAGGGTTTCTTCGTCCATCATCGCGGCCTGAATACGCGGCCATGGGCAAGCATAAATGCAGATTTGCTCACGGGCAATGCCACCAAAGAAGAAGGTCGCGATCGTAAGCGAAATAATAAAGCCGTAGGCCATGAGGCTGGCATCGCCGGTAACAAGGTCAACCGCCAGTGTCGGTGCGTCGGCAAAGTAAAACACCCAAGCGCCGCCGGTTGCGGCCCCGATTAGCAGCCATGCAGCCCATTTGGTGAGCCGCAGCCTGATTTTGCGGGCATCCCACTTGGCTTTGAGCAGGCGGATGCGGGCGTTACGGTCGCCCTCAACCCAGCGCTCCACAAGGATAAACAGGTCTGTCCACACCGTTTGCGGGCAAGCATAGCCGCACCAAACACGGCCCAAGGCCGAGGTGAACAGAAACAGCCCCAGCCCCGCCATAATCAGCAATCCAGCGATAAAATAGAACTCGTGCGGCCAGATTTCGATCCAGAAAAAGAAGAAGCGGCGGTTGGCCATATCGAGCAGCACGGCTTGGTCGGGCAGGTTGGTGCCACGGTCCCAACGGACCCACGGGAGGATGTAATATAGGCCAAGCATTAGGCCCATCAACCACCATTTTAAATTTCGAAATTTGCCCTTAACTTTGCGAGGAAAAATTGGCTCGCGGGCTTCATATAAGCTGGCTGGTTTACTTGATTCTTCGTTCACTTTAAGCTCCAAATACGGATATCGGCCCCGTTGGTGGCCGATTTTAAACAGGGCATACGCCGCATTGCCACGCAGTATCCTTGATCTCGATCAATAAAACCTTAGCACATTGACGCAGGCAAAAAAAAGCCTGATCACACGGGGTGATCAGGCGTAAGGTTGCGCCCATTTGGGCGCGAGGGGAGTGAGGTGAGGCAAGGGCCTCACATCAAAAGTCAAAAACGTTAGAACCTAACAATCTTGGCTTCGCAAATTCTGTATACCGCTGATTCGAATAGGCCGAATTGACCCATATCAAGTAAGTGTTTTTTAATAAAAAAAAGGCCCGGCATTGCTGCCGAGCCTTTCAGAAGCCTCAGTGAGTGGTGCTTCTATTCGCCGCCCCCGAGGGAGTGGATATAAACCGCAGCTTGGCGGATTTGGCTTTCAGACAAACGGCCTTCCCAAGCGGGCATAACGCCGGCACGGGCGAAAGTGACCGTATGGGTCAGGGTTTCTACATCTGAGCCGTAAAGCCAGATAGCGTCTGTCAGGTTCGGCGCGCCAGCAAAGCGGTCGCCAGTGCCGTCATCCATGTGGCAAGCCGCACAGTTGTCGAGGAACAGCATTTCGTTCTCTTCCGTGGCAACAGCACCGTTAATGCCGGATAGCGAGCCGACATACTCAACAATATCGCCAATTTCCTCTTTGCTGAGGAACTCACCAAACGCCGGCATTTCAGAAATGCGCGTGTCTAGGTTTGTTTCATGGCGAATGCCGTAGCTGATCGTGGTGTGGATATCCTCAATGGTACCGCCCCAGATCCAGTCATCGTCGATCAAGCTTGGGTAGCCAACAAAACCGTTAGCACCGGCACCGTGACACTGCGCGCAGAAGGTTTGGAACACCGCCTGGCCACCGTTATAAGCAAAGCCATCAGCCTCGCCGCCAACCAGATCATCAGTAGCGATCTCTGTGAGGTCCAGCTCGTTGATCCGCGCTACCAATGGTGCATTCATCGCGTCAATCGCCGCAATATCAGCTGCCACTTCACCGCGAGATGAATAGCCAAGCAGGCCCGGTGTGGCCCCGCCCGGAAGCGGGATAGCCGGGTAAGCAATGACATAGCCAATACCCCAGATGATACAGGCATAAGTTGTCCACAACCACCAACGTGGCAAGGGGTTGTTAAACTCCTGAATCCCGTCCCACTCATGGCCCGTGGTTTCGACTTCTTGCTTTTCTACAGGTTTTTTAGCCATTATTTCTCTCCTGACTTGTCTTCAACCAAGACGTCATCATCTTGCAGCGGCAGGTTACGCAGCCGATCATAGGATTCTTTGGTTCCCGGGCGGAAAGCAAAGAGTGCGATGCCGATAAAGGTGGCCAGCATTATAAGCATGACCCAGCTATCGGCGAGCTCTCGAAGGAATGTATACATCATCCCCTCCTAGCGGCTTGCTTCGGGTTCAAAGGTCGAGAAATCAACCATTGTGCCCAGCACTTGCAGATAAGCGACCAGCGCGTCCATCTGGGTTAGCTCGTCTTGGCCGTCAAAGTTACGGGCCACAACGTTTTCGCCATATCCGGCGTAAAGGTTGTCGATACCGTCGCTATAAGGGTCAAGCTGCGCCATAAGGTCTTCCTTGGCCGAAGCAATCATGGCTTCGGTGTAAGGCACACCCACCATAGCATCAGCGATCAGGCGATCCTCAACAAATTCGATATCAAGTGCTGTGTGCTTCAAGAAGCCATATTCAGGCATGATCGACTCTGGCACAACCGAGCGTGGGTCTGTCAGGTGGTCAACGTGCCACTCGTCAGAATAACGGCCACCAACGCGAGCCAAATCAGGGCCTGTGCGCTTGGAGCCCCACTGGAACGGGTGGTCATAGCGGCTTTCGGCAGCCAATGAATAGTGGCCATAGCGCTCAACTTCGTCGCGCATGGGCCGGATCATTTGGCTGTGGCACACATAGCAACCCTCGGCGATATAAATATCGCGCCCGGCTAGCTCCAGCGGGGTGTAGGGGCGCATGCCCTCTACGTCCTCGATGGTGTTTTCCAGAAAGAACAGCGGCACAATTTGCACCAAGCCGCCGATGCTCACAACCACAAGGGAGAGCACCATCAGGAGAGTGGCATTACGTTCAATAACGCCGTGTTTGTCTAAAATTCCCATAGTCTCTTTCCTTATTCAGCTGGAACCGCAGCGGAAGCTTTTATTGGCGTTGCATCGCCAGCCCCCACCATGGTCATCCGAAGGTTATATGCCATGATCAGAGCGCCGGTGAGGTAGAACAAACCACCTGTGCCGCGAATGATCAGAAGCGAGTATTTAGCCACAACTGTGTCTGAGAAGGCATTCACAAGGAAGCCCTGCGCATCAACTTCGCGCCACATTAGGCCTTCCATGATGCCCGAAACCCACATGGATGATGCGTAAAGCACGATACCAATGGTGGCGAGCCAGAAGTGGTAGTTAACCAGCTTCATGGAATAGAGCCGCTCACGGAACCACAAGCGTGGAACCAAGAAGTAGAGCGCACCAAACGAGATCATCCCGTTCCAGCCCAAAGCACCGGAGTGCACGTGGCCAATGGTCCAGTCTGTATAGTGGCTGAGCGAGTTCACCGCTTTAATCGCCATCATCGGCCCTTCAAAGGTCGACATGCCGTAAAACGCGATAGACACAACCATGATCCGCAACACCGCATCGGTGCGGAGTTTATCCCACGCGCCAGAGAGCGTCATCAAACCGTTGATCATACCACCCCATGAAGGCATCCAGAGGATGATCGACATCACCATACCCAGCGTTTGCGCCCAGTCAGGCAGCGCTGTGTAGTGCAGGTGGTGTGGGCCAGCCCAGATATAAAGGAAGATCAGCGCCCAGAAGTGAACAATTGAAAGCTTATAAGAGAAAACAGGGCGGTTCGCCTGCTTTGGCACGAAGTAGTACATCATGCCCAAGAAACCCGCTGTGAGGAAGAAGCCCACGGCGTTGTGGCCATACCACCACTGGGTCATCGCATCTTGCACGCCCGAGAACAGTGAAACCGACTTGGAGCCGAAGATCGACACCGGAACGGCCAGATTGTTAACGATGTGCAACATAGCGATGGTGATGATGAAAGCGAGGTAGAACCAGTTGGCCACATAGATATGCGGCTCCTTGCGCTTATAGATCGTACCAGCAAATACCATAAGGTAAGCCACCCAAACGATGGTCAACCATAGGTCGATATACCACTCAGGCTCTGCATATTCACGGCTTTGGCTCGCGCCCAGCACGTAGCTAAGGGCCGCCAAAACGATAAACAGCTGGTAACCCCAGAACACAAACCATGCCAGATTGCCGCCAAACAAGCGCGCCGCCGAGGTGCGCTGCACCACGTAGAACGATGTGGCGATCAGGGCGTTACCGCCAAAAGCAAAGATCACGGCAGAGGTATGCAACGGGCGTAAACGGCCAAAGTTCAGGTAAGGCCCTGTCCATTCCGTAAGGTTCATCGCCGGAAAGGCGAGCTCAAACGCGATCCAAACGCCAACGGTAAAACCGGTGATGCCCCAGAACACGGTGGCAATAACGCCCGCCCGCACAACGCCGTCCATATAGCCGGTTTCAGCCGGTACAGGTGCATTTCCGATTTTGCCGATTTCGCGGATAAACAGGTATCCGGCCCACAGGATGATAACAATCGCACTAACCTGATAAGACAGGTCCCGCGCGAAATTTGTCGCGAATGCCGCAGCGAGGACAATGACCCCGAGCAGAACCGCTTTTATGATATGTTGCATATTTACGCCCTCATTGCAGAATCGGGCAGATAGAATCCGCCCGTTATTATGGTTGGGTAGTGCTGCATCAAGCTTAATACAACATTGATCTACGTCAAGTTACGGATCTAATTTACATTATTTAGCTGATAAATCCACCGTCGGAATCATCCGAGGCTTCATCTAGCAGGCGCACATAATCCGGCACGCGGATATGGCGGGCGTCTTCCATATGGATCACGCCTGATTTTTTAAGCGCTGAAAACTGGCGGCTTACGGTCTCGATCGTAAGGCCCAAATAGTCCGCCATGGCCTCACGGGTAAGCGGAACTTCAAAGCGCAGGCCATCGCCGAGCTTCTCGTGGCTGAGTTCGGAGCCACGACGGGCAAAAATCACAAGCATACTTGCGATTTTCTCACGTGCAGTCTTGCGCCCCAGCAGCAGCATCCACTCGCGCGCCGAGTCCAGCTCGTCCATGGTCATGTCGAGCAATCGGCGCTCAAGGGCGGGGGTTTCATCAATCAGGTTATTGAATTTATCGACCCGAAAATGGCAGACCATAACCTCGTTTGCGGCCACCACATCATAGGGTGCCACCTTGCGCCCGGGCCGGCCAATAAAATCAGACGGCAGCAAAAGCCCCACCATTTGGCGGCGTCCGTCAGGCAGGCTGCGTGATAGTGTCGCCACACCATAAACCACCGAGCCTATGAGCGGCATTTCTTCGCCAGCCCACACAATCGTCTCGCCCGATTGGTAGGTTTTGTAAGATTTGATGTCGTCGAGCTGCTCTAGTTCCGGTGGCTCACAATAGGCACAGATGGCACGGTGCCGGATAGGGCAATCCCCGCAGCGCATATTTGCTTCAATTTTCGGCACCAAGTGGGGCATAGGCCAGCCTACCTTTGGGGGTAAATTATGTCCACCTTGATCTCGATCAAGGATTCCCGCCTTATATCCGAATATGCGATCAAGATGACAGACCTAAATGCGCTCTCCGAAGCTGGACTTTTTGATAAAAACGTCCCACGCTACACCAGCTACCCAACCGCACCGCATTTCCATGCAGATGTCGGCGGGCCAGAATTTACCTATTGGCTGGAAACGCTAGACACCGAAAAGCCGGTTTCGCTCTATATACACATCCCGTTTTGTGAGCGGCTCTGCTGGTTTTGCGCCTGCCGCACCCAAGGGGTAACGACGCTAAGCCCGGTGGAAGCCTATGTAGATGTGCTGCTCGAAGAAATCGCGATGTTTAAGGCCACACGGCCCGAGGGCCTAAAGCTTGGGCGCTTGCATTTCGGCGGCGGCTCTCCCACGATTTTGACGCCCGCGTTGATAGACAAGCTAATGGCCGCCATTCTGGATTCCACCCCGTTTGATACGGATTACGAATTTTCGGTCGAGATCGACCCCACCGCCTGCAACGATGCCAAAATCGAGGCCTTTGCCCGTGGCGGCATGAACCGCGCCAGCATTGGCGTGCAAGACTTTAACCCCAAAGTGCAGGAGGCCATTGGCCGCCCGCAAACCTATGAATTGACCCGTGATACGGTGGAATCTTTGCGCCGCCATGGTATCAACTCCGTGAATATCGACATGGTATACGGCTTGCCCTTTCAGGGCTTGGACGAACTGAAAAACACGGTTGAACTTGTGCTATCCCTCACGCCCGACCGCGTAGCGCTATTTGGCTACGCCCACGTACCGTGGATGGCCAAGCGGCAAAAGATGATCGATGAGGACAGCCTACCCGGCGCGCATGAGCGCTTTGAGCAAGCCGAAGTTGCCGCGCAAATGTTTGCAAACAGCGGCATGGACGTGATCGGTATAGACCACTTTGCCAAGCCTTCAGACAGCCTCGCCATTGCCGCTCGCAATGGCCATTTGCGGCGTAACTTCCAAGGCTATACCGATGATCGCTGCATCGCTTTAATCGGCCTCGGCGCGTCGTCAATTTCGCGGTTTCCGCAGGGTTATATCCAAAACAACGCGGCGACCACAAACTATATCAAATCCATCACCTCGGGTGATTGGTCTGCCGCCAAGGGCTTTTCTCTTGGTATTGCCGACCAAGTGCGCGCACGCGCAATTGAAACCCTTATGTGTGATTTTGAGATCGACCTTCAGGCGCTCACCGCGACCTATGGCGATTTTGCTAAGCCGGTGCAGGCAGATTGCAAGCGCCTGGCCAAAGATTACCAAGGGTTTGCTTCGCTCATCAATAACCGCTTTGTAATATTGCCCGAGGGCCGCTCCCTGACCCGCATCATCGCATCTGGACTTGATGCTTTTAACGCCCCGAACCACCGCCACTCTAGCGCTATCTAACAGGAAAAATGCGAGCGGATTACCCCATTGCCTTTAGGTATTCCTGTATAGCCCTGCACACAGGCAACATGCTAACTTTACACTATCATATTGATATTGCCCATTAAACTCTCCAACTATTGAGTATACTAACCTAGGTTAGTAGTTATTCAAAATGCGGAATGCGTATGTGGCAAGCACCCGCTAAATGAGGGTGCAAAATTGCAATAAAGGGAGTGTCCGAAAGCCCTGCAAGGGGTGAAGCCTCTTGGGGAGGCTGCACCCCTCGCAGAAAAAAGGCGTGCTCTAGGCCCAACAAGAACCCGCCAGCTTTCTTCAACGAAGCCATGCTTCGATGGGTGTATATGCAGGTATACTGCCACCAACGTCAACGACTATTTTCTGTTTTTTTCGCTAATGTACGTTTGGAGCACCTCACAAGAGGGGCTTAGAAATCACTGTTGTTTCGCGCGCTGATATGCCCTAAAAGCGCCCATAACGAACATTTGCGAACACGGAATCCTGCATGGCCCAGAACCTTCGACATGATGAAATTCTAAGTATCGCGCGTGACTTGGGTAAAGTTACGGTCGACGGGTTGAGCCGCGAGTTTGAGGTGACGGCGCAGACGATCCGGCGCGACCTCAGTGAACTTTGCGAAATGGGCCACCTGACGCGGGTGCATGGCGGAGCTATCCCGCCTTCCAGCGTCATTAATCCCGGCTATGAAGAGCGCTCTCTGCTGGCCGTGCCAGAAAAAGAGGCCATGGCCGCGCTCTGTGCCAGCAAAATTCCCGACGGGGCGTCAATTTTCCTGAATATCGGCACCACCACTGAAGCCGTGGCGCGCGCCTTACTGAACCATAAAAACCTGATGGTGATTACCAATAACTTTAACGTCGCCAAAATCCTGTCTACATCCCCCCATTCTGAGGTGATCGTGACCGGCGGGGTGCTGCGCCGCTCTGATGGCGGGCTGGTGGGCGATGTGGCGACAGAAATTATCCGGCAATTCAGGGCTGATTACGCGGTGATCGGCATCGCCGCCATTGCCTCTGACGGTACCCTTCTAGACCACGACTTCCGTGAGGTGCGCGTAACGCAAGCGATTATTGAAAACGCCCGACAAGCCTTCCTGATGGCCGACGAAATCAAATATAACCGCCGCGCCCCTGTGCGTATTGCCGGCCTTGCCGATATGGATGCGTTTTTTACCGATAGCCCGCCGCCTGCCCGCATTCAAAAGCTGTGTGATGACAGCGAAGTGGCGGTGTATATCGCTAAATAGTTGGGGTTATATAATCCGGCGCAATGCCGGATTTTTCAATATATGGCAGCACATCCGCGCCCCTAAACATCCCGTGATTTTCAACAAGCAGTGTTTTGAAGCCCGCGGCGGCCCCTCCCAGAATATCGGTGTGCAGCGTGTCTCCGATCATCAGCACCCGTTCGGGTGGCACATCGGCAAAACGGCGCGCGGCCTCAGCAAACATCCCGCCAAATGGCTTACCGAAAAACTGTGGCTCGAGGCCGATTTTATCGGCTAGCCAATGGGCATAAAGCCCCGGTTGCAGGCTAAATCCGTGCTCGTAGGGGGCCACGAGATCAGGGTTGCCAACCAGCACGGGGCGCGGATGCGCGCGCAGGGTTTCCACCAGCATGGCTTGGCGTTCATCATTCCAAATCTGGCTACCGAGCAGCAAGAAACCCTCAGCTCTGACGTAAGTTTCAGGCGCATCTTCCAGCAGGTCAAATCTCACGCCCAGCCCTTCAAATGAAGCGTTTTTCGGGGCCATTGCGGCCCAGTGAATATTGGGGACGGCGGCCAGATGCACGGCTAGCGCGTCGCGGCTAGAAATCACATCTTCTGCCGCGAAATTGAAGCCGTATTGCCGGTATTTTGGCAGCCGATCAGAGGCCGGGAAACTGGCTCCGTTGGTGAGCACCAAGGCGCGCTTGCCCATGGATTGCAGGGCAGCCACGCGCGCAGGTGCACTGGCAATCGGAGTGGTACCCACGTTTAGCACGCCATACGCGTCAAACAGGAACACATCAAAATCTTCAGCCAGCGCGCCAAGGTTTGGCACGCGCTTACACGCCCCGCGCGCGTTAGACGCGGGCAAGCGTTTGCGCACATTCTCATATTGCGCAAACGCCCAGTTTGTATCGGTCATGAAACCCTCTTAGATAATCGCGCCGCGCACTTTGGCAGAAACCCACTCGCCAATAACGACGGCCACCAGAATAACCAGCAAGATAAGGCTCACCTTAGGCCATGCCAGCACATTAAGCGAGGATTGCAGCGCAAGGCCAATACCGCCCGCACCCACAAGGCCAAGCACGGTGCTTTCGCGAATGTTGATATCCCAGCGGAACACAGCAATGCCAGCAAACGCGGGCATGATTTGCGGCACAATACCGTAAGCCATCACCTGCATCGGCGAGGCCCCCGTGGCTTTTATCGCTTCAACCTGCACCACGTTAATCTCTTCAATGGCTTCATAAAGCAACTTGGCGCAAAACCCGATGGAGCGGATAGAGATGGCAATAAGCCCCGCCAGCACCCCCGGCCCCACGATAGAAACCAGCAGCAAAGCCCAGATAAGCGAGTTCACCGAGCGGGTGGATACGATGATAAGCAGCGCGATGGGGCGAACAAGAACCTTGCTTGGGGTGGTGTTGCGCGCAGCCAGAAAGGCGACGGGCACGGCCATAACAAGCGAGAAAAACGTACCAAGGGTGGCAATCGCCAATGTATCCCAAATCGG
Organism: Paracoccaceae bacterium; assembly: GCA_013139635.1. GTDB lineage: Bacteria > Pseudomonadota > Alphaproteobacteria > Rhodobacterales > Rhodobacteraceae > UBA3077. Next base: position 32,480 of record WTAL01000029.1, read on the forward strand.
CCGGCCCAGCTCAAAGACAAAGCTCCAGGCTGGCGGCGTGGCCCGCCCCGCAATATCGGCGACGACTTCACCAACATTGTCCATCATAAACCAAAGCGTATTATCGGAGATTTCTTTCCAAGAAAAAATGAATGCCGCTAGCCCAACCAGCCACGCGCCCCAGCGGATAAGCTGGGATTTTGTGGTGCGAACTTGCCAAATTTTCCGGCCATCTTTTTCTAACGTTGGCATTATTGAACCCTCCCACGAATGACGCCCGAGAGATATTCGAGGATCATCACAATGATGATAATGGTAAGCAAAATGGCCGCAACAGTATCAAATTCGTAGCGATCAAAGGCTGTGTTGAGGGTGGCTCCGATGCCGCCCGCGCCCACAAGGCCAAGCACCGCTGACTCGCGAAAGTTGATATCCAGCCGGTACATTGAAAGCCCGATCAAGCGGGGCATAACCTGCGGCTGCACCCCGAAATTGATCCACTGCCCCCAGCTAGAGCCGGTGGACTTCACCGCCTCGGCTTGTTGTTTGTTCATGTTTTCAATGTCTTCTGCCAGCAGTTTGGCCAAAAATCCGATGGTCGCGAAGCTCAGCGTAATAAAGCCAGCCAAGGGGCCAAAGCCCAGAATTGCCACCAATATAATGGCCACAATAATTTCGTTGAGGGCGCGGGATAGCGCAATAACGGCACGGCAAAACAGATAGATCGGCATAGGGGCGATATTGCCTGCGGCCCCAAGTGCGATTGGAATAGAAATTGCGATGCCTACAACGGTTGAAGCAACGGTCATCACTATACTTTCATACAATCCCTTGATGATTTCTTTTTCGGTCCAGATTTCGATCCAACGGGAGTCACTAGGATCATTGCCCGTAGGCGGTCCGAAAAACCGCGGGAAGGTTTCGGAAAGCCACGGAAATACATCACGAATATAGTCGAATAATGCGACAAAGATTCCACCAAATGCGGTGATAAACCGCTTGCCGTAATCCATTCCTTTTACGATTCTATCCCAGCTGACTTCGATGCCTCCCAGCGCGACGACAAAATACAAAATCGAGCCGCCAATCAGCACCCAGCGAAAGACGGGATTGGTGATAAAGGGTGGTTTTTTCCAGGCCTGCCCAAGCTTGGCCTCTAATGCCGCGCTCATGCTTCTTCGTCCTCGTCGTCAACCTTTTCGATAGTGGCTTCCCAGTCTTCCTCACCATAAATATCGGTCAGCACTTCTGGCAGCAGGTCATCTGGCCCACCATCAAACACCACAACGCCGAGCTTCAGCCCGACCACGCGCTGCACAAACATTTGCGCCAGTGCCACATCGTGGATGTTAATGATCGCGGCCAAACCGCGTTCGGTGCAGAGCTCAACGATTAGGCGCATAATTTGGCGAGAGGTTTTGGGGTCGAGGCTCGCCGTCGGTTCATCAACCAGCAAAAGAGAGGGGTCTTGGATGAGCGCGCGGCAAATGCCAACCCGCTGGCGCTGCCCGCCCGAAAGCGCATCGGCGCGTTTATCGGCCATTTCCAGCAGGCCCACACGGTCTAGCAAGCGATAAGCCTCATCCACATCTTTTTGCGGAAATTTGCGGAACAGGCTGCGAAAGAAGCCAACATAGCCCAAACGGCCAGAAAGCACGTTTTCCATCACGGTTAGGCGCTCAACAAGTGCATATTCCTGAAAGATCATGCCCATTTTACGGCGCGCCTTCCGCAGGCCGGCCGCGCCAAGGGCGGTCACGTTCACATTATCAAGCGTAGCGGAGCCAGAGGTTGGCTGCACAAGACGGTTAACGCAGCGGATAAGCGTGGATTTACCAGCTCCCGAAGGGCCAATAAGCGCCACCACTTGCCCGTCTGGGATGGTCAGAGTCACATCGCTCAGCGCTTTGTCACCCGTGTTATAGATTTTGGTAAGGCCTTGAAGTTCTAGCATTTTCCACCCCTGATACATAGAAATGGCGTCCGCAGCTAAGCGGACGCCATATTTTTTTAACGCTTATTCACAAGCGTAAGAAACGCCGTTTGCCGCGTCAATTTTGCGGATAACGTCCCAGAACTCAATGTAAGTCATCTCAAGGAACTGGCCCTCATTAGACTTTTCAAATTCACGTTGCAGCGAGCTGCCTTCCCAATCAAATGTGAAGAACGCTTCACGAATGTTTGCTGTCAGCTCAGGTGTCAGGTTATGCGCAACGCCAAAGCCCGTAGTTGGGAAGGTTTGCGATTTGTAGATCGAGATCACCTGATCAGCTTCGATCACACCGCGAGAAACCATGCGTGAAAGCACGGAGTTGGCGATGGATGCCGCTGGGTAGTCTTGATTGGCCACACCGAGGATCGAGTTATCGTGCTTGCCCGAGAACAGTGGCTCAAAGTCACGCTCAGGGATCATATCAAAGTCTGACGCCAAAATGGCGGAAGGGGCTTTGAAGCCTGAGTTGGATGTAGGTGACGTGAATGCCAACTGGCCGCCACGGATATCTTCAACTGCTTCGATGCCAGAACCAGGGTAGGTGAGAATTTCCATCTCATACCCAAAGCCGCCATCAAGCGAGGCCATAATGGTAAACGGGTTAAAGCCCGCGCAGTTTACAGCCAACGGGTTGGAGCCGGTGTTAAAGCCCGCAATGTGCAAGCGGCCCGAGCGCATGGCCTCAATCTGGGCAGCGTTGGACTGCACAGGGAAGAACACAACATTTTTGCCGGTTTTCTCTTCGAGGTATGTCAGGAAGTCTGACCATGCTTCTTCATAAACGGCTGGGTCTTCCACGGGTGTGTAAGCAAAGATCAGCGTGCTTGGGTCTTTCAAGTCTGCTGGATCAGTTGGCGCGTCGGCGAGCAGGTCGCCGTCACGGTCGCAATACATTGGGTCAAGGTCGCCGCGCGGGCAATCTTCTTGTGCAAATGCTGCGCCGCCCATGCTGAGCAAAAGGGCTACAGATGCTGCACCTAATAGATTCGTTTTCATATTATCCTCCACAGATTATTTTTTTGTGGAGGAAGTAGAGGACAGAATGCCGCACAAAGCAACTACCAAAAAAGCGGAATTCAGCCCGCAAACTGGTATTAGTATTGCAAATGTTACAAATTGTTAGCGCTTACAACCCAAGGTCCATAAGCGCCTGAATTTGCGCACTACGGGTATCCGCCACGATTCGGCCAAGCTCTTGGCCACCGCGCAGCAGCACCAGCGTCGAGCGGCGCGGAATGTTGCGGCTGGTGGTGATGTCCTCTCGGGAATAGTCATCCCAATCAACCCGAACAAAGGTTATGGCGCTGTCATACGCCGGATTTGCGGCCCGAATGGCGGTAATGGCGCGCTCTTGCGCTTTGCAGGTGCCACACCATACGGCGGAGTAATCCAGCAGCACGGTGTCCCCTTGCGCCAAAAGCGGCTCCAAAACGCCCCATTCATATTCCACCCAGCCAGTATTGGCGAAAGCTGGTAAGGGGGCGAGGGTGGCAGCGGCCCCGAGGGCCAAAAATTCACGACGTTTCATATTAAACTCCTGTTAGATAGAGACCGAAAGGTCTTGCAGCCAGATTGGCAAAATATCGAGCAGCCACGCCTCGATGACATAGTGGAACTTGGTGAGGATCATCACGCCGACCAGCACAAAAGTAACGCCCATAATGGGCTTGGCTTTGCCGGCCAACACCCGCATAGCCCCCGCGCGCTTGCGAATGGTTTCGCGCGCGCCGTAGCCCAGCAACAGGATGATACTAGAGATGCCGATGGCAAAGGCCGTCATAATACCAGTTGCGTAAAGCAGGTCTTCGCCTTGGTAGGCCAGCGCGATGGCGCCGCCCAAGGTTGGGCCAACACAAGGGGACCAGACCGCCCCCAAAATCATGCCGCCGATAAACTGCCCGCGTAGGCCCGTGGTGTCTACCTCATCTAACTTATGGTCAGCAGACGTGGCGAATTTTGAGGTGGCTTTTGTAAAAAGTGCACCCAACGGCGGGATCAGCAGCACCGCACCAAAGGCCAGCATCATAAAGGCCCCGATTTGGGAAACTCTGTCAGCGTCCAGCCCTATCGAGCTGCCAAACACCGCCACCAACATGCCGAGGCCCACAAAAACAATGCTCATGCCCAGCGCCAGTGCCAACGGCCCGTGCTTGTGAGAGCGAATACTGGAGGCCAGCACGATCGGCAACACCGGCAAAACACAGGGGTTAATTAAGGTGAGCAGGCCAGCGCCATAGGCAAAAATAAATTCCATAGGGGGAATGTAGATACCCATCGCAGGAAGGTCACTTAAACTTTCTGCGAGCAATTGTTACCGTTTTGAAAGCTGCACGGCAACAATGCCGGCGGTGATCACCATAACCCCGACAATGTCTTGCATACTAAGGGATTCGCCTACAAAAACAGCGGCGATGGCCACGCCGAGAAACGGGTTGAGAAAGTGGAAACTAGAGGCCCGAATGGCCCCGATGCGGTTGACCAGCAGAAACCACACCAGCGTGGCCAGCACACCGGGCACCAACGTTGTGTAGGTAAAGGCCGCAATCAGCTGCCATGTCCAAACCACATGCCATGTTTCAAACGCGAGCGAGGCCGGGAATAGCGCCGCACTGGCCACCAGCATTTGCAAGCCAACGACCATAAGCACATTGCCCGAGCTTGCCGCCCCACGCACCAGAAGCGTGGCAATGCTCAGCGCCCCCACGCCCATAAAAGCAAGGGCAACGCCGATAATATCAGCCCCGCCCGAAAGCCGCGACCACATGATAATGAGCACACCTGCAAGGCCAGCAAAAAGCCCAAGCACCCCGAGCTTGGGCAGGCGCTCCTTGAAAAACACCCAGCTGAGCAGGGCCACGAGGAGCGGCAGCAAGCTGGCGATGATCGCGGCCAGCCCTGCCTCTATCCACTGCATCGCCACAAAATTGGCCCCAAGGTAAACCCCGTTTTGCAGCAAGCCAAATAGCGCCACAGCCAGCCATTGCTTGCGGGTCAGCGCAATCCGCTGCCCCAGCAGTTTAGCAATCGCCATGGCCAACAAGCCCGAGATTAAAAACCGCACCGAGAGCAGCAGCAGCGGCGAAGCGTAAGCCACCGCAATGCGCGCTGACGTAAAAGCGCTGCTCCACATCAGCACAAAAGATAGCCCCATCAGAAGGGCGCGCATGTCCATATTGCCTCCGGTTATCACAAAGAGCCAAGCCTAACGCCTGCCTATGCGAGGACGACAGCAGGATCAATCACTAACCGCACGCCGCTCGTGCAAGGCCTGCCGGAAAATGAGCCACGCGCTGTTTAAAAACAGGGTCGCCATTATGCCGGCCACAATCAAATCAGGCCAGCCGGTGGCCGTGCCCCAAACGCCCAGCGCGGCGATCATCACCGCCACATTGCCAATAGCGTCATTGCGAGAGCACAGCCAAACCGAGCGCACATTGGCGTCTCCGTCTTTGTATTTAACCAATATCAACACCGAAGCAAGATTGGCCGCCAGTGCCATAAACCCCACAGCCCCCATAATTTCTGCGGTTGGTGTTTCAATAAAAAACACGCGCCACAGGGTTGATCCGGCAACCCACAACCCCATGCCAAACAGGGTCAGCGCCTTAAAAAGCGCCGCATTTGTGCGCACGGCAATGCTGGCCCCAATGGCCGCGAGTGAAATTCCATAAGTCAGGGTGTCTCCCAGAAAATCAAGCGCATCGGCCTGAAGCGCCTGCGAGCCTGAAACCTGCCCTGCCACAATTTCCACCACAAACATTGCCGCGTTAATGGCAATGACCAGCCACAAGCGCCGCTTATAGGCTGGCGACATGCCTTCAAAAGTTTTTTGCGGGCCCGTGCATCCACATTCAGCCATTTTCGAATCCTTTTTACAATCTAGTGGATTATGTATAATTCCTCTAGTGGCTAGAGGTTCAAGGAGTTAATTCAAAAATGTTCAACATTGGTCAGGTGTCTCGCCAAACAGGTATAAAAATTCCGACATTGCGCTACTATGAGCAAGAAGGCCTTATCAAGGTTATGGGCCGCACGGCGGGCAATCAGCGGCGCTATGCGCAGGTTGATCTGGACCGGCTTACCTTTATCAAGCACGGGCGGGATTTAGGGTTGAGCCTGGATGATATTCGAGAATTGCTGAACCTTTCGGCCAACCCAGACCAGCCCTGCGACAAAGCGAATAAAATAGCCGCCCGCCATCTAGAGGCCGTGCAGGCGCGGATTTCCAAACTCACGGCACTGGCGGAGGAGCTGGACCGCATTGCCCATAGCTGCACCGGCACCACGGTCGGGCAATGCCACGTGATAGAGGCGCTTTCAAACCATGCTTTGTGCAAGCACTCACACTAAAAAAGGCCGCCAAATGGCAGCCCTTTTCACTTCACATTGACGTCAGCTTAGCTGTTGATCAGGTCTTTCAGCGCCTTCGCAATGGTCACTTTAGCCACGCGGTCTGCGCCCTTTTTCATTTGCTCGCCCGTGGCCGGGTTGCGCACCATGCGCTCAGGGCGGTCACGGCAGATAAATTTGCCGAGGCCTGGCAGCGTCACAGCGCCGCCGTCTTGCAGCTCAGTAGTCACGATGTTCTCAACCGCTTCGAGCGCGGCTTTAGCAGCATTTTTATCAGTGCCCATCTCTTCGGATAGCGCTGAGATCAGCTGTGCTTTGGTCATGGCTTTCTTTGTCATGGTTGTCCCCCAATTGACGTTAGTATTATTTTTTGAACCGGTCGAACGACCTCTCTGGCAAGACTAAATCTGTTTTCTGATCAAAACTCAATCAAAGATTTCCCAAATTGCAATTTTTCTGACTCATTGATCAAGAAAGTCCGGTTTTTTACTTAATTTCCATGGAAATTAGAGAAATGCGGTCTCCTCAAAGCTGCGAAGCTTGCGTGAATGCAAACGTTCCAGTGGCATTGAACGCAAGGATTCCATGGCTTTAATGCCAATTTGCAGGTGTTGCGCCACCTGAGTTTTGTAAAATTCGGTCGCCATGCCCGGGAGTTTTAGCTCGCCGTGCAGCGGTTTATCAGACACACAAAGCAAGGTGCCATAAGGCACGCGGAACCTAAAGCCATTGGCGGCAATCGTGGCGCTTTCCATATCCAGCGCAATCGCGCGGGATTGGCTGAGCCGGAACACAGGGCCGCTCTGCTCGCGCAGTTCCCAATTTCGGTTATCAATGGTGGCCACGGTGCCGGTCCGCATAATCTTCTTCAGGTCATAGCCTGAATAGTTCGTGACCTCGGCCACCGCCTGCTCTAGCGCCACCTGCACTTCGGCCAGCGCCGGAATCGGCACCGAGGTCGGCAGGTCATCATCCAGCACTTTATCTTCGCGCATATAGGCGTGGGCCAGCACATAATCCCCAAGGGATTGGCTGTTTCGCAGCCCCGCGCAGTGCCCCAGCATCAGCCACACATGCGGGCGCAGCACGGCCACATGGTCGGTGATGGTTTTGGCATTGCTCGGCCCAACGCCGATATTAACCATGGTAATCCCCGAGCCATCGGGGCGTTTCAGGTGGTAGGTCGGCATTTGTGGCGTGCGCCCAGCAGCGGGGCCGCCTGTGGTGCCGTCAATCGTGGTGATAATATTACCACCCTCAACCACGGCATCATAGCCGCTATCCACATCGGCCACTTGGGCATGGGCAAAGCTCAAAAACTCATCCATGTAAAACTGGTAGTTGGTAAACAGCACATGGTTTTGGAAATGCGCGGGGCTGGTGGCGGTATAATGGCTAAGGCGCGCCAGCGAGTAATCAACCCGTTGCGCCGTAAACGGCCCGAGCGGCCGCGCGCCTTGGCTATCAATGCCTGCCGTGCCGTTGGCAATCGCATCATTCGTGCATTCCAGATCCGGCACATCAAAGATGTCGCGCATCGGGCGCTCTAGCCGGTCCTCAATCGCGCCTTCAATATGCGCGCCCTCGCGCATGGCAAAGTGCACGGGGATCGGCGTGTCCGAGATAGACACCTCTACCGGCACCCCGTGGTTTTCAATAAGCAACGCAAGCTGCTGCTCAAGATAGCCCTCAAACAAATCTGGCCGCGTGATGTTAATGGCAAACATCCCCGGCTCGGCGACGTGGCCGAAGGCAAGCCGCGTATCTAGCTTGGCGTGGGTGGTGGTGGTGATGCACACCTGCGGATAAAACGCACGGTAACGGCCCGCCGGGGCCTGCCCGTCCATCACCGCTTCAAAGTTGGCACGGAGGAACTGCGTGGCTTGATTATAAAGCGCTTGCAGCTTGGCCACGGCTTTGGCGGCATCGGTAAAGCGCTCGGTTTGCAACGGCTCGGGGGAAAGGACCGGAAGGTCGGTTAGCCCTAGGCGCTGGTTCATATTGCGTCCTCCACAAAAAGTTCGGTTTTTTCAAATGTTCGCACGTCGATCAAGCCTTTGTCGGATATCCGCAGCTCAGGAATAACCACCAGCCCCAGCAAGGAGTGCTGCATATAGGCGTTATTCAGCGTGCAACCGCACTCCGCCATCGCCGCCACCATTTTATCAGCCGCCGCCGCCACTTCAATGGCGGGCGCGTCAGACATCAAGCCGCCAATCGGCAGTTTTACCAGCGCCAGTTCTTTCCCCTCGGAAATAACCACTACACCACCTTGCACCTCTTGCAGGCGGTTAGCAGCTTGCGCCATGTCGGCCTTATTGGTGCCAATCACGATCATATGATGGCTATCATGCGCCACGGTTGAGGCCATCGCACAAGGCTTATTATAGCCAAAGCCAGATACAAACGCGTTCACCACTTCGCCAGTTTCACGATGCCGCTCGACCAGCGCGATCTGGCACACATCTTGCGCAAGGTCGCCAATAACGAGTTCATTTTCCACCGGAAGCTTAGCCGTAAGCGCCTTAGTCGGCGCTTGATTTTCCACCACGCCAATCACCCGCGCGGTGACGGCATTTTTGCCCTGCGGCGCGGCGATGTCAAAATCTTCGGCGCTCAGGTCACGCTTCATGTGCACAGAATTGGTGGCCGACACTGGCCACTTATAATCCGGCTCGCCACAGAGTATCTCGCCGTCCTGAGCAATCACCTGCCCCCGCGCAATTACAGTTTCAATCGGCAAGGTCCGCAAATCAGACGTCAAAATAACATCCGCCAGCCGCCCCGGTGCAATCGAGCCAAGCTCGCGCTCCAGCCCAAAATGGCTGGCAGTATTAATAGTCGCCATTTGCAAAGCCACCAATGGGTCTGCCCCGCAGTCAATCGCGTGGCGCACCACGCGGTTCATGTGGCCATCATTCACGAGCGTGCCAGAGTGGCAATCATCGGTACACAGCACAAAATTGCGCGAGTCCAAGCCCTTTTCGGTAATGGCCGTGATTTGCGTTTCCACATCATACCACGCCGAGCCAAGCCGCAGCATGGCGCGCATCCCTTGGCGCACCCGCATTATGGCATCAGCCTCGGTGGTGCCTTCGTGGTCATCGGCTGGGCCACCCGCTGCATAGGCATGAAAGTCCGTCAGGTCAGGGCTGGCATAATGCCCACCCACAGTTTTACCCGCATTCTGCGTGGCCGCAATAATCGCCAGCATCTTTTCGTCAGCGTTAATCACGCCCGGAAAGTTCATCATCTCCCCAAGGCCGATAATGTTAGGCCACTGCATGGCCTCCACCACATCAGCCGGCAAAATCTCACTGCCCGTCGTCTCCAACCCCGGCGCGCTCGGCGCACAGCTGGGCATTTGCACATAAACATTCACCGGCTGCGCCAGCGCCTCGTCGTGCATCTCCCGCACGCCCTCAAGCCCCATTACATTGGCAATTTCGTGTGGGTCCACAAACATAGAGGTGGTGCCGTGCGGAATAACCGCGCGGCTAAACTGCGTTACCGTCAGCATACCGCTCTCAATGTGCATATGCGCATCACACAGCCCCGGAATGGCAAAGCGCCCCTTGGCGTCAATGACCTTGGTATCAGGCCCGATCAGGCTTTCGCGGTGATCTCCACAATAGGCAAAGCGGCCAGCCGCAATGGCAATGCTGCTATTTTCCAGCACTTCGCGAGAATGCACATTCACCCATTTAGCGTTAATAATAACCGTGTCGGCGGCGCTCCGGCCAGCGGCGACAGCAATGAGGCGGGGGGCAACTTCGGCCCATGTTTTTATCGTATCAGTCATGCGACAATCTGCCATAAGTCGCTGGGAGGCTTCAAGCGAATTTTTCGTGACAAAGAGCGGCGTGGGAAAAACAAAATACGCGCATAAAGTGCTTGATGCTACAAGACTGCACGCTATTGTGGCGAATAGCAACAGTGCTGAGGCCCCATGCGCGTATTTACATTTCTGATTTTTCTTTTCTCTCCCTTCTTCGCCTCGGCCCTCACCTATGATGAGGCTTTCCCGAATGCCCAGCCTTACGCCGACCCGTCTGTTATGGCGTTTCTACGCAGCCTTGATTACAAGCGCGGAAAGATTTCCATTCCGGGCGGACAAGTAGAGCTGAATATACCGGACGGCTACTATTATCTTGACTCCGCGGATGCTGATAAAGTGCTGATCGACCTTTGGGCAACCCAAATGGGGACACCCTTGGCATGATTTTCCCGTCTGAACACACCCCCTTTGACCAAGCCAGCTGGGGTGTGACCATTTTATGGGATCCCAGCGGCTATGTGAAAGACGCTGACATTAACTATGCCGAATTACTCGACATCATGAAAAGCGATACCAGCGCTGAAAATGAATGGCGACGGCAGAATAACTACCCCGATATCCGCTTGGTTGGCTGGGCAGCCGGGCCTTATTATGACCAAGCCGCCCGCAAGCTCCATTGGGCCAAAGAATTTGCCTTTGCCGGCGATGACGTGAATACGCTCAACTACTTCTTGCGCGCCCTCGGTCGGCGCGGCGTGCTAGAGCTGAATTTCATCTCCGGTATCAACCAGTTAGACCAAATCAAAGCCGCCATTCCCGAGATTGCGGCGCTTATCAGCTTTAATGAAGGCAGCCGGTATCGGGATTTCGTGCCCTCAATGGATACCGTAGCCGCCATCGGCATTGGCGGGCTGATCGCAGGCAAAGTTCTGGCTAAAACAAGCTTTCTAATTGTGGCACTGCTGTTCCTCAAAAAATTCTCATTTCTACTGCTGCTACCTCTTGTGTGGGTATGTAAAATATCTCGGGGCGGCGAGATAGCTAGCTAAACACCTCGGCCAGCATAGCCTTTAGCTGGTCAGCGTCTGCTTGGCTAAAGGCTGCTGGCTGGTTGCTATCAATGTCCAGCACTCCCAAAAGCGCGCCGTCAGGCCCGATCACCGGCAAAACGATCTCCGAAACAGTGCTGCTGGCACAGGCGATATGGCCCTCAAAAGCATTCACATCATCCACAATTTGCGTTTGCCGCGTGCGCGCCGCCGCGCCGCACACGCCTTTAGAAAACGGAATCGTCAAACACCCATGCCCGCCCTGATAAGGGCCAATTTTCAAAACATCCCCCTCTATGTTGCGATAAAATCCAACCCAGTCAAAGCGAGAGTCCCCATGAAATAGCTCACAAGAAATGGTTGCCATATTGGCAATTACATCGTCCTCGCCCTCACAAATAGCAACGATGTTTTTAAGCGCTTGGTCCATCCAAATCTCCCCCATTTCCAAATTGCACAAATATCCCCGCCGGAGGCAAGCTTCTTTTTCAATCTGCGCATGGCGTTGTTTTTATTCACAAGGTAAGGTAGGCCAAACGCGTGTTAAAAACTTGGAGGCCGCGATGACAGGACCACGATATACCGAGCTAAGCAAAGCCCTGCCTGTCAGCGTGCCGTTTGTGGGGCCTGAAACCGCAGAGCGGGCGCAGGACAAAGGTTTTGCCGCGCGGCTTGGGGCCAATGAAAACGTGTTTGGGCCATCGCCCAAGGCGCGTGAAGCCATGGCGGCGGCTGATATCTGGAAGTATGGCGACCCCGAGAGCTATGACCTGAAAATCGCACTGGCTGAAAAGCACGGGGTTGCGCCGGAAAACATCGCGGTTGGCGAGGGCATCGACGGGCTGCTGAGCTATCTCGTACGCCTGCTCATTGCCCCGGGCGATAAGGTAGTCACCACGGCGGGGGCTTACCCCACGTTTAACTACCATGTGGTTGGCTATGGCGGTGATATTCACACCGTACCTTATGTAAATGACGAAGAAAGCCCCGCGCTTTTGCTAGCCAAAACCCGTGAGGTTAATGCCCCGCTGGTTTACATCGCCAACCCTGATAACCCGATGGCCTCGGTGCAGACGGCGGCCAAAATGCAAGCGATGATTGACGATCTGCCCGAAGGGACTGTGCTGTGCTTTGACGAAGCTTATATCGAGTTCGCCCCCAAGGGCTGCACGCCGAAAATTGATGTTTCCCACCCCCGCGTGATCCGCTTTCGCACTTTTTCCAAGGCTTATGGCATGGCGGGCGCGCGGGTGGGCTATGCGATTGCCCACAAGGATTTCATCAAGAGTTTTGATAAGGTGCGCAACCATTTTGGTATGAACCGCGCCGCGCAGGCGGGGGCTTTGGCAGCGCTAAAAGATGAAGCTTATCTGGCACAAACGCTAGAAAATGTGCGCGAGGCCAAGCTGCGCATTGCGCAAATCGCGCGTGATAACGGGCTAATCCCGCTGCCTTCAGCCACCAATTTTGTAGCGATAGATTGCGGTCAAGGCGCTGAATTCGCTAAGGCCGTTGTGGCCGCGCTCGGCGCGCTCGGCGTATTCATCCGCATGCCGTTTTCCGAACCGCAAAACAGGTGCATCCGCATTTCAGCTGGCACAAAAGCCGACCTTGATTTGCTTATGCAAGCACTACCAGAGGCGCTAAAACGCGCAGCAGAGGAGACCTCATGAGCAACGTTAAAATCAACTATATCGAGTTTCACAGCAAGGATTTGGACGCGACCAAAGCCTTTTTCAGCAAGGCATTTGGCTGGAGTTTTACCGATTACGGGCCGGATTATTGTGACTTTAAAGGCGAGGGCGTTGACGGCGGATTTTTCCGGTCAAGCGATATGGCCACGGCCTCAACGGGGGCGCCCCGCGTGCTGTTTTACAGCGCCAAACTAGAAGAAACGCAAGCCACGATCGAGGCTGCAAACGGCGTTATCTGTCGCGAAACCCAAACCTTCCCCGGCGGGCGGCGCTTTCATTTCCTTGAACCCGGTGGCAATGAACTAGGTGTCTGGAGTGATGTAACGACTGATGGCGAAAAGATTGCGTAACCCATGAAGCAAGGACCATATAAGCGGCTTTGGCACGGATGGCTAAAGCATTATCGGGGTGCATTGGCGCTTGGGTTCCTTGGCATGCTCATTGGGGCGCTGGCCTCGGCGGGCTACGCCAAAGCGCTGCAATGGGTGATTGACGCGTTTGAGGCCAGTGAGCGCAGTGTCATTTGGTGGGGGCCGCTTCTGATGATCGCCCTGACCAGCTCCAAAGGGCTGGGCACGTGGCTTTTTCAGGTGAATAGCAACGCCGCGCTTGTGCGCACTGAAACCGACCTGCAAAAGGCCATGCACAAAAAGCTGGTGTTTGCTGATTTGGCGCAAATTCAGGGGGAAAGCCCCACCGCGCTTTCGACGCGCTTCACGGCCGATATCATGCTGGTCCGGCAATCTGTTATACAAATATTTGGCGGCGTTTCAGCGGTGCTGATCCTCGTGGCCACGGTGGCCGTAATGCTGAGCATTGACTGGGTTATCACCCTAACGTTGGTGGCCGTGTTTTCGCTAGCTGTCTATCCGGTAAACCGGATTGGCGGGCGCTTGCACGTGGTTTCGCGTGAAACCCAAGACGATCTGGCCAAAATGACCGGAGAGATATCAGAGGCGCTTGGCAGCATTCGGATGGCGCGGGCGTATCAGCTTGAACCCTACCTGCAGCGCAGTGCTGGCGTAGTATTTGACCGCCTCTTGGGCCTAAAACTGCGGTTAATCAGGCTGGAAGCCCGGCTTGCACCCATTATGGAAACCCTATCGGGCGCAGCCATTGCGGCGCTGTTGGTCGTGGTGGCGTGGCGGCTATCCAATGGCACCACAACCCTTGCGAATTTTATGGCGCTTATGGCCGGTTTTGGCGTGATCTCGCAACCGGCGCGCAATCTGGGAAAAACCTTTGCCATGGCCAAGCAGGGCGAGGCGGCGCTCGACCGGATTTTTGAGATATTAGACCTGCAAAGCACAATTAAAGACCCCGCCAAACCCACGGCTCTGACAAAAGGGAAAGGCACACTGTCATTTCAATCGGTAGGCTTTAGCTACCCCGATGGCAAGGTCGCCTTGCATGATATTTCACTTGATGTGCCCGCTGGCGCAATGGTGGCTTTTGTTGGTCGCTCGGGCGCGGGGAAATCCACCATTTTTAATTTGCTGCCACGGTTATTTGATGTATCCGAAGGTCGGATAATGCTCGATGGCATCGATATACGTGACCTCACCCAAGCTGACTTGCGCAGCCAAATAGCGCTTGTTAGCCAGGAATCCGTGCTGTTAAGTGGCTCTATAGGCCAAAATATCGGTTTTGGGCGGGAAGGGGCCGATGCGGTCGAGATTGAAGCAGCGGCCAAAGCCGCCGCGGCGCATTCGTTTATTACCGCTTTACCGCAGGGTTACAACACACCGGTTATGGCGGCGGCGAGCACGCTTTCAGGTGGTGAAAAACAACGCATATCAATTGCCCGCGCTATGCTGCGCAATGCTCCGGTATTATTGTTGGATGAACCAACATCTGCGCTTGATGCGGAATCCGAAGCCGTGATTAAACAAGCCCTATCGGAGCTTTCCAAAGGGCGCACCACTTTGGTGATCGCCCACCGCTTGGCGACTATCCGTGAGGCAGATATCATTGTGGTGCTAGATCAGGGTCGAATAGCCGAAACGGGCAACCATACAGATTTGCTAGCCAAAGATGGCATTTATGCCGAGCTATTCCGGCTTCAGTTTAGCGGCTGAGGCACGCGCCCTGCAAGCGAAGCGCCGCACGCGGTGACGAGGTGGCCCGAAGGGTCGCCGAGGAGCCGCGACGCCGGAGCTGTCCTGTAGCGCCGCGCTTGCTTTGACTTCGGGGAGCTAAAGCCCCCCTCTGCCAAAGCACATTTTTGAATAAATTGAAAAACGCCTGCCGCTGGCCATGGCCTCGCTTCGCTCGGTGCGCTCTTGACATCGTTTACTCTTCCCCGCCAATCTGGCCAAAAGACTGGAGCCGTCAATGCCCGATACCCCATCTATGATCCGCGCCGCTGTATGTGATTTAAACGGCATTTGGCGTGGCAAACTCATGCCCGCGACCCAACTGGAAAAGGTGATGGAAGGCAGCTTGCGTATGCCGCATTCGGTGCCCGCCATTGATATATTCGGCGAAGATGTCGCCGATAGTCCGCTGGTTTTTGCCTCGGGTGATGCTGACAGCCTGTGTTTACCTACGAATCGCGGCCCTTTACCGGAGCTTTGGCAAAGCGGGGCGGCCCAATTTGTGCCGGTGGTTATGGCCACTGAGGATGGCGTGCCTTCAGCAATTGACCCGCGTCAAATCCTGGCGGGCGTGGCCGGTAAACTCAAAGCACAAGGCTTCATCCCGGTGATGGCCGTTGAGATGGAGTTTTACCTCGTAAAACCCGGCCCAACGCCGCCACAGTCTGAGGCACAAATGTTGGCGATTGATAACGTGGACGAGCACAGTGCTTTTTTTGAGGCGGTTTATGCCGCCTGCGCGGCTTACGGCATTCCTGCCGATGCTGCCATTTCCGAGGGCGGCGCGGGGCAGTTTGAGATCAACCTGCTACACGGGCCTGACCCGCTGG
>WTAL01000179.1 GCA_013139635.1 Paracoccaceae bacterium
GGCAGCACCACGTGCCACACCTGCCCCACCTCGGGCACCGCCTTGGTATTGCGCTCAATCTCGCCCTCACAGCTCACCTGCCCCGCCACAATCAGCGCCTGAATCCGCGCGCGCGAAAGCGTCACCCCCTCAGGCACGGCCTGCGCTAGGGCTTTATCTAAGCGCTTGGGCAATGTAACACCTAGGTGGATATCAATGATTTCGGAGTCGGCCATGAATGCCCCTAATGAAGACCCACCGCATTTGCGAACCCTAAGACGGCTGGTCAATACCCTGACCGTGGTGTTTATCCTTGGCTTCATAACCATTGTGATTGTGATTGTCATGCAGTTTGCGCGGGTAAATGAGGTATCCACCGGCCCCGAGCTGCCGCCCTTCACCTCCCTCCCCGGTAGCGAAACCGCCCAAGCCGTAACTTACGGCGCGGATTGGATCGCAATTGTCACCATCGACGAAGACGGAAACGAGCGCATCCGCACCTATGGCTTAGACGGCCTCCCCCGCCAAACCATAGACATTGAGCACTACGAATGAGCCTGCCAGACGGATTTTTGGACGACCTGCGCACCCGCCTTTCCATCGCGGATGTGGTGGCGCGCAAAGTTATCTGGGATGCCCGAAAGTCCAACCCCAGCAAGGGCGATTACTGGGCCCCCTGCCCCTTCCACACCGAAAAAACCGCGTCTTTTCATGTGGATGACCGTAAAGGCTTTTACTATTGCTTTGGCTGCCACGCCAAGGGAGACGCCCTCGGCTTTGTGCGCGAAACCGAAAACCTAGGCTTCATGGAGGCGGTAAAGCTGCTCGCCGCCGAGGCAGGTATGCCCGTGCCAGCCAGTGACCCCCGCGCCGCTGAGCGCGAGGCCAAGCGCGCCACCTTGGTGGACGTAATGGAAGCCGCCGTGCAGCATTATAAGCTCAACCTCAGCACTGCCGCCGCCCAAGGCGCACGCACGTATTTGGAGCAACGCGGCCTTTCCCCCGCCATTATCGAGCATTTTGAGATCGGCTTTGCGCCGAATTCCAACACGCTTTCCGAGCACCTCAAAGAAAAAGGCTTCGAGGAATCCAAAATCATCGAGGCTGGCCTCAGCATCAAATCAGACCGCGGCGGCCCGCCATATGACCGTTTCCGAGGCCGCATCATCTTCCCGATCCGCGACCAACGCGGCCGCGCCATCGCCTTTGGGGGCCGCTCGCTAGACCCTGATGCGCGCGCCAAATACCTGAACTCCCCCGAAACCCCGCTTTTCGACAAAGGCCGCAGCCTTTATAATTTTGGCCCCGCCCGCGCCGCCGCCGGCAAAGCAGGCGCGCTGGTGGTCGCCGAAGGCTATATGGACGTGATCGCCCTGCACCAAGCCGGCTTTGCCCATTCGGTTGCCCCCCTCGGCACCGCCATCACCGCCAACCAGCTCGCCCTCATGTGGCGCGCCCACCCCGAGCCGATCATCACTTTGGACGGTGATACCGCAGGCATCCGCGCCGCCATGCGCCTCATTGATGTGGCCTTGCCCCTGCTGGAACCCGGCAAAAGTTTGCGCTTTGTGATCATGCCCGAAGGCCTAGACCCCGATGATTTAATCAAATCGGCGGGGGCATCCGCCATGCAGGATTTGCTTGATAACGCCCGCCCAATGGTGGACCTTTTGTGGCAACGCGAGACCGAAGGGCAGATTTTTGACAGCCCCGAGCGTAAAGCCCTGCTCGATAAAAACCTCCGGACTTTGTTGAATAAAATCGGGGATTTTTCGATAAAATCCCATTACGGCCAAGAGATCAAAAATCGCCGCCAAACCCTGTTTTACCCGCAACAACAGCAGCAGCAAGGCCGAAAATCACCCTTCACCCCGTGGCGCAAAAACGCCCCGAAAAACGCAATGCCCGATACCAAAAACTCCCTGCTCGCCAGCGCGGGTAAAGGCCCCGAGGCCGAAGCCCGCGTGCGCGAAAGCGCCATCCTGCTCGGCTGCCTCAACCATCCGGACCTCGCCGAAAAGCTGGAAAGCCAGCTCGAGCGCCTACCATACCTTTGCCCTGATTTACGCCAGATCAGCAATGCCCTGCTGGCCACGCTACCCGAGGCCGAAGGGCAAGAATTTAACGTGGTCATTTCAACCCGCATGGGCTTTGACGTGGCCGAAAAACTGCTGTCTATCCGGCAGGTCGCCAGCAACCGCCATCTGCGGCCTGATGCCGAAAAAGACCTCGCCGAGCAGGCCCTGAGCGCCGACATAACCCGCCAATTTGCCATTGTCGGGATCATTGAGGAAGTGCGCGACGCCGAGGCGGAGACCGACCCTGATGAGGGCCTGACATGGCGGCTAAAAGAAGCCCGCAACGCGGTGCATGACGCCGACATGGGCGCATTAAAAGACGAAGATAACTCCGAGGATGACCGAGAGGCGGCGGCCAAGCTTCAAGCATTTATTGACGGGAAGATTTGGGAGAAATAGGGGTCGGTTTACATTCCCCATTTTGCGTGTGATATTAATCTGCAACTTGAACAAATGGGCATAATAAATTGACTGGAATTGCGGCTAGAGCGTCAAGAATGGTTAGCTTTATTTTTGCGCTAGCAGGGCCACTTGCCCTGCCCGCCACAGCCGAAACATTGAGTATTTATCGCGGTGATATTAAGGCCGCCATTTCTGTTCCGATTGATGATCTGGAATTTATTGTCATTCCCGCCAATTTTTGTGAAATCTCAATCGCCGACCCGAGTATTGCCGACATTTCGTTGCAGTCCGCAACCTCACTGCGCGTGGCTGGCATTGCCAAGGGGCGCACATCGGTAACTATTTTTGATTGCGAGGGCGGCACCATTTCAATTGCGGAAATTCTTGTGGTTACAAGCACGGCAACAACTGTGGAAGTAGGTCCGTTTTATTTACCAGAAATGCTTTCGAGTGAGCGCATTCCGGTTGATAATAATGTTGCCACCGTCACCTTGAGGCTTCCTGCCAGCGTATCTGTGAACGTCATAACCGACCTTCCGACGGTTGGTTTTGAAATGGATGATGAAGATATCGCCGCCGCGGCGCGCTTGGGGGAAACAGGTTTTTATATTCTTGGCAAAGCTGTGGGAACGACAACGATGTATTTGCAGCATGAAAATGGCGTGCCGCCAACGGTTTTGCATATCGAGGTTGTTGGAAATGTTGATTATAGCAGCTAGCGGCCAAACGAACCATTTTAATCCCAACACCTGTGTTTGCGTCAACCGCTGAGCCGCCCAAGGGCGGCGTGGCCTCGCTACGCTCGGCAAGGGGGCCAGCCCCCTCGCTGCGCTCACCCCCGGAGTATTTGGCAGAAAAGAATGAAGTTTTGGGTGATTTGGAGCTGATTCGGCACGAATCAAAATAAACCGCGCTTTACCCCTTGCGAATCAGTGATTCGCACCCCAGATTCGCAGCAATGATTCGCGTCGTGCGTAATTCGAGCTTAAGGACTTATTTTATGGCTGGTAAAGACAACGGTAACTCCAAAGATCTCCCCGGCCCGCTGCTCGATATGAGCCAGGCCGCTGTGCGCAAGATGATCGCGCAGGCCAAGGAGCGCGGCTATATCACCTATGATGAGCTGAATGAGTTTATGCCTGCCGAGCAGGTGTCCTCGGAGCAGATCGAAGACATTATGGCGATGCTCTCAGAAATGGGCATTAACATTACCGAAGGCGACGAGGCCGAGGAAGAAGAGGAAGCGACAGACACCGAGGAAATCGGCGCGACGACCTCTCGTGAGCTGGTTACCGCCTCTGCCACCACCGAAACGCTGGACCGCACCGACGACCCTGTGCGCATGTATTTGCGCGAAATGGGCACGGTTGAGCTGCTTTCCCGTGAAGGCGAAATAGCGATTGCCAAGCGGATTGAGGCCGGGCGTAACACCATGATTGCCGGGCTTTGTGAAAGCCCGCTGACCTTTCAGGCGATCACCATTTGGCGCGACGAGCTGCTCTCCGAAGAGGTGATGATGCGCGACGTGATCGACCTCGAAACCACCTTTGGCCAAGCCATGAGCGAGGAAGAGGAGGACGAGGAAGAAGAGGAAAAGACCGAGGAGCCGGAAAAGGACGAGACCGCCGACGCTACGGATGGTGCCACGGATGACGACGACGATGATGATGACGAAGAGGAGGACGAGGCCGCGAACCTGTCCTTGGCCGCAATGGAGGCCGCGCTGAAACCGCGCGTGCTTGAATCGCTTGACCAAATCGCATCAGATTACGAAAAGCTGGCCGAAATGCAGGATAGCCGGATGGATGCGACCCTGTCGGACGCTGGCACCTTTACCTCTGGGCAGGAGCTGGAATACCAGCGGCTGCGGGCAGAGATCGTAACGCTGGTGAACGCGCTGCACTTGCATAACAACCGGATTGAGGCCTTGATCGACCAGATTTACGGCATCAATGGCAAGATCAAAACCGTTGATAGCGCGATGGTGAAAATCGCCGACAGTTCACGCATTAACCGTCGTGAGTTTATTGACGAATACAAAGACAGCGAGCTGGACCCGACATGGATGGAGCGGGTCACCGCGAAGTCTACCCGTGGTTGGAGCATTATGCTGGAAAAGCATGGCGAGAAAGTTATTGAGCTGCGTGACGAGATGGCCGAGATCGGCAGCTATATCGGCGTTGATATTTCCGAATTCCGCCGCATTGTGCAGCAGGTGCAAAAGGGTGAGAAAGAAGCCCGCGCTGCCAAGAAGGAGATGGTGGAAGCCAACCTTCGCCTCGTGATTTCGATCGCGAAAAAGTACACAAACCGCGGCTTGCAATTCCTTGATCTCATTCAGGAAGGCAATATCGGCCTGATGAAAGCGGTTGATAAATTTGAGTATCGTCGTGGCTATAAATTTAGCACCTACGCAACGTGGTGGATCCGCCAAGCGATTACCCGCTCGATTGCCGACCAAGCCCGCACCATCCGGATTCCGGTGCATATGATCGAGACAATCAACAAGCTGGTGCGCACGGGCCGCCAAATGCTGCACGAAATTGGTCGCGAGCCAACGCCGGAAGAGCTGGCCGCCAAGCTGCAAATGCCGCTTGAAAAAGTGCGCAAGGTGATGAAAATTGCCAAGGAGCCGATTAGTCTCGAAACTCCGATTGGCGATGAGGAAGACAGCCAACTCGGTGATTTCATCGAAGATAAAAACGCCGTGCTTCCGCTGGATAGCGCCATTCAGGGCAACCTAAAAGAGACCACCACGCGGGTGCTGGCCAGCCTTACGCCGCGCGAAGAACGCGTGCTGCGCATGCGCTTTGGCATCGGGGTAAACACCGACCACACCCTTGAGGAAGTCGGCCAGCAGTTCAGCGTGACCCGTGAGCGCATTCGGCAGATTGAGGCCAAAGCACTGCGGAAGCTAAAGCACCCTTCAAGAAGCCGGAAGCTGCGGAGTTTCTTGGACCAGTAGTTATTGATCGCATATTATAGGAAATACTTAAATTGAGCTGTTACTTAATTTCATACGATCTTCGTGGAGAAGATAGAGACTATAAAGAATTGATAGATGCTATCAAGGAATATGGGACTTGGGCACGTATCACGGAGTCTTTTTGGGCGGTCGTTTCGGAAAACTCAGCGATAAATATTAGGGACAATCTAAAAAGTCACTTGAAAGATGGTGACAGAATATTTGTTGTAAAGTCTGGAGTCGAAGCTGCTTGGTCAAATTCAATTGCCAAGAACGAATGGCTGAAAAAGTATCTTTGACATGACAAAAACAGAAAACGAATCCGGAAGCATAAATCTAAATCGAAACTCAATAGACTCACTTGAAGTTTTTGACGTGACTGACGATGAATTGCAACAACTTGAAGACGGCTCACCCACTTCTACTGTCTTAAATTTTGCGGTAAGTACTGGCTCAATTGGAATTAGTATGTTGGTTACTTTATTGACCACAAGCACAACTGACAGAGTATTTATAGCAATTCTTATTTTCTGTGTAGTTGGAATAGTATCGGCTGTAATTCTCATTGTAGTCTGGATGAAAATGAGGACATCCAGAACGAGAATTTTCAGTCGGATTAGGGGACGGTCAAATGTTAAATCGAGAACTAGTAGTGATCCCAATTCCATCTAAAATTACTTAGAGGTTATCTAATGGACTAGTTTTTTGTTTTGGAAATCGCTTTAACCTGCATTCTAATTTGCTATCAACTTACAATTCTCTCTCGACTCCCCGTACGCAATCACGTACACTCACGCCATGAAACACACCTCCTCCACCCAGCTGCGTGCCAACCTCTCAAAACTTATGGACCAAGTGAATGACGACCACGAGCCGCTCATCGTCACCCGCGCCAATGGCAAGCCGGTCGTTATTCTCTCGCTTGAGGATTATGACGAGATGGATGCCACCATGCATTTGCTCTCCAGTCCGCGCAATGCCACCCGCCTGATGGCTGCTATTGAGCGGGATAAAAAGGGTATGTCCACCGAGCGGGCGCTTATTGAGGAATGAGGCTCAGCTTTGATGATGACGCTTGGGATGATTACCTCTATTGGCAGAAAACCGATAAGACCATGCTCAAAAAGCTCAATGCTTTGATAGCCGAGTGCCGCCGCCATCCGTTTGAAGGCACAGGAAAACCCGAGCGCCTCAAGGCCAATTTTTCCGGTTATTGGTCTCGTCGCATAACCAAAGAGCACCGCCTTGTTTATCGGGTCGGGGAGGGCTGCATTTACATCCTTCAATGTCGGTATCACTACTAGCCCGTAGGGTGGGTTTTTAACCCACCACCGCATAAGCCAACACCATCGCACAGCCCCAGCTTAGCACATAAACAGGTGTGCGCAGCCACGGCACCGCCGCGATGTAAATCACATAATGCGCCACCCGCAGCCAAAAATACGCCATCACGGCCATCGCCGTCATGCCATTGGCCGCCCCGCTTATTTCAACCACCAGCACAAGCGCTGCAAAAACCACAAGGTTTTCTACTGCATTCGTGTGCGCCTTTACCGCCCGCTGCGCCCATGGCGCTTTTGTCGGCGCGTCATGCTTAGGGTCTCGAAACGCCGCATAGGGTTTCATCTCCATGATCCGCTGCAAAATGTGCGGTGCCCACAGCATTGATGTAAAAACGGCGGTGATCACCAGCCAGTAAAGCTCGGTTGAAAGGGTGTGCATTATTTTCTCCAATTCAGGTTTGTGTTTTGCTGAAATTGCACTAACCTGTTCATTAGTAAAGTAGGCAGTAATTTTGCCTATAGTGTCCTATTCTGCACTAAGGAGCGCAAAGTGACCCGTAAACAAAGGCACGCCGAATATATCGAATGCCCCGTGGAAGCCACGATGGATATCATGGGTGGCAAGTGGAAAGCCGTGATCCTGTTTCGGCTCGGGGAGGGCACCAAAAGGTTCAGCGCTCTCCAGCGGTTACTCACCAAAGTCACCCAGCGCACGCTGACCAATCAGCTGCGTCAGCTAGAGGCTGACGGGCTGATAAACCGCAAAGTTTACGCCGTTGTGCCGCCCAAAGTTGAGTATAGCCTGACGCCGCTGGGGCGGTCTTTGCTGCCGATGATTTCGCAAATGTATGCGTGGGGGATGGAAAACCTCTTGCAGCCAAGCGAAGCACCATAATGCAAACCCTTATCATCGCCACCAACGGCCCCGGCCTATACGAATTCACCAATCAGGTTCGCACCCTCGCCAAGGGCAATGGCCTGCTCACGCTCTTCATCCGCCACACCTCCGCCAGCCTGCTCATTCAAGAAAACGCAGACCCCGAGGTGCAAACCGACCTGCAAGCCTTTTTCCACCGCCTCGTGCCGCCCACGACCAACCCATCAATGGGCTACCTAACCCACACCTATGAGGGCCCCGACGATATGCCCGCCCATATTAAATCCGCCCTTTTGCCGACCTCTCTCAGCATCCCCGTGCATAACGGCGCGCTGGCCCTCGGCACATGGCAAGGCGTTTACATTTTCGAGCACCGCAACGCGCCGCACACGAGGGAAGTGGTTGCGCAGCTCACCTAGCCAGCGCTAAACTACCGCCATGTACCGCCTGCCCAAAAACCTCCCGCCAAATCTCATCGTCTTTGACGGCGAATGTGTGCTTTGCTCCGGCTTTTACCGTTTCATGCTCAAGCACGACCACGCCCAGCGCTTCGCCTTTGCTACCGCGCAATCCCCCATCGGCCAGCAGCTTTACCACGCCCTCGGCCTGCCAATGCAGGACTTCGAAACCAACCTCGTGATCACAAACGGCACCATCTACCAGCGGCTAGACGCCTTCGCCGCCGCCCTGCGCGCCCTTGGCGGCATTTGGCACCTGCCTGCCCTGCTCCGCATCCTCCCCCTTTGGCTCAAAGACTTCGCCTATCACCGCATAGCGCGCAATCGCTACCGCATCTTTGGCCGATATAGCACCTGCATGCTGCCCACCCAAGCGCACCGCACCCGCTTTATAAAAGGCGGCTTTTAATGGGCGCGTTCACCCAAGCCCTCGGCGAAAGCTTCCACAGCCTCCCCGCCCCTGTGCAGGCCTTCCACAGCGCCGGAAACCGCCGCTATACAGGCCTCGCCGACATCACCCGCAGCCGCAGCCCCTACGGCGCGCTTATCCTCAAGCTCGCGGGTTTCCCGCCCGCTGGCAGCGCCGCGCCTGTCACCGTAACCGTGGAAGAAACCGCCACCGCCGAGCTGTGGACCCGCAATTTCAGCGGCCATCTGACCCGCTCCAGCATCCGCTTCACCGGCACTCACGGCATCATTGAGGAGCGCCTCGGCCCCCTCACCCTGCGTATGCAGCTTTCCGCCTCACCCAGAGGCCTGCACTACGGCATCCTCTCCGCCTCGATTTTCGGCATAAAAGCCCCGCGGTTTTTACTGCCCAAAAGCGACACATGGGAGACCGCCGACAGCGCCGGAGATTTCCACTTCAGCGTGACGGCCACCGCCTTTCTCGCAGGGCGGCTGATCCACTACCAAGGCGCGCTAAAACCGCTATGAAAACCGTGCTTATCCTCGGGGCTACAGGCCTTTTTGGCGGCCACCTCGCCCGCCAGCTTATCCAAACCGGTCGCTTTGATGTAGTTTGCGCAGGCCGCACCGAGGCCAAGCTGAAAACTTTCACCACCGCCCATGGTGGCCGCTACATAGCTTTTAACCGCAGCACCCCCGAAGCCGCACTCGCCCAAACAAAACCCTTCGCCGTGGTAGACGCCGCCGGTCCCTTCCAGAGCTACAGCAGCTACGCCTTCGCCCGCGCCTGCCTTGAGGCTGGCGCGCATTACCTAGATATCGCCGACGCCCCCGATTTTGTGCAAGCTATCACCAGCCTTAACGGCCTCGCCAAAGCCAACGGCCTCACCGCCATTTCCGGTGCCAGCACCACCCCTGCGCTCACCTCCGCCGTGCTCACCGCCTTTAATATGCCGCAGATCGGCACCATCGAGACCACAATCCTCCCCGGCAACCAAACCCCGCGCGGCCTTAGCGTGATGCGCGCCATTCTTGGCCAAGTCGGCCAGCCGATGCAGCTTTGGGAGGGCGGCGCGTGGCACCCCGCGCGCGGTTGGTCCCGCCTTTCCCGCACCGCTTTAAAAGTCGGGACCACCCAGCTAAAGCCCCGCCCAGCCTCGCTGGTCAACACCCCCGACGCCCTCCTCGCCGCGCATTTCAACACTCAAACCGTCCTTCCCCGCGCGGGGCTAGAGCTGGGCCTGTTTCACCACGCCCTCCGCCTCGCCCGCTTCTTGCCCTTCCCGCTTGGCGGCCTCACAAAGCCCGCCCACGCGGTTGCCGGATGGGCGCAAACCTTCGGCTCAGACCTCGGCGGCATGCAGGTGCGCGCCCCTGCATTGCCGAAATCCCGCTGGCCGAGCTTGAGGCCGCCATGGCCCGCTTCGGTGCGCAAACAGAAATGCGCATCACTTACCGCTAGCCAAATACCAATATCATCACCCAGGAAACGCTGTGCTTGGCCGCGCATTTCGCGCCGCCACTAATCATGGGTATTTGCCAAGTAAATATCACTTATTTCGCCGCATGCTCTTGATATACAACCATAATACCGCCCTTCACTTAAACTATTAACCTAGGTAAATAAACGCCCTCAGCACAAAGTTTTCCGTTGCAAAAAATAGCGCAAACCCTCACGCCCAAAAATTTTCATCACATGCAAAAATCCACAAAAAAGGGCCGGAGCATCGCCCCGACCCTCAATCGAATTTCAAACCTCTTAGCGGCAGGTAAAGGCCATAGAATTATACGTGCGCCCACCCTTTTCACCGCGTGTCAGCTGTATCACAGCCTGCCCCGGCCCGCCGCAATATGTGTCTGCGCCCGCAAGCACCGCGCCATCGCCAATCACATCGGTATAGTAGCTATACACAACCGCATTGCCGTTCATCGCCGCGCCGTCCAGCTTGCCGGTCAGGCTGCCACTGCGAATGGTCGCGGCATCTACCCCGCCATTGGCCGCCATGCCGCCACCCGTGCTCATGCCGTCTTCACACGCCGCCAAAAAGCCCGCTGATGCCAAAATCATAATCGTTTTTGTAAAAGTCATCGTATATCTCCCTAAATGCTTCTCTGCCAATCTACAG
>WTAL01000011.1 GCA_013139635.1 Paracoccaceae bacterium
GGTTGGC
The DNA here is from genome assembly GCA_013139635.1 of Paracoccaceae bacterium. Classification (GTDB taxonomy): domain Bacteria; phylum Pseudomonadota; class Alphaproteobacteria; order Rhodobacterales; family Rhodobacteraceae; genus UBA3077. The sequence continues at coordinate 8 of WTAL01000011.1, forward strand.
GGGGTCGGCTATGAGCGTTTGAGCTGAGAGCTGGTATAGCCCTTCAGGGAGGTCGGGCGCCAAGCTGCGCAGGTCCAACGATTGGCCAGAAATGACCTTTTGTGTCAGCTCCCCGAGCGAGCCGGATTCAAAAGGTTTGCGCGCGGTCAGCAGCTCAAACATAATCACGCCCGCGCCAAAAATATCGGCGCGGTGGCCAGCCTGCTGGCCCATGAATTGCTCAGGAGACATATAATCAGGTGTGCCGATCATGCCGCCTTGTGTTGCCCCGAGGGACTCTACTTTCGCCACCCCAAAATCGGCGAGCTTCACGCTGCCATTAGGCAAAAGCAGCACGTTGGCGGGCTTGATATCACGGTGGACAATGCCCGCGGTATGGATGGCATCCAGCCCGGCCAGCATTTGCGTAAGGATCGAGCCGACCTCTTGCAGATTGGGCAGCGGGCGGCGCTTTATGCGGTCTTCTACCGTTTCAGAATCAATATATTCCATCACCAGATAAGGCTGATTGTCCTGCTCCAGATAGTCAAATATCGTAACCAGATTGCCATGCAACACGCGCCCCGCTGCCTTGGCTTCCCGCGCAAAGCGCTCAAGCCACGAGGCGCGCTCGTCGGCGTCCATCAGGTGTGTATGCAGGGTTTTTATCGCCACAACCCGGTCAATATCCGGATCATGGCCCTTATAAACAACCCCCATTGCCCCCTGCCCTAGCACGGAATCAACAAGGTATTTGCCAACAGATTTTGGCGGCTCGGTGGTCATATTTAGTCGTCCAGCAGCTTCATGGCACTGGATAGCGAGCGGCGCATGCGGTTAAATGAGGCCGAGAGCGACGAGATTTCATCGCCACCCTTTTTCACGTATTCCGGTGCAGAGAAATCGCCCATCGAAACCTGCTCGGAAATGCCGGACATTACCGAAACCGGCTTAAGCACAATGCGCGACAGCATGATGTTCACCAGAATAATAACCACGGCAAACGCCGCACCGATAGAGGCCAAAATCACCAGCACCAGATCAAGCGCACGCTTATCTGCCAGTGCCATCGGCACAGATACGATTTGCGCCCCAATGGTTTCTCCCATTTGCCAACCAAAGCCGTTATCTGGGCCATAAAGGTCCAGCATGGCGGCGGGGGCGATATCTGGGTCCGAGTGGCAGGTCAGGCAGCCCTCTTTTTTGATGGTGAACGGAAAGGCCACAACGTAAGAACGGCCCGCATCGGTTTCCCGAATGCTCACCACGCGATCAAGGCTTTGATCATCGCGCAGCTGGTCGATCATATCGGCCTCCCAATCATTGGCGAGATCATCTGGGTTGGTCGGGTTCAGCGCGGCTTCTTTATAGGAATACTCGGGGAAGGTTTCCTGAAATTTGGCAAAAACTGTTTGCGCTGAAAATGAGGGCACCGAGTTTGGAATAAACAGGATGGCGTTATCATCAGCCAGCAAAGGCGTAATGCCCGTGGCAGTATAATTACGCACAGCCAGCGCATTGGAGCGCACAATGTCGATCTCGTTTTCGATTTCCTGTAACACGTTTCGCTGCGCCGCTTGATAGGTCAGGAACGAGGCCGCCCCCATGCCAATAAGGCAGGCGGTCACCAAAACAAGGTTAAACTTGGCGCGTAATTTCATAACTGATTCCTTTTTCCCCTAGGCACATTCGTAAATAAATGTATTACTGTCGTGTAACTTACGCCAGATTTGTTTGATATGATATAGAGCTTATTTGGCCCTAATTGAAACAGGTTTTATAGATGCTTAAATATTTTATTGTAATATCGCTGACACTTAGCACCGTTTTTTCTGCCAATGCGCAGGAGATGCGGCCCTTTAATGAGGTCTCTATCGTGGGGCTTATCATTACCTCTGGTGAGGAAACCCCTGTTTCGGCAAGCGTCACCCAAACGCTCGAATCACTGGATGCACAAGTGCTCACGGCAAATGCGCCCAATGCTTCGCAAATGCGCTCGATCTTGAAGCGTTTTGCAGGCGCGGCAATAGATGTAGACGTGGCACTGGTTTTTTATGACGGCGCCGTGCTCAAAATTGGTGACCGCGAGTTTGTGGCCCCCGGCGGTATTACCCTGCGGCGGCGCTCTGATTTGCTCACCAAAGCTATTCCGCTTTCCGCCTTGGCGCGGGCCACGGCCCTTGCGGGCAATGGCGGTGCCGTGCTGGTACACTCAAGCGAGAGTGGCGTGGCCTTGATTGATGGTATTACACTGGTCGAAACCGCACCCGGCCCGCGCACGGGCACGAGCCCGATCCTGTTTGCCAATGCAACGGCGGCAGAAGGCTTGGCGGCAGGGCTGAACTCCATGGCATCTACCGACGGAGATATTAGCTTGCGCGATGCTTTGGGCGGGCTTTCTGAGCTCGGCGGCGTGAGCATTTCACAGCTGCCCTCTGGGGCGGCCATGCTGCGGGTTTACCCCGCGCCGGAAGTTGTGGCCCCCCCTATGGAAGCCACAGCAGATACAACGGATGCACCAGCAGACACAGCTGAAAATACCGAAACCAGCGAAACAACCGATGAAACCGGCCTGCCACAGGTTGGCGACACAACGCTCGATGCCGATTCAGCAGCGGAGGTAGCCGCCACGGTTGAGGCGCTCGAAAATGGCACCCAGCCTGAAACGATGACAGACGAAACCATGGCCGACACGACCGACAGCACAGAAGCGATCACCGAAATGGCAGATGAGGCCGTGGAAACACAGAGCACAGAGGTGGATGTAGCCGCGGATTCCGAGCTTTCAATTGAAGTGCTGCGCGCTATGCAAGGCGCGCTCACCCGCGGGCAAAAACGCACGATCCAGCAGGAATTGCGCAATATGCGTTATTATCGTGGCTTGATTGATGGCATATTTGGCCCGCAAACCGCACAGGCAATCTCGGCCTATCAGGATTCTGTTGGGGCTACGGTGACCGGCGTGTTAACGCCAATACAGCTGGAAGCGTTAAGTCAATAGCTTGTCCGAATCGAAGCGCTTGAGTATACTTAAAGTTGAGCGTTCGCGATATCGTTTAAGAGGTAATATGATTAGAGCAATCCTTCTCGTGGCCCTTGTGGCGTTTTCCCCTTTTGCGGCTTTGGCGCAAGAGCGGGTGGCATTGCTTGTGGGTAACTCAAATTACCAACTTGAAGAGCTGCACCTGCCCAACCCCGCCAATGACGCTGAGGCCTTGGGGAACAAGCTGGAAGAGCTTGGCTTTATTGTGATCAAGGCGATTGATAGAGATCAGGCTTCGGTAGAGGCCGCACTTGCTGATTTTACGTTGGCCGCCAAAAACGCCGAAATGGCGGTGTTTTTCTTTGCGGGCCACGGGGTGCAGGTGAGCGGGGAAAACTATTTGGTTTCCACCGATTTCACCGAGTTTAACGCCAGCGGGTTGCAAAACAATGCCATTACCATGGGCGACGTGCGCGCGGCATTTGAGGCCGCAAGCCCCGATGTGGGGATCGTGATTCTGGATGCCTGCCGCAACAACCCGTTTGTGGCCGCGGGGCAAGCACCACCGGGCTTGGCGCGCTCAAATGGTGGCGCGGGGCTGCTGATAGCTTATGCCACAGACCCGGGCAATGTGGCCTTTGACGGTGCTGGTAATAACAGCGTTTTTACCAAAGCGATTATTGATAATATCGAAACCAAGGGCCTTGAGGCCCGCATCATGTTTGGCCGCGTGCGCCAGCAGGTGATTCTGGAAACCCGAGGCGCGCAAATTCCGTGGGTCGAGGAAGCCGTGCTGGGCGAGCACTATTTTGCGGGGCAGGTGCGCGAAGGCGTGGTGGCTGTGGGCAATGCTTATTCGCGTGAACTGGCCGTGTGGCGCGAGATTTCGGCGCAATCCGATGTGGAGGTTTTTGAGGGCTATATTGAGGACTACCCCGAGGGGGTGTTCACGGCCTTTGCCACCGACCGCATTAAGATGATAGAGCGGGCGCGGGCCGCAGGGGCACCTTCGGGGCAGACCAGCGCCGAGATTTTGGCGGGGGAGTCTCCTGAGCGCATTGAAAACGCGCTGGCGGTGCTAGGCTTTTTGCAAGCCACCCGAGACCTTTCGGATGTAACGCTGGAGCGGCTCTCCAGTGCCTTTGACATTTACCGCATGCAGCTACCCAACCCCGATGAAGCCAGCGTGGACCGGCTCTATCAAGATGCCGCGCGGATGACCATTTTCCTTGGAGCCACCACGGCGCAACAATTACGGATAGATATCGTAACGCTTTCGAGCATTGATCGCACGCTGAATATCGCCAAACGGGCAATTGCCGAAATTGAGGAAATTGCCAAAACTAATCCCGATGCTTTACCGATCCTCGAAGATAGCCGCGCCGACGTAGCCGCCATTGAAGACGCGCTGGCGCAGGTTTTGGAGCGGCTGGATGAAAGTCGACTTTACTATCAATCTCTGATAGATCAGGCACAATCCTCCTTTCCCGAGGCTTTTGCCGAGGGTCAAACAGACGCCATTCTACCGCAATCCGGGCTTAGCCGCCTAGAGCAACGCTTGGCAGATGACGCGGCATTATTTATTAAACACGTTCAGAGTTACACTCCGGAAACAGAAGGAACTTACGCATGGCTTATAGATTTTCTGCCTCAAAACTAGTGTCAGCCGGATTGGTTGGCTCATTGGCCCTCAGTGCCTGTGTGCCAGTTGTTACACCGGGCATTCCAACCGTAACGGTAACACGCGGTACGGCAACGCCGGAAGAAGCCGAATTGCAGCGGCGCTCAAATGCGCTGCAAAAAACCATTATTGAAGGCGCGGCCACGGGCGCGGCGGCAGGCGCGGCCCTGAGCCTTGCCAACGGTGGTGACAATTTCTGGCGCAACGTGCTTGTTGGCGCCGTAGTTGGCGGCGTGGCCGGTTCCTATGTTGCCAGCCTGCAACGCAATTTTTCTGATCGGGAATCGCAGCTCAAGCAAGCGCGCAAAGATATTAAAGCCACAAATTCCGATGTGGCGGCCACGCTGAATGTTATGCGCACGGTGCAGCGCCGCGAAGTTGCCGAAATAAATGAACTCCGCGCAGCCCTTGCTGCGGGGCGAACAGACTCGGCCTCTTTAGCAGCCCGCATAAGCGTGGCGGAGGCTAATTTGGCAGATATGGAGGGCGCAATTGATGGCGCTGAAAACCGTGCGGCGGAGTTTACGCAAGCGCGCGCTGCCATAGCTGCCGAGCCAGGAAACGGCAATATTGACGGTGAGCTCAGCGAGCTGCAAAATCGGATAGCGCAAATGCGCGCCGTGGCCGAAGATTTGTCCAAAAATATTTAGGAGTTTGTTATGAAAGCATTTTTACTCATTGGCGCGTCAGCCTTGGCGCTTTCTGCCTGCGAAATCTCGGAAGACCCAGCCGATGGCGGATTCCTTTCGGGCGTTGTAGGCGTGGCTGGCGGTGGCTACCAAGCACGGATTGATGCGCTTGAAGCCCAACTGGCCGCCGATCAGGCGAAAGCAAATTCTTTGGCAACTGAACAGTTGCGCTTGCAAGCGGCTTCGGCCAGTACCTCTGCCCAAATTCGCAACTTACGCTCACAATTTGCGGCACTGCAAGCGGTGATCCAAGGGCAAGTTGCCACGTTGGATGCGCGCGGCGTGACCGTAAGCAGCAGCTTGAAAGCTAAAGCACAGACGGTTGCAGCCACAACCCCTGGCGGCTCTGATAGCACTGCACGGCTGGCCTCGTTACGCGCAGCCATTGCTGACGCGCGCGCCCTATCGGCAGACCTTAGCCGCTTGTCATAAACCGTAAGGTGGGGGCAAACCCCACCCTACAAATCTTGTAAGGCAAACACTTCTATTTCACCCTTGGCCAGCTCTTCAATGGCCCGTGCTGCCGCGCGCGCGCCTGCGGCGGTGGTGTAATAGGGGATGCGATCATAAAGCGCTATCCGCCGAATTTCGCGGCTATCTTCAATAGATTGCCCGCCCTCAGTCGTGTTAAACACCAGATCAATTTCGCCGTCTTTCATCAAATCAGTGATGTCTGGGCGGCCCTCATAAACCTTGTTGACCATCTCGGCCTGCAAGCCGTTTTCCTTCAGGTAAGCCGCCGTGCCACGGGTGGCGCGAATAGCAAAACCCTGCTTGGTGAGGATTTCCAGAGCTTCCAAAACCAGCGGATCTTTGTCGGCTTCCTTGATCGAAACAAACACAGTGCCCTTAAGTGGCAGCTCTGTGCCAGCGCCCATTTGCGCCTTTAGGAACGCCTTGGAGAAGGTGGTATCAAGGCCCATAACCTCACCCGTTGAGCGCATTTCAGGCCCTAAGAGCGTATCAACACCGGGGAAGCGGGCGAAGGGCAGGACGACCTCTTTGACCGCATACATTTTGGTGTCGGGCGACTTGAGATCAAACTCGGAAAGCTTGGCCCCTGCCATAACCTGCGCCGCGATTGAGGCGATCGGCGAGTTCACCGCCTTGGCCACAAAAGGCACCGTGCGGCTGGCACGCGGGTTGACCTCTAGCACAAAAATCTCACCATTTTTGATGGCGAATTGCACGTTCATCAGGCCGACCACGCCAAGGCCAAGGGCCATGGCTTCGGTTTGCCGCTTCATCTCGTCAATAAGCTCGCGGGAAAGGGAGTAAGGCGGCAGCGAGCAAGCGCTATCGCCCGAGTGTACACCGGCCTCCTCGATATGCTCCATAATGCCGACCACATGCACGATTTCGCCGTCACACAGCGCATCTACATCCACTTCGATGGCGCCCGTGAGGTAGCTATCGAGCAGCACAGGGTTATCACCCGAAACCTTCACGGCCTCGTTGATATAGCGCTTCAAATGCGCATCATCCCGCACGATTTCCATACCACGTCCGCCGAGCACATAAGAGGGCCGGATCACCATCGGATAGCCAACATCTTGTGCAATTTCAAAAGCTTGCTCGGGGCTAGAGGCGATGCCATTGTATGGCTGCTTGAGGTCAAGATCATTCAACAGCTGCTGGAAGCGCTCACGGTCCTCGGCAAGGTCAATCGCATCGGGCGTGGTGCCGAGAATAGGAATGCCCGCCGCCTCAAGATCATTCGCCAGCTTCAGCGGGGTTTGCCCGCCGAACTGCACGATAACCCCGTGCAGCGTGCCGTTTTCCTGCTCAACCCGCAGGATTTCCATCACGGATTCAAAGGTGAGCGGCTCAAAATATAGCCGATCAGACGTGTCATAATCGGTGCTCACCGTTTCAGGGTTGCAGTTGATCATGATGGTTTCATAGCCCGCCTCAGTGAGCGAGAAACAGGCGTGGCAGCAGCAATAATCAAACTCGATGCCTTGGCCAATACGATTTGGCCCGCCGCCAAGAATAACCACCTTTTTGCGGTCGGTCGGGCGGCTTTCACACTCGACTTCGCCCATCACGGAGCTTTCGTAGGTGGAATACATATAAGGCGTTTGCGCCTCAAATTCCGCCGCGCAGGTGTCTATCCGCTTGAAGCTGGCAACCACGCCGAAGCCTTGGCGCAGCGCGCGCACTTCGGTCTCGGTGTTCCCCGTCAGCATCGCCAGCCGCGCATCCGAAAAGCCCATCATCTTCAAGGTTCGCATTTGCGGCTCTGTTTTGGGCAGGCCGTTCAGCTCAAGCTTCACTTCCTGCTGGATAATCTCGCGAATGCGCGCCAAGAACCACGGGTCAAACTTGGTGATCTCAAACAGCTCTTCATCGGAGAAACCATAGCGCATGGCGTGGGCAATAATCCGCATCCGGTCGGGCGTTTGCCCAGCCAGCACCTTGGTTAACGCCTTATCAATCGCCATTTGGGCATCGGCATTGGCGCCGATGATAATCCGGTCCAAGCCCGTTTTGAAACCTTGCTCAAAAGTCACATCTTCGCCAGAAGGCATCTCCGAAATGTCCACTTCATCAAAGCCGCTCAGCCCCGTTTCCATGCTGCACAGCGCCTTTTGCAGGCTCTCGTGGATGGTCCGGCCAATGGCCATCGCCTCGCCGACAGATTTCATCGCCGTGGTCAGCGTGGCCTCCGCCCCCGGGAATTTCTCAAAGGTAAAACGCGGGATTTTGGTGACAACGTAATCAATCGTTGGCTCAAAGCTGGCGGGCGTCACCTTGGTGATGTCATTGTCCAACTCGTCTAGCGTGTAGCCCACTGCAAGCTTCGCCGCGATCTTGGCAATCGGGAAGCCCGTGGCTTTAGACGCCAGCGCCGAAGAGCGACTCACGCGTGGGTTCATTTCAATAACCACCATGCGGCCATCGGCAGGGTTAACGGCCCACTGCACGTTTGAGCCCCCGGTTTCCACGCCGATCTCACGCAGCACATTAATACTATGCGCCCGCATCATCTGGTATTCTTTATCGCTCAGCGTCAGTGAGGGCGCCACGGTGATGCTATCGCCGGTATGCACGCCCATCGGATCAATATTCTCGATCGCACAAATGATGATGGCGTTGTCGGCCTTGTCCCGCACCACCTCCATCTCGAACTCTTTCCAGCCCAGCAGGCTTTCGTCGATCAGGATCTGGCTAACGGGAGAGGCATCAAGCCCCGTGGCACAAATGCGCTCATAGTCCTCTTTATTATAAGCAATGCCGCCACCCGTGCCGCCCATGGTAAATGCAGGACGAATGATGGCTGGCAGGCCGATATCCGGCAGGGCCGCCATGCATTCTTCCATGGTTTCGGCGATAGTCGCGCGGGGGTTTTCAATCCCGAGCCGGTCCATCGCCTCACGGAAAAGCTTCCGGTCTTCGGCCATTTCAATGGCCTTACGGTCCGCCCCGATCAGCTGCACGTTAAACTTCGCCAGCACACCCATATCATCCAGCGCCAACGCCGTGTTTAGGCCGGTTTGCCCACCCATGGTCGGCAGCAGCGCATCAGGGCGCTCTTTTTCAATAATCTTGGCCACAGTCTCGGGCGTAATCGGCTCGATATACGTCGCGTCGGCCATGTCTGGGTCGGTCATAATCGTGGCGGGGTTAGAGTTCACCAAAATCACCCGGTAGCCCTCTTCCTTCAGCGCCTTACAGGCCTGCGTGCCGGAATAGTCAAACTCGCAGGCTTGCCCGATAATAATAGGGCCGGCGCCAATGATCATAATAGATGAGATGTCGGTTCTTTTTGGCATGCTGGACCCCGTGGTTCGTCGGTCTTGGACGGTGCAAATTGTAGTGGTTATAGCGCAGGTGGCGAGGGGCGCAACCCCACGGCC
>WTAL01000112.1 GCA_013139635.1 Paracoccaceae bacterium
CATTTCCAGCGCCAGTGCCAGCACGCAGGCGGTTACGCCCGAGCCGCAGGTTAATAGAATGGGCTTATCGAGGTCGATTTCCTCATCATCAAATATTTCGCGAAGTTCATCCAGTGGCAGCAGCGTGCCAGCTGGCCCCGTCAGATCTTTGTAATACACGTTTTTGCTGCCCGGAATCCGGCCATTGCGCACGCCCTCGCGCGCCTCCTGCTCCTGCCCTGCAAACCGCACCGGCGAGCGGGCATCCACGATTTGCGCATCGCCGAGTTTATACGCAGCAGCCACTTGCGTTACGTCCCGAATGAGGGCCGCATTGCGCCGCGCCGTGAAATGACGGTCGCGCATTATCGGAGGCATATCCTCCACGGGGCGGCCTTCTTTTATCCATTTGGGTAGGCCGCCATCAAGAATCGCCACATCGTTTTTGCCAAAAAGCTTAAACATCCACCACGCGCGCGCGGCGCTGAAAAGCGCATCGTTTGTGTCGTAAATGATAATCCGGTGGCCGTCTCCAATGCCCATCGCCCGCATTTTAGAGATGAATTTCTCTACCGGCGGCACCATGTGTGGCAGCTCAGAGCGGCTATCGGCGATATCATTGATATCAAAAAACCGCGCACCGGGGATGTGGCATTTCTCGTATTCTTCCTCGCAATTGCGGGGGTCATCCGGCAGCACAAGGCTGGCATCCATCACCCGCACATCGGGTGCATTCAGGTGCTTTGCCAGCCATTCCGTTGAGACAAGAAGTTGCGATTCATCCATTTTCGGCTCCAATATGTGCTTCGTATGGAGATAGCGCTGATTGCCAGCGCGAGCAAGCGGTTTAGCCCGCAATGGAACTTGTTTCAGTCCTTAGGTCGCCAGCTCACGCTAATCTTTAGCCCGCCCAATTCAGAGCGCCCAATTTCAAAAGCAGCACCATAATGCGTGGCCAAATCAGCACATATCGCCAGCCCCAGCCCACTGCCTTGGGCGGATGGGTCCAGCCGCTGGCCACGCTGCCCCAATTTGGCGCGCTGGTTTTTGTCCACACCTCTGCCGTCATCTTCAACGATCAGCACATGGGTGCCATCGGGCTGCACTGCTCCGCTGAGCCGCACCACGCTTTTGGCCCATTTGCGCGCGTTATCCAGCTGGTTGCCCAGTAGTTCTGAAAGATCATGGGCATCAAAGGGCGTGGAAAAGCCGTCGGTCATATCTAGCTGCCACGTTAGTGGCTCTTCGCGCGGAAACCGCTTGATGGCGGCTAACATTTTTTTGGCGACGGGCAGCGCTGGTGTGGCAATGCCCCCCGGTGTGCGCACCCGCACCCGTGCCAGCTCCCGCTCGATAAAGTGGGACATGCTGGCAGTTTGCGCGTCAATTTCCTCAGCGGCCCGCCCCTGCCCTTCATTGCGCAAATCGCGCGCAATGGTGTTCATTATTGTGAGCGGGGTTTTAAGCCCATGCGCCAAATTGCTGGCGCGCTCCCGCGCTTGCGCCACTGTAATTTCATGCAGGTCCAGTAGCTCGTTCACTTCATCTGCCAAAGGCATTACCTCGGCGGGGAGGCCCCCCTCCAGCCGCCTGTCTTTCCCCCCGCGCACGCGCTCGACTTTGCGCCGCAGCGTTTCTAACGGGGCCAGCCCGAGTTTTACCTGCACCCATGCGGCTAAAATCAGGCCGATAAATATTATTGCCATCCAGCGCATCATGGTGGCTTGAAAACCCATCGCCGCCCGCTGCACTTCGGTTTGATCCACCGCCACCGTAAGCTGCACAAGGCTCGGATCAGCCTCACTGCCTACGCGCACGGCGCGGCTTAGGGCCAGCAAAGGCTCCCCCAGAGATGAGCCAAATGCGCTGCGCACCAAGGCACCGGCATCACTTAAGGGGGGCACGTCCAGCGAGCCGGTCCATAAAGATCGCGATACAACTTGCGGGTGGCTGGCTCTTTGCGCTTGCCAGTAAAGCCCGCTAAACGGGGCCTCAAATCGTGGGTCCAGCAGCGGAGAAACCACAAGGTCTCCGACATCATCAAAGGATAGATTGGCCGTAAGCTGGTCAAGGTGCGCGCCAAGCTCAGCATACACCCGATCTTCAAAATATCGGCTAAACTGGCCTGAAAGCACAAAGCTGATGGTGCCCAGCGCCACCGCGAAAGAAAGGCACGCCAGCAAAACCAGCCGCGCGGCTAGCGAGCGCAGCTTCATGTGGGGTCGTCCGCTTCAATCAGGTAGCCAAAACCACGGCGGGTTTCGATGATTTTGGCTTTGAGCTTGCGCCGCAAGCGGCCCACCAGCACCTCAATGGCATTGCTGTCCGGCTCTTGATCTTGGTAATAAATGTTGGTGGCCAGCTCTTCTTGCGAAACCACCCGCCCGCGATTATGCAGCAAATAATTCAGCAGCCTAAACTCTAGCGGCGTAACCTTAATCGGGGCGCCGTCTACGCTCACCTTCATTTGCCGCGTGTCTAAAATGAGGCCCTTGGCCGCCATTTGCGGCGTGCGCTCAACGCCAGAGCGCCGCACCAGCGCCCTTAGCCGTGCGATCAGCTCTTCCATATGAAACGGCTTCACGAGGTAATCATCCGCGCCGGCATCAATACCATCTACCCGCTCTGACCAGCTCCCCTTGGCCGTGAGCAAAATCACCGGCATATTAACCTTTTCCTGCCGCCAGTTGCGCAGCACGCTCAGCCCGTCTAGCTGTGGCAGGCCGATATCCAACACCGCGGCGGCATAGTCCTCGGTGCCACCTTGAAACCACGCCGTGTTGCCGTCTGACACCACTTCAGGCACAAAGCCCGCCTCTTGCAGCGCCGCCTTGATCGACTGCGCGATCAAGGCCTCATCTTCAACAACCAAAATGCGCATTAGCAGCCCACGATTCGCTGAATACTTCCGGTTTGCGCGGAAATCGTCACCGTTTCCAAGCGGCCGGATTTGGAAATCGCCCGAAATCGGTAGCGCGGGTTGTTGCGCCTGTCCAAAAACTCAACCCCGATGACTTTGCCATCATATTCTGATGTAAACGTACTCCAGATTTGGTCTAGCGGCTTGGCATATCCGGCCTCTACGGCCTCTTGAGCACGCCGCAAATCGCTCCTCGAAATGCTGATAGTATCTGCATTTTGTGCGCCTGAAACCGTGCAGGTTTCCCTTGCGCCCTCTTCCGCGCTGCTGGCGCTGGAAGCCGTGCCTGAGGGCGCGGGGGCTGACGGGGTAGACGTTGTTGATGGTGTTGAAGTATCTGAAGAGCCCGAGGGTGCCGATGGCGCAGAGCTTTCGGCGCGCGCTGCACTCAAAAACAGTACTTCAGGCACTACATAGCCCGCCACAGCGGCCCCCGCCAAGCGGCGCAATGCGGCGCGGCGGCTGGGGTTTTTTACCTTATCAGTTTTTTGCCCTGTCATTATCCCCTCCTATGGCGCTGGCTGCTGGGCCGCGTGTGCCGCAGCTTCAGGGGCGCTCTCAATTTTGCGCAACAACCCGTTTTTTCCAAAGTCTTTAAAGCAACGCAACACATCTTTTTGGACATCGGCGCGTGCCTGTTCCGGAAAGGCTGCCAGCAGTATTTCAACAGCCTCATCCAATGAGGCCGGTTCAGATAATATCTGCCAGATCAGCGCCGCACCTTGATTAAGGTAGTGGATGCTCTGCCCATTGCGCCCGGTCAAAAACCGCTGGCCATCGGTAGAAACCACCTTCACGCCGGTCGCCTGCTCAAATTGCCCGGTTTTTACCTCTGTATAACGGCTAAACAAAATCTCTCCGTTTTTGGCTTCGTTTTGCAGCTTGGCCCGCGGCGCATAGCGCGGAAGGTCAGCATCCCACGCTGCGAACTGTGCTTGCAACAGCGCAATCGCGGGCTCTGCCTGATCATATTTAAGCAAATAACACGGTAGGTTCAGCGCGACAAATTCCAGCATGGCCAGAATATCACCCGCGTTGCCAGCGCGTGAAAAGTTTTGGTAAATCAGTGTTTTAAGCGCCTTGGCCGTGCTGATTTCAGAAATTTCAGCCGTTGCGCCATCTGCGCGCTCCAAAAACACAAAGCCGCCAAGTGGCTGCGCTTCGCCAAAATGTGCATTTTCGGTTTTGAGCGGCTTAACATAGGTGTATTGTTTGTTGGTCAAAAGCTGGCGGCGCGCCAAATAGGCCTGCGCATTTTCCCCGATTTGCGCCGGTAGGGGTAGGCGAAGCCGTGGGGAAACACCGCTCGAAATGCCGCGAATAATACCGTCATCCAGCACCGAAACGGGCAGGAAATCATCGGTAAACATGCGAATGCCCGCCGCCGCCATTGCCACACTTAGCGTGCTCTTTCCGGCCTTTCGGGTGGCGGGAAACACCACCAAACGGCCAGAAAATTCTGCTGCCGCGCCATGGATGCATAATAAGGACGGGTCTTCCCGCAAGCGCTGCCATGCGAGCTCAGCGACAAGGGCGCATATAGCATTTAGGGGGTCTCGGTAGCTGTTATCGCTATCAATAAAGGGAGATGTGAACGCGAATCGCCCGTTAGCTTTAAGCTCTATCTTGGCAAACATCTCGCGGCTGGTTTCACTCACGATCTCATAAGGCCAATGGCTAAAAATAAGCGGGAGTGACTCCTGAAAAGCAGCGTTAACCTTTAAGGTAATGCCCGCGTCCAAGCCCTCCAATAACAGGTATTCTTGCTTCAAATCCATTTCGATCGCCCTAGTTACACACATTCCCCTATCATATTTGAAAGGGGAATGCACCAGTTTATGCTTGCAAAAACCTGCCAGATATCGGCTTAGAAGCCGTTATCAATCACGCATTGCACATAAGCTGGGTCGTCTAGGTTTTCTACACCGCAAACAGCTTCAACAACCGCTGGGTCAGAGATTGTGTCTGTTCCTGTGCCGCTGGGGCCGCTGCTGCTGGGCGTGCTTGCATCACTTGGTTCGCTTGCCTCGCTCGGCTCACTTGCACTTGCGCTTGCACTTGCGCTTGCACTTGCACTTGCGCTTGAATTACCACCGCTTGCTGAACTGGCAGCCTGAGCTACAGAAAGCGTGGTTAGGGCTGGCACAGTATAGCCAGCGGCGGCCAATAGGCCAATGCGGCCAAGCAGTTTGCGGCGGGAAAGGGGGTCAGTCTTGGTCATGGTTTGTATCCTTTAAAACCTGCGAGCGGCGAATCGCTGCCCGTCTGTAGTTTTGTTTTACCCAATCGCCACACGCAGAATCCTTACAGGCATTGTCAGCTATCTGTCAGAAACAGCTCATCAATAGAAAAAGGCTTTATTTCATTGGCTATGAATGGCTTTGGCGCAGGCATGTCTGCCCGTTTTTTGGGTCGCCCAGCAGCAGATATCGTCTTGAACTCAGGGGATGCGTAAGGCACCCGCCCCTTAATATCGCGGCTCTGCCCCTCCTGAAATAGGGTCTTCACATCTGATTCTTTACTGTCCGCCATAGGGCTGCCTCGCGTTTCAACCAATTATCCTGCCTGTGTTTACCCGCCTGAAGCTTAAGAAACCCTCAACAGTTACAGGTGAATATCGTCAGTACCCAAGGTATAATAAGCCCGCACGCACGCCAGCCCAGCAGGCAGCTTTTCATATTCCCGCGTGGCAATTCGCTTGCCAAGCTCGCCATTTGAGATGCTAGAAGCGAGCCCCGTCAGCAGGCCTGCATTATCATTTTGCGCGCCTATATCACCCGAAAGCTTAGCTTCAAAGGCTTGGCACGGCCCGCCTTTGCTCTCCAAAATTTGCGGTGCAAAATAGGCGCCAATTACAAACACAATAAGTGCAAATAAGTATTTCATATCAGCCCAACCAGCCCTTCGCTTCATTTTCAATTATGCCCATTAGGGCTTTCATATGGTCGTCTCGGTCGTTCAAACAAGGAATATAGGTAAAGGCCTTGCCACCAGCATCTTTAAACGCATCGCCAATTTCCTCGTTGATCTCTTCAAGCGTCTCAATGCAATCCGCCGAAAACGCGGGGGCAATGACGGCGATATTATCAATGCCCGCCTTGGCCAGCTCAGCCACGTGCTCCACCGTGGCAGGGCCAACCCACTTTGTAGGGCCAAATTTTGATTGGAACGCAGTGTCGATCGCGGCCTCGTCCCAGCCCAGCGCCTCTTGCAAAAGACGGGTAGATTTGAGGCATTGGCAATAATAGGGATCGCCCTCGTCGCGGTAGCGCTCGGGCACGCCGTGGTAGGAAACCACCAGCTTTTGCGGCGGGTTATCCCCTGCATAGGCTTCGCGCACCGTGGTCGCCAGCGCTTCGATATAGGCGGGGTTTTCAAAATAGGCAGGTACAGTGCGAATGCTTGGCTGCCAGTTCATCTTCATCAGCGCCCTAAAAGCGGCATCATTGGCGGTGGCCGTGGTCGGCGCGGCATATTGCGGATAAAGCGGGAAGAAAACGATTTTCTCGCAGCCCTGCTTTTTCAGCGCCATAATTTTGCTTTCGACTGAGGGATTGCCGTAGCGCATACAGAAATCCACCACCACATCATCGCCGTAGCGCTCGGTGAGCAGCCCCCGCAGCGCATCGGTTTGGTCTCTCGTGATCGTTAGCAGCGGGCTTTCATCAGCCTCTTTATTCCAGATACTATCATAAGCGCGGCCAGATTTTGAGGGCCGGAAAGACAGGATTACCAGCTGCAAAATCGGCTGCCACTTCCAATTTGGCGTGTCCACCACCCGCTTGTCAGACAGGAATTCACTCAGGTAGCGCCGCATTGACCAATAGCTGGTATCATCAGGTGTGCCGAGGTTGGCGAGCAGCACGCCCACCTTGGCACGCGGCAATGCCACGTGGTCTTTAGGCGCGTATTTTGGTCGATCATTCATCCGGCAACCCCTTAAATTCTTTTGTCCCCAATGCGTCGGCCAGCCGCGCGGTCGCGGAGCCGGGGCGCAAGGGTTTTGGCTGTGTAGCAGATGGCGCCCAGCCCGTCAGGAAAATAATTTCAAAGGTCGCGGGGATGCGACCATCTGGCAGGCCAAATTCAGTTTGGTAAATCTCAAGTGCCTTGGCCAAGGTTTCCCGCCGCAGCCCGCCGCGCCGCTCGGTCATGGCGTTGGTTTCCCCCATGGCTCGCAAGTCTCGCATTAAATGCAGCGGGGTTTCATAGGTTACCGTAAGCGTGGTGGCATCAGCCACCGGCAGCGCCAGCCCTGCGCGCTGAAGCAGCCCGCCAAGGTCTCGGACATCACCCATCGGGGCCACGCGGGGCGAAAGCCCGCCCTCAACCGCAGCCTCGGCTTGGGCCAGTGCAAAACGCAGCTCATGCAGGGTTTCGCCACCGAAAAGCGCAGCCAGAAGCAGCCCGTCTGGCTTAAGTGCGCGGCGCATTTGCACCAGTTGGCCCACAGGGTCATTCGCCGCATGCAGGCACAGCCCATGCACCACGAGGTCAAATACCCCTACGGGTAAATCGACTATTTCGTCATCCAGAACAGCAACATCCGGCTCAAAATCCTGCCAAACCTCCGGCAGCCAACCCACAAAAGCAGACTTGGTAAACGATTTATTAACGT
>WTAL01000227.1 GCA_013139635.1 Paracoccaceae bacterium
AATCCCCAGCCGCTCTGCAACTTCGCTGACCGCATACCCCCGATCAACCACCTGTGCGACCACATCGCGCTTAAACTCTTCCGTAAATCTGTGTCTGAACATAGTGCCCTCCTTGCTTCCAAAATTACCAAACAAGGCGTCTACAAATCTAGGGGCTATTCAGTGCGGTCGAATTTTCTGGAAGCGGCGATTTGGAAAACCCATTCCTGCGCGTTGCCCTGCAAGATTTCGCGATCATGAATCAATCGGTATCGCCGATTTATCCAAATATGGATATCGAATTTGATACCCTCCTGCTGAACGCCGCAGCCACCAATCGCACGATAGGCGCACCCTACCCGTGGCAAATTGAAGCCCGCCTTGAGGGGCTGAAACTTTCGCCGGAAACCTGGGCGATGATAGACCCAACAACCGCCCTGCCCCATGGTCCCAGCCACTTTGTCGCAAAGCTAAATGGCATCGGTGAGCGGCTTGACCAAGGCGCAGAAATCAGCCCCTTCCTTTGGCTGCCAGAAATGCGGGCATTAGCGCTGGAAACCCTTGATGTGAATTTCGGCGGCCTTGTGCTTTTGGCCAGCGGTGCTGTTTCTTTTCAAGAGGATACCGTCCCACTCTATGCCCTACCCACGCCCAATGGCGGGCAGATCAGCCTGCGGATGCAAGGCGCGCAAATGCTGCTAAACGCGCTGGAAACAGGGCCCATGAGCACCCTGTTTCCTAGCAATATCCTCCGCACCACCGCGCCCACTGGCCAGTCGCCAGATGATCTTGATATGCAAATTCTGTTTGATGAACAGGGCGGCATATCGGTCGACTGATACCCTACACAACCTGCTGAAATATCACCCCGGCGACAATCGCCCCGGTGACCCCAAGCCCAAGATAAAGCGCAAAGACCTGCGGCCGCACCAGTGACCACACCGCCGCCATAGCGGGTACAGAGCTAACCGCCCCCGCGATCATAAACGACATAGCCGCCCCTGCGCTCATGCCTTGCTCGGTGAGCCCTGCTAGAAGCGGGGGGGCCACGTAGGAGTTGAGGTAGGCCGGCATGCCGACCAAGGCGGCGGTGATGATCGGCCAAAGCCCCTCACCGCCCACAACTTTTACAATCAAATCTGAGGGGATATAATTCACCAAAAGCGCCTCCAGCACATAGGCCATCGCCAGCCATTTAGCTAGGAATAGCGCATTGGTGATAAACTCCCGCTTAAAGACCTCCCGCCGCTCTGCCTCTTTCCAAAACGCCCATTTCGGCGTGCCTGTAAGAGGCGAAGGCCCGCAGCCACAGCCTTGTCTAAAGCTCGGCTTCAAAGGGCTGGCAAAAGCCCTATTTCGCGCAATCAGCTTCACCACAAAGCCACCAAATACCCCCAGCGCCACGGCCGCCACGGCCTTGGCAATCGCAAATTCCCAGCCCAGCGCGCCAGCCGTGATAAACAGGGTTGGCGGGTCGATCAGGGGCGACGAAAGCCAAAAGGCCATAATGGCCGAAAGCGGCGCGCCCAATATCAGCAGGCCCGAGATAAACGGGATAACCTCGCAGGAGCAAAAAGGCGCCAGCCCGCCAAAAAGTGACGCCACGAATATCATCCTGATTTCGCGGCCCTTAAACGCATTGGCCACCACCGCCTCGGCCCCCGCGGCCTTAAGCGCGGCAATAAGAAACACCGCAAACACGATGTATTTTAGCGTACTGAAAAAGGCTTTTACCGCAAACAAGCTCACCGCCCCGAGGTTTGGCAGATCAAAAATCGCCACCAATATCAGCAGCCCTGCCGACACCGCCCAAGGTGATTTCAACGTGGGCCTGAAACCCGGTTTTATCTGTGCAGAATCACCCATTTTCAGCCACGCAGCATTCCGCCAAAATGTAGCCCGCCAAGGCCTCCAAGCGGGCATAATTCGCAATGCTCACCGTTGAGCGCCCCTGCTTTTTTTGAAGGATCACCCCCGCATCCCGCAGAGTTTTAAGATGGTGCGCCATGGTCGAAGCCGCAATGCCGCTTTTCCCCACGATCTCATGCACCAAAAGGCCCGCCTCGCCCGCCTTCACCAAGTGCCGCAGCACCCCCAGCCGATGGTCTGCCCCCATCGCCGCAAACCCTGCCGCTGCCTGTTTCTCGTTCATAATGCGCCCCCATTAAAACTATATAACTAGTTTATTAGTTTAATGGGAGTAAAAAGGCAAGCCTGCATATGCAGGCCTCCTTTTTTTAGCTTTCGGGGTAATAAACCTCGTAAAGCGCGCCGAGCGTTTCGTTGTTAAACAACGAGCTAACCGAAGCGCCGCTGGCGATATTCTGGATCGCTTGCGCATATACCGGCGCCGTAGGTACCATACGAATTTTCTTGGCTTTGCGCACTTCATCCGTCGCTTCGATCGAATCGGTAATCACCAATGATTTCATGGTCGAGGCCTGAATGCGCCCAACAGCCGGCCCAGAAAGCACGCCGTGGGTAATATAGGAATGCACTTCCTTCGCGCCTTTTTCGGTCAGCAAATCAGCCGCTTTGCAGAGCGTGCCAGCGGTATCACAAATATCGTCCACGATAATGCAAACCTTGCCCTTAACTTCCCCAATCACCGTCATGCCCTCAATCTCGCCCGGCGCATTGCGGCGTTTATCCACAATCGCCAAATCAGCGCCAATACGCTGCGCCAACTGGCGCGCGCGGGCCACACCACCCACATCGGGCGATACCACCGTAACGTCTTTCAGGTTCTTGAAATGGTGCATTACATCCAGCGCAAAAATTGGCGAGGCATGCAGGTTATCCACCGGAATGTCGAAAAAACCCTGAATTTGCGCGGCGTGTAGGTCCATGGTCAAGATCCGGTCAATGCCGGACTTCGTGAGCAGGTTTGCCACCAGCTTAGCGCTGATCGGCGTGCGCGCCTTGGTCCGGCGATCTTGGCGGGCATAGCCAAAATACGGGATAACAGCCGTAATGCGCTTGGCCGACGAGCGCTTGAGCGCGTCAGCAATAATCATCAGCTCCATCAGGTGGTCGTTCGCGGGTTTCGAGGTGGGTTGCAGGATAAACATATCCTCGTCCCGCACATTTTCGTAAACCTCTACAAAAATCTCGCCATCGTTAAATTGCTCTACGCGGGCATCCACCACTTGCAGCGGTTCCCCCCGGTGCATTCCCATGCGTTTAACAATGCTTTTAGCCAGGACGCGGTTGGCATTGCCTGAAATAAGCTTGGGCGGGTTGGAGCTACGCATGATCGGAAACCTTTATAAGGGCGAATCTATAGGGGCTTGGGCGCGGTGTAACAAACCCCTTGCCGCTTGCATAGGGGCTTGTTGCCAGCGTTTCCGGTTCTGGGCAAAAAGGCGCATCACAATTTGCGTTTGAGCGCAGCGAAAGGCAGCGAATTGTGATTCCATATAAGCCGGAAACGATGTATGGCTGGGGGCAAAAGAGGCTGATATGGTTGTCGAAATAGTTAATGGGCGGCGTGTGGGGATAAGCCGAGCGGGTGAAGGCGCGCCGATGCTTATGCTGCATTGCGCGCTGGCCCATCGCGGTGCTTTGGCCCCTTTAATGGCGCAGCTGCCGTCGCGGGCTTTTACTGCCTTTGATCTCCCCGGCCATGGGGAATCCGAATTTGACGAGGCTGTCGATATTCAAGCCCAAGCCGTAGAAACTGCAGTGACTCTCTTAGAGGCCAGCGGCCCAAGCGATGTGTTTGGCCACAGTTTCGGGGCCACCGTGGCCCTAAAACTAGCGCTTGAGCGCCCCGATCTTGTGCGCCGCCTTTGCCTTTACGAGCCAGTTTACTTTGCGGTGCTGGCACAAGCCAACCCGAAGGCCTATGCTGCCGAAGCCAAAGCCTCATCTGCCTTCACCGAAGCCTCGCTCGCCAACAACTGGCCCACTGCCGCCCGCGCCTTTCTAGCCCGCTGGGGTGGAGAGGCATTTGATGCCCTCCCCCTGCCCTCCCAAGCCTACATTCTCAAAACCATCCCGCTGATTATGGCCAGCGAAGCCTCTATCATTGCACCCGAAAAGGGGGCAAATATGCTAGCGCTGATGGCAGGCCTTTGCGTGCCTATGTTGCTGATGGCAGGGGGAAGTTCGCCTGTGGTTATATCAGAAATTGCCACAGCCCTGGCAGAAAATGGAACAGGTATCACGCAAATGCAATTGCAGCATGCCGCACATATGGGGCCGATTTCGCACCCAAAAGACGTGGCAGAGATAATCGCCGGCTTTATCGCTTAGTCGTAAATTCTGCGCCCATAGCGGCGCGGCGAGGCCTGCCTACTTTGCAATATTGTACACGCGCCGCTCGGCAACATTTGCGCTTGTGGCAACAGGCGCTAAGTTGCGGCGCGGCACGGGTGCAGGGCCGCAAAACAAAACAATGGTAGACGTGCCGCGATAGCCGAGCGCAGCGAGGCCACAGGGCTGCGGCAATTATGAAATCAGCTGCAAAAACTGGTCAACTTCCGCGTCACTTGTCGCCCAATTGCAGACCAGCCGCGCCGAAATCATCTCGTCGTCGGGGCCCTCTAAGCTTTGGTCAAACGGCCAGTGGTAATACTTCGCCTCGGCCGCTTGCGCCGCGCGGTGGCCTTTGCGGGGCCAACTAGCAAAAATTGCGTTGGCCTCTACGGCATGCATAAGGCTGGCACCCGGCACGTTCAAAATACCCTTGGCCAAACGATCAGCCGCCGCATTGGCTTTGCGCGCCAGCTTCAGCCATAAGCCGTCCGTCAGATATGCCTCCATTTGCGCCGACAAAAACCGGTGTTTGGAGAACAGGTGCCCACCGCGCTTACGGCGGAGCTCAAATTCCCATGCGCGGTTCGGGTTAAAAAGGACCACCGCCTCCACGCCCACCAGCCCGTTTTTGGTGCCCCCCAAACTCAGGGCCTCAATGCCGGCTTCCCACGTCAGCTCAGCTGGCGTGCAGCCAAGGCGCACCAATGCGTTGGCAAAGCGGGCACCGTCCATATGAGCAGGGATGCCGCTATCCTTGGCAATCGCTGTAAGCTCCGCCACCTCAGCGGGGGTGTAAATCGTGCCGGTTTCGGTCGCATTAGTAATACTCAGCACGCCTTTTTGCACATTGTGCACCCCCGCGCGGGCAGTATAATCAATAGCTTGGCGCAGGCTTTCAGGGTCAATTTTTGCGCTCGGCCCTTCCAGAAGGGTCAGCTTGCTGCCACCAGTGTAAAACTCGGGCGCGCCGCATTCGTCTTCTTCAATATGAGCAAGGCGGTGGCAATAAATCGTTTGCCACGGCTGTACCATTGTCGCCAGCGCCAGCGAGTTGGCCGCCGTGCCCGTCGCCACCAAGTAAACCTCGGCCTCTGGCGCTTCAAACACCTCACGGATTTGCGCCCGCACGCGGTCCATGATCGGGTCAGCCCCATAAGGCATGGCCGTACCTTCATTGGCGTGCATCATTGCGGCCATCACTTCAGGGGCCGCTGGGCCGCCATTATCTGATGCAAAAAACATGTGTTACTCCCCGACGATGTAATCCTCGATGTCATCCATATCGACATCATATTCCGGTATCGCCCAATCCTTCACCGAAGCACCGGCTTTCACAACCGATTCTTTATCGCCCGTCAGCAGCGGGTGCCATTCCGGCAGGGCCTCGCCCTCATGCAGCAGGCGATAAGCGCAAGTCGCAGGCATCCATTCGGCGATGGTTTCTATGTTATCCGGCGTTAAAATTACACAGTCTTTTACGATCTGCTTCCTAAGCGCATAGTTGCCGCATTGGCAGGTTTTGGTATCGAGCAAGCGGCACGAAACATTGGTGAACAGGAAGTTCCCCGTGTCCTCGTCTTCCAGCTTGATCAGGCAGCAATTACCGCAGCCATCGCACAGGGCTTCCCACTCTTCGCGGGTCATCTCGTCCATCGAGATGCGCTCCCAAAACTTTTTACGCATTACGCAAAATCTCGCGGCTAATGTCGCAGTCTTTGTGCATTTGCACGATCAGGCTGTCGAGGTCATCAAACTTAAGCTCAGGGCGTTGAAAGGCGACCAAGGCCACCGAAACATCGGCCCCATATAGATCGCCCGAAAAATCAAAAACGAAGGTTTCAAGGTTGGGGCTGTTGCGGCCAAACGTAGGCCGCACCCCAAGGCTGGCCGCCCCGAGGTAGCAGCCTTTTTGCGGGCCAGTCAGCACGTCAAACTCCACCGCATAAACGCCTAGGCGCGGCAGGTGCAGGGCGTCAACAGATATGTTTGCGGTTGGAAATCCAAGCTCACGACCACGCTGGTCGCCCTTTTCAACTGTGCCATCAATGCGGTGCCAATGCCCCAGCATTTTAGCGGCCTCTTCGGGTTGGCCAGCGGCAAGCGCCGCACGAATGGCTGAGGAGGAATAGCGCCCGTTTTCACCAGAAACCAGCGGCGCGACGGTTACCTCAAAACCGTGCGCAGGCCCATGCTCTTGCAGAAAAGCCACATCGCCCTCACGGCCCTTGCCAAAGCGGAAATCTTCGCCAACAACGAGGTGGGAAATCCCCAAGCCGCCCGCCAGCACATCGCGCACAAATTCTAGCGCCGTAAGGCTGGAGAGCGCCTTATCAAACGGCAGATCATACAGCACATCAACGCCAATTTTGGCGAGCCGGTGCCTCTTGGCCGCCGCATTCATCAGCCGAAACGGCGGGCTGTCTGGCGCGAAAAAACTACGCGGATGCGGCTCAAATGAGATCACACCCAATGGCACGCCTTCGCGCTTCGCAAGGTTAATCACCGAGCGGTGGCCCAAGTGAACCCCGTCGAAATTCCCCATCGCCACGGAAGCACCGCGCAGGGAAACATCGCTATACCGCTCAAAAATCTGCATATTTTGCCCTTATCCGCGGCGGGGTGCCAGCACCAGTGCTTTGCCCGTTATCACCACTGTATCGCCCACCGTGCAAACGCAATCAAGCCCCACGCGGCGGGTGCGGATATCAATATCATGAATCGTGACAACCGCGCGCACAATATCATCGGGCCGCACGGGCGCGCTGAACTTAAGGTCTTGCTTTAGGTATATCGTGCCATGGCCGGGAAGCTGCTCGCCAATCACGGCCGAAATCAGCCCCGCACCGATCATCCCGTGGGCAATCCGGCCCTTAAACGGGGTCTCCGCCGCATAGGCCTCATCCATATGGATCGGGTTATAGTCACTCGAAAGCATCGCAAAAGCGTTGATAATATCATCGTCGATTTTCTTCTCCAGAAAGCGGCTCATGCCGACCTCTAGCTCGTCGATATACAAAGTGCCAACAGGGTGAGAATGGCCGCGCATGGGTTACACCTTTAGGTTAGGGATGATTTGCTTTTTGCGAGACATAACACCGGGGAGCAGCATCGTATCGCCCTCAACCGTGGCCTCAAATGACTTTTCGGCGATGGCTTTGACGGCGTCACTTTGGATAAGCAGGGTCGAGGCCTCGCTGAGGATATCGACCACAAACAGCAGCACCTCGTCAACACCGTCCTCTTTGGCAACCGCCTCCATGCTGGCCATCAGGCTGGCCTTACGGTCCATCACGATTTTAGGCGCGGTGGTTTCCAGCACCGACACGCGGATTTTCTGCGGGCCGACATCAAATATTTTCGAGTCCATCCGCAGCAGCTCAGCATCGTTAAAGCGGGAGATATCGGACTTGGCGGCAAACATTTCAGCGGCGTAATCAGCTATGGTAATGCCAAGGCCCTTGGCCAGTTTATGCGCCAGCGAAACATCGCGCGGTGTGGTGGTGGGCGAGCGGAACTCAAGGGTGTCGGACAAGATGCAACTCAGCACGAGGCCCTTAACGTTGTCCGGCATTTTGTCCAACGCCTCGGAGGGCATAATCGCCATCATCACGGTCGCCGTGCTAGCCACGGGGCGAATGGTGATATTGATCGGGCCTTTGGTGGCAAGGCCGCCCGCAAGCGCGTGGTGGTCGATCACTTGGCGAATATCGGCGTCGTTAATATTGGGGAACAGATCAGACGGGTTATTTGTGTCCACAATCACCACCTTCTCACCGGCCTCAATGCCCGTCAGGATTTCCGGCGTCTCGAAACCCCAGCGCTTGAGCACAAAGGCGGCCTCTGTGTTTGGCACGCCCAGCACATAGGCCGTGGCGGGCTTTTGCTTGATCTCGTTGAGATACCACGCCCAAATGAGGGCGGAGCCGGTTGCGTCTGTATCGGGGGCCTGATGGCCGAAAATCTTGATCATGGGTTTGCCTTTATGCTGCGCTGCAATATCTGAGGAATATATAGGGCGGCGCGCGGGCTTTGTCACCCTTTTCTGAAAAACGGTTTTCAATCGGGGCGCGCTCTGGCAAGCTGCGCCGATGAAACCACGCGAGACCGACCTTTATGAGCCCGTAAAAACCTTTCTGGAGGCGCAGGGCTATTGTGTGAAAGGCGAAATTGGCGCGGTGGATGTGGTGGCGATACGGGGGGCGGAAGACCCGCTGCTGATAGAGCTGAAGCTCAGCTTTTCGCTGGCGCATGTTTATCAGGGCATCGCACGGCTAGCGATTTCCGATCAGGTATACCTCGCCATTCCCAAGCCCGAAAAGGCCAGCCGCAGAGCCGCAAAAGATATGCTAAGCCTCTGCCGCCGCCTCGGCCTCGGCCTGCTAACCGTGCGCCTGCGGGATGGCTACGTGGAGGCACTGGCAGACCCAGTTCCGTATAACCCTCGCAAATCAAAACCCCGCAAGGCCAAACTGCTGCGCGAATTTGCGCGGCGGGTGGGAGACCCGAATAAAGGCGGGGCTACCAAGGTGGGGATCATCACGTCTTACCGCCAAGACGCCCTGAAATGCGCGGGGTATTTGCAGGAGCATGGCCCGAGTAAAGGGGCAGATGTGGCCAAAACCACCGAGGTGCCCACCGCTACGCGAATCATGGCGGCGGATCATTATGGCTGGTTTGAGAAGGTCGAGCGCGGGGTGTATCAGCTAACGCCGAAGGGTGCCGAGGGGCTGGCCGCCTATAGTTAAGCGGCCCGATATTTGCAAAACATCGGGCCGAAGAATTTTATTCTGTCAGCGCATTTAGCTGATCCATGATAGACTTCAGAATCTCAGGGTTTTCCTGAGCTGTTGCCAGTAGCCCGTTAAGAAGCGTGGACGAACCAGCATCCAAATTAGCAGCGGCAATGGCCGCGGCGACCTTTTCGTTGGTCAGGGATTCAACAACGGCGTCAACAACATTTTCACCACTGGTCACGGCGTCAACAACGGCTTCAGTAACCTCTTCAACAGCGGTTGTTTCAGCGGCTTCAGCCTCGGCAACAGCAGCGGCCTCAGCTTCTGCGGCGGCTTCGGCCATGGCAACAGCTTCAGCTTCGGCCATCGCGGCGGCCTCCATCTGTTGTGCTTGCTGGTTTGAGTAGTAATAATAACCACCACCAATCGCGACCACGGCCACGATTGCTATCAATACAGACTTATTCATTTTGCAAACCTTTCAAGTTTTTGTGAACTGCCTTCCCCTAGCCCTATTAACCAATTCATTCAACCATAGCGCAATAAGATAGGCGGATATCCCCTTCTATCTGCAAACTCGGCGTTTCGAGCGCTGCAAGATTGGCACCTTTTGCGGGTCTACTTACCCGCCAGCCATTGCGCCAGTTTGAGAGAGTAGAACACGGGGCGGGATATATGGGCTGGCGGTGAAGGGCTAAACGAGTTCGAAAGCGCGTAGCTTGTGTGATAAAGTCCTCGCCTTATCCAAAGCATCCGACAACAAGTGAAACTCGGCGTTATCTCCGTATGGAGACTTTACCCGCCATTTGTTTTGGTCATGATCGAGCCAAACCCTTAAGATAAAACGCCTGTCATTATTATGAAGTCCAGTCCACACAGATATTCCATCTGCTTCTGGCTTAGCGTACATATCATGCAGAAGGTTCATCATAAGAACTTGTGCAACTAGT
The DNA here is from genome assembly GCA_013139635.1 of Paracoccaceae bacterium. Lineage (GTDB taxonomy): Bacteria > Pseudomonadota > Alphaproteobacteria > Rhodobacterales > Rhodobacteraceae > UBA3077. Next base: position 9,923 of record WTAL01000227.1, read on the forward strand.
TTGATAGACATCATGGTATTCTCCTTTTTCATTTCGATGCTTCGGTGAATCGCTAGCCGTAGCGCCAGAGCTTCTCGTGGCCCTATGGTAGCACCTCGAGCGGCTATGTTGCGGAGAATAATGTCTGGCAGGGAATCCCCTGCGACACCCCGCCCTTGACTCACCCTCTCCCTCTGCCTAAATACCTTCCGTTAGCACTCGAAGGTGGTGAGTGCTATTAAATGAAAATCCACCGTTTGGACAGACTAAGAGGAGCATCCAAAATGGCATTTACCCCATTGCAAGACCGCGTTGTGGTTCGTCGCCTTGAAGGCGAAGAAAAAACAGCTGGCGGGCTTATTATCCCTGACGCCGCAAAAGAAAAGCCTTCCGAGGGCGAGATCATTTCTGTTGGCACTGGCGCACGTGACGAAGCAGGCAACCGCATCGCTATGGACGTAAAAGCGGGCGACAAAGTGTTGTTTGGCAAATGGTCCGGCACCGAGATCAAGCTTGACGGCGAAGATCTGCTGATCATGAAAGAAGCCGACATTATGGGCATCATTTCCTAAACCAAATTCTAAGGAGCTAAAATCATGGCTGCAAAAGACGTAAAATTCGGCACAGACGCCCGCAATCAAATGCTGGCCGGCGTAGACATTCTCGCCAATGCTGTAAAAGTAACCCTCGGCCCTAAAGGCCGTAACGTGGTGATTGATAAATCATTCGGCGCCCCGCGCATCACCAAAGACGGCGTGACCGTTGCCAAAGAGATCGAACTTGAAAACAAGTTTGAGAACATGGGCGCACAGATGGTTAAGGAAGTTGCTTCCCGCACCAATGACACAGCAGGCGACGGCACAACAACTGCCACCGTTTTGGCCCAAGCGCTTGTGCGCGAAGGCATGAAGCGCGTAGCCGCTGGCATGAACCCAATGGACCTGAAGCGCGGCATCGACCTTGCGGTTGCGAACGTGGTTTCTTCCATTCAAGACTCCGCTCGCGAAGTTAAAGACAGTGACGAAGTTGCTCAGGTTGGCACAATTTCAGCCAACGGCGAAGCGGCGATCGGCAACCAGATTGCAGACGCTATGCAGCGTGTTGGCAATGAGGGTGTTATCACTGTTGAGGAAAACAAAGGCCTCGAAACAGAGACCGAAGTTGTTGAAGGCATGCAGTTTGACCGCGGCTACCTCTCCCCATATTTCGTTACTAACCCTGACAAAATGATCGCTGACATGGAAGACTGCCTTGTACTCTTGCACGAGAAAAAGCTCTCTTCCCTCCAGCCCATGGTGCCTTTGTTGGAAACTGTTATCCAGTCCGGCAAGCCACTTTTGATCATTGCTGAAGATGTAGACGGCGAAGCGCTGGCGACACTTGTGGTTAACAAACTACGCGGCGGCCTAAAAATCGCGGCTGTTAAGGCCCCTGGCTTTGGCGACCGTCGTAAAGCCATGTTGCAAGACATCGCTATCTTGACCGGTGGTCAGGTGATCTCTGAAGACCTTGGCATGAAGCTTGAAAATGTTGGCATCGAGATGCTCGGCACAGCCAAGAAAATCACCATCACCAAAGATGAGACTACTATCATTGATGGCAATGGCGAGAAGGCCGAGATCGAAGCACGTGTAGCCCAGATCAAGCAGCAGATCGAAGAAACTACTTCTGATTATGACCGTGAAAAACTGCAAGAGCGTCTGGCCAAATTGGCTGGCGGTGTGGCTGTTATTCGGGTTGGTGGTTCTACCGAGATCGAAGTTAAAGAGCGCAAAGACCGCGTAGACGATGCTTTGAACGCGACCCGTGCGGCCGTGCAAGAAGGTGTTGTTGTTGGCGGTGGCGTTGCTCTGATGCAAGGCGCTAAAGGCCTCGCTGGCTTGACTGGCGAAAACGCTGATCAAGATGCAGGCATCGCGATTGTGCGTTCAGCTCTCGAAGCGCCTCTGCGCCAGATCGCTGACAATGCCGGTGTTGACGGTGCTGTGGTTGCTGGCAAAGTTCGCGAAAGCGACGACAGCAACTTCGGCTTTAACGCGCAGACAGAAGAATATGGCAACATGTTTGACTTCGGCGTGATTGACCCAGCTAAAGTAGTCCGTACAGCCCTGCAAGACGCTGGCTCTATCGCTGGTTTGCTGATCACGACCGAGGCTATGGTGGCTGATAAGCCAGCCCCAGCTGGCGGCGGCGGTGCTGCAATGCCAGACATGGGCGGCATGGGTGGCATGGGCGGCATGATGTAAGCTTTGCCGCTTAGCTAAGTATTTAAGGGCCGCCTTCGGGCGGCCCTTTTATTTGGACGCTTACGGTGACGACAGCCGCTCCACCTCATCAATGCTTAAATAAATCCTGCTACCTCGAATTTCGACTGTGCCAGATCCTGAAATCTCGCATTGTTCTTCAATATCCATCCGCGCTTGACGCCCAGCATCCAATGAGACCGGAAAAGGATTTCCTTCGGAATCATAGCAAACATAGTCAACGTCACTAAGGCTGCTTTTATCATATTTAATATGACCCGAAAAACTCACCGATGTGAGATTCAAATCCGCCAAATATTCTGGGAGGCTTCTTGATTGCGCGCTTGATAGGCTCGCCGTCGAAGCCAGAATAGCCGCACTTAGCAAAGTTTTTTTCATAGTCATCATTCCTTTATATTGTAGGTCACGAGCTGCCTAACGTCAGCGCCTATGGGTCCAAATAGCAGCATTTGATAAGGGAGTGTTTCTGGTTCATCGTAATCCCTGAGGAGTGGATCCCCTTCGTGATCCTGGCCACCTCGCCGTCCAGCAGCTCATCGGCCATCTTGCTTACCTGGTGGAAGACCGGAACGATCTCCTCCTTGTAGCAGGGGCAGCGGATCGTCACCTCCGCCTTCGCTCCGGCGAAGTCACCAGTCGGGAACCAGGCCCCGAACATGACCGACACCTCGGCGGGCGTGGTCACGAACGGCCTGACCTTGATCTTCTTGGCCGTCGTCTTCGTCTCACCCAGGACCGTCGAGGAGACCTGGATCTCCATCGACTGCTCCTTCACCTTCTGCACTTTAGACTTCGACATCGTCCCACCCTCGCTTCGCGTGTTTGGTCAGCTCAGTCTTCGTAATCTTCTTCTCCTTCAGGGCCTTGAACAGGCCAGCCAGGAGCCGGATCTGCTTCTGGGTGTAGAGCCTCCAGCCGCGCTTGTCGAAGAACTGCGGGGCCGGGAGGACACCCTTGCGGTGGTACTTCCTCAGCGTGTGGACGCTCAGGCCCACGGCCTTCGACAGCATGCCGACCGTGTAGAGGATCGAGCCGTCTGGCGTCTGGAGAACTCCAGGCCGGACCATCATCTTCGGCTTCTCTGCCTGGCGTCTCTTGTAGTCTTCCTGCGCCCGGCGCTTCATCCGGCGACGGTAGAACGGGTCGGTCGCATAGCGGTCCCGCCGCTCCTCCAGGATCGCCTTCTTGTTGTCGAGGTAATATCTCCGGTTA
>WTAL01000137.1 GCA_013139635.1 Paracoccaceae bacterium
CATGAATGCGCGGCAATGTCGAGACATCAAACAAAGGAGAGTGAAAATGACAGATTGCATGACACATAATTGCGGCGCGCCTGTAGCGCCAAAAACGGGCCTTTTTAGCCGGATGCTAACCCGCTTCAAAACGGGTTTACAGCAGCGGCAAGACCGCGGCGCTTTTCAGCACCTTTTGGCGTTGGACCCCCATATTCTGAAAGATATCGGGGTGAGCCGCGGGGATGTTATCTGGGCCAATAATTTGCCCCTTGAGGTGAATGCGGCAAGAGCGTTGGAAAAGGAAACCCGACACCGCAAACAGCACGTATAAAGGGTTTGACATATAAGCCCGCATCACCGATAAAGCGCACTTGTCACGCGGGAGATTCTCGCGTGGCTTGGTGTTGTATTTGCCCTGAGGGCACGCTGTTTGAGGCGCGGATGACCCGCGAAACACCCGCAAGGGGGCCACATAACGCGGGAAATGAAAAGGAACGTGCGTATGTTCGCCGTATTAAAAACTGGGGGCAAACAGTATAAAGTTGCCGAGGGTGATGTATTTACCGTTGAAAAGCTGATCGCCGAAGCTGGTGATACTGTGCAATTCAACGAAGTGCTGATGCTGGGTGGCGATAGCGTTACCGTTGGCGCGCCAATGATTGATGGCGCGGCTGTGCAAGCTGAAGTGCTTGAGCAAACGCGTGCAGCCAAGACGATTTCTTTTAAGAAGCGCCGTCGTAAGCACTCAAGTCAGCGCAAGCGCGGCCACCGTCAGCCACTGACTTTGGTTAAGATTACGGGCATCCTTGAAAAAGGCGCTGGTAAATCTGGTGTTATGGCGGCTTTGGGCACGGTTTCTGGTGCGGCAGTTGCGGCTGCGGCCAAGCCTGTGAAAGCCACTAAGAAGGCAGCGGCTAAAGCGGCGCCTGCGGCTGAAGGCAAAGTTGGCAATGCGCCGGCTAACCTTTTGAAGGGTGCCAAGGGCGATGCGGATGATCTCAAGAAGATCTCTGGCGTTGGCCCGAAGCTTGAGGGCGTGCTGAACGAAATCGGCGTGTTCCACTTCTGGCAGATTTCCGAGTGGGGCCCTGCTGAAATTGAATACATGGATGATCGTCTGTCCTTTAAGGGCCGCATTGAGCGCGACGATTGGATCAAGCAAGCCGGCGAATTTGCCGAAGCTGCGAAATAAGGAGCGAACACAATGGCACATAAAAAAGCAGGTGGTTCATCCCGTAACGGCCGCGACTCAGCTGGTCGCCGCTTAGGCGTGAAAAAATATGGTGGCGAGCTCGTTATCGGTGGCAATATCATCGTGCGCCAACGCGGCACCAAGTTTTACCCGGGCGACAATGTTGGTATGGGCAAAGACCACACAATTTTTGCAACCTCTGAAGGCAATGTGAAGTTTCACAAAGGCCTGAAAGGTCGCACATTTATTTCGGTTCTTCCGCTAGCGGAGGCAGCTGAATAGCTGAACCTTTGAATATGTAAAAACATATGGGGATCGGCGAATAGCCGGTCCCTTTTCTCTTTATCGGGGCCGGTACGCGGGGCGCACATGGGGTGTGGCCCGAGACGATAAGGAAGAAGAAAATGACCATTACTGGTAACGACTTGTTGAAATTTGGGTTTGAAGGCGCTGATCTTGGCGCGGCGCTGAGCTATGTGAATAGCCGCGATTGGGCGGAGGATGAGCTAAGTGAATGGCTGACCGCCAATAAACCTGCGCCCAAGCTGCCGCTGCAAAGCGGCGTAGCTTATGTGCTCAACATCGAGGCCGGTAATGAAGCGGAAGCCGATAACGTGGCCAAAGTGCGGGAAACCATGAATGCGGTGATGCGCACGCCAACCGTGCGGGCGGGGGCCGTAATGCCTGATGCTTGCCCCGCGGGGCCCGTCGGCACCATTCCGGTGGGCGGGGTTGTGGCAACTGAAAATGCAATTCACCCCGGCATGCACTCGGCTGACATTTGCTGCTCGGTTATGGTAACAGAGTTTAAGGACTCTGACCCTAAAGCCGTGTTGGATGCGGTGCATTCCATCACCCATTTTGGCCCCGGTGGGCGGCAAAATGGCAAGCGGTTTGCGGTGTCTCTTAGCTTGCTTGATGCCTTTCGGGAAAACGATTTCCTAAAGGACAAAAAGATCGTGCAGGCGGCGCAGGAGCATATGGGCACGCAGGGTGACGGCAACCATTTTGCCTATGTCGGGGTGTCCAAAGCCTCGGGCAATACGTGCTTGGTCACGCATCACGGCTCTCGCGGGCCGGGGGCGGGTTTGTTTAAGCTCGGCATGCGGGTGGCGGAAAAGTTTCGCCGGAAGCTCTCGCCTGCCACGCTTAAGCAAAATGCCTGGATTCCGTTTGATACGGCAGAAGGGCAGGCCTATTGGGATGCTTTGCAGCTCATTCGCAAGTGGACGAAAGCCAACCATAACGCCTTGCATCAGGCCACGCTTGAGGCCGCAAAAGGGCAGGTGAAAGAGCGCTTCTGGAACGAGCACAACTTTGTGTTTAATAAGGGCGATCTGTTTTACCACGCCAAAGGGGCCACGCCAGTGGATGCCGAATTGCTGCCTGACAGCAACGGCACGCAAATTGTGCCGCTCAACATGGGGGAGCCTGTTTTGCTGATCCGTGGTGGCACAACCGCGCGCAACCTTGGCTTTGCCCCGCATGGGGCAGGCCGGAACTTTTCGCGCACGGCCCATAAGCGGGCCAAGGTGGGGCAGACGGATGCCGAGATTTTTGCTGAGGAAACAGCGCATATTGATGCGCGGTTCTTTTGCGATAAGATCGACATTTCGGAGCTGCCAAGTGCTTACAAACCCGCCGCCACCGTGCGGCAGCAAATGGCAGATTTCGAGCTGGCCGATGTGGTCGACGAAATTATGCCCTACGGCTGCATCATGGCGGGCGACTGGGAATATAACGCGCCGTGGAAGGTGAAAGCGCGGGCGAAGTATGCCGCGCGTGAAGCTGCCGCTTAAGCTAAGCTTCCCTCCGCTTCGGCGGGGGGAGGGATTTTTGCAAAGAAGGAAGACGAGTTATGAATGGTCCTGAAATTAAAACCGAACGCCTGACCTTGCGGGCTTTGCAAGATTTTGACGCCGCAAATATCTCGCTGTTTGCCGGTGATAAACGTGTGGCGATGAACCTTGCGGTGGTCCCGCACCCTTACCCTGATGGTGCAGCGGAGAGCTATATCTCTTACGTGCGGGCGGCTGAAACCAAAGAAGTGGTGTGGGCGATGGCCAAAGACGGGGCTTTGATTGGGGTAATCGGGATTACGCCGAATGAGGGCGGTTCTGGCAATATCGGCTACTGGCTTGCCCCGCAGCTTTGGGGCGGCGGGCTGATGAGCGAGGCTTTGGGAGCTGTGGTGGATTATGCGCGCACGCAGGGCTTCAAGCGGCTGTTTGCCGATGTTCACCAAGGCAATGAAGGCTCGGCCAAGGTGCTGATGAAAAACGGGTTTTCGTATATTGGCGAGGCCGAAACCCACTCTATTCCGCGCGGCGGGATGGTGAAGGCGTGGGCGTATGAAATGGTGCTGGGCGATGGATAATTATAGTATACGCCACTTTTGTGAGAGCGACTTCGAGGATTTTCACGCCTCGATGTGCGAATATGACGTGGTGAAAATGACAGGGTCATGGCCGTGGCCACCAAACCCGGCCTTTACCCGCAGCCGCATGGTAACGCCGCATGCCAAAGATGGTCGCTTAAGCGTGATAGACTTTGAGGGCGCGTATATCGGGCAGGTTTCAGTGGTTGATGGTGTGCTGGGTTATATGCTTGCCAAGCCGCATTGGGGGCGGGGCATTGCCAGCTGGGCGGTCGGCATAAAGCTAAAAACAGCCTTTGCAGATGAGGGTTTGAGCGAGATTACGGCTTGCGTTTGGCAGGGTAACCCAGCATCGGAGGCCGTGTTGTATAAGCACGGATTTCAAAAAACCGGAGCCTGCGAGGAATTCTGCATTCCGCGCGGAGAGACGGTGAAAAACAACACATTTTCCCTTACCCGCACAGCTTGGGAGGCGCTGAATGCTTAAGCTGCGGCCCTTTCGGGATGATGATTTTGAGGCCTTCCATGCCATTGTCTCGGATTATGAGGTGGTAAAAATGCTGGGGAGCTGGCCGTTTCCGGCGGAGGCTGAGTTTACGCGCATGCGAATGAACACGCTCGAGGCCAAAGCGGGGCAGGTTTTGGTGATCGAGGTGGATGGGGAATTTGCGGGCACCATTGGGGGCATGTCCCGCGGCATTGGCTATATGCTGGGGCGTGCGTTTTGGGGCAGGGGCGTCGGGACGTGGGCGGTGCGCGAGATGGTGCGGCGGATGTTTGAAGGCTCCGATATTTCTGAGGTGACCGCAAGTGCGTGGCAAGATAACGCAGCCTCGGCACGGGTGCTGGAGAAGTGCGGGTTTAGGACCACGGGCGTGGGTGAGTTTTATGGCAAGGCGCGGGGGGAGACTTTGGAATTTGATGATTTCAGCCTGAGCCGAGCCGATTGGGCGCGGGCGCAGCCAGTTGATTTAGACACAGATCGGCTGAAAATATCAGCACTCACATGTGCTGATGCCAATGATCTTTCTAGAATTCTGAGCGACCCAAATGTGGCTTGGATGATGGGGAGTATCACAAACCCTTTTACGCCTAAAGACGCGGAACGGTGGATTGCCGAGCGGACACAGCCAAACATGATTGGCTGTTTTGCGAAGGTGTCTCTTAACGACGGCACAATTATCGGCTTTGTCCGTTTGAGTGTTGGGCGATTATCTAAACATAAAAGCGATTTCAGCATCGGTTATGCGATTGGTAAAACCTTTGGTGGGCATGGCTATGCGACCGAAGTTTTGCGCGCATTTTTGGAAAAGTATACCCGTATTTACGCGCTCAAAAATGTAAGTGCTGGGGTTATGAACGACAATCCCGCCTCTATCCGCGTTTTGGAAAAGCTTGGATTTATGAAAACGGGCGAACGTATGCATTTAGTTAACGGGCGGCGTGAGAAAGCGCCACTTTGGCTCTATACGCTTACAAGATAAGCTTATCCAAATGCCTGTCCGGCTTCATTTCAAGCGTAACCAGCTCGCCTTTATAAAATACGGAATTGATGATCCACGGGATGGGCATGGCGCGGGCTTTGGCGCGCGTATTCAGGTGATGAATGCACACGGGAACCCCGCGCTCTTTGGCATAGGCGCGCAGATGGTGGTTAATATAAAGCTCCGTAAACGGGCAAGTGTTGGAATAATAGGCCGTAATGCCAGCATTATCAGGGCTGCGGCCTTGCTTGGCGCTGGGGAGAATGGCGGGAAACGTGGCCTTCGGATTGGTTTTCAACCCCCAAAGCTTAAAATAGGGTGGGGCCTCGTCGATGATCTCAAAGCCGTGGTGTTTGAGGAATTTGGGGTCCGACATAAAGGGGCGTTTTTTATTGCTGGAGATGGCGACAACGCCGCCCATACCAGCGGCATCGGCAAGGCATTGGTCAAGCAGGCGCTTGCCATTGCCTTGGGCTTTATATTTGCCTGCCACCCAAAAACAGTTAATAACCATGAAGTTAGCGCCGGAAAGCGGTAGCCAAGAGGCCTCAATCGGGACATATTCAATAAAGACCTTGCCACGCACATCCATCTTTTGAAAGCGATAGCCGTTGGCATATTCGCGCTTTAGCCAGTCTTTTTTAAGCTGGGTGCCTTCAGCACTTTTTTTGTCACTGAACGCGCAGCAAATGTGCTCGTCCTCAAGGTTTTGCGGGGTGAGGGGCATGAGTTCCATGGCGTAAACATATCAAATGCCCGCGCAAAATACGTTGATCTGTCTCAAGCATTGGCGGCTGCGGGCTTGAGCCTTGGCGCGGCTTGCTGTATCGCAGGGGAAACCATTAGGACCGTATTATGAAATTCCTCGATCTCACCAAAGTTTACATTCGCTCAGGGCAGGGCGGCAAGGGCTGCACCAGCTTTCGGCGCGAGGCCTACGTGGAGTTTGGCGGGCCCGATGGTGGCGATGGCGGTGGCGGTGGCTCTGTTTGGGTTGAGGCCGTGGACGGCTTGAATACCCTGATTGATTTCCGCTATCAGCAGCACTTTTTTGCCCAGAACGGACAGGCCGGCATGGGGCGGCAAATGTCTGGCAAAAATGGCGATGATATCGTGTTGCGGGTGCCGGTGGGCACAGAGATTTTGGACGAAGACGAAGAGACCGTGTTGGCGGACCTGACACGCCTTGGCCAGCGGGTGCAGTTGGCGCAGGGCGGCAATGGCGGCTGGGGGAACCTGCGGTTTAAGTCGTCGGTCAACCAAGCGCCGCGGCGCTCAAACCCCGGGCAAGAAGGCGTTGAGCGCACGATTTGGCTGCGCTTGAAGCTGATCGCCGATGTCGGGCTTTTGGGTATGCCAAACGCAGGCAAAAGTACGTTTTTGGCGGCGACATCTAATGCGCGGCCCAAGATCGCGGATTATCCGTTTACCACCCTGCACCCCAATCTTGGGGTTGTGGGGGTGGATAACGCCGAAATGGTGATCGCCGATATTCCGGGCTTGATCGAGGGCGCTTCCGAGGGCACCGGCCTTGGGCACAGGTTCCTCGGCCATGTTGAGCGCTGCGCGGTGCTGTTACATTTGGTCGATGGTACGGGCGACGATGTGGCGGAAGACTACCGGATTATTTCGGGTGAGCTTGAGAAATATGCCGAAGATTTGGCGAAACGCCCGCGCATTGTGGCGCTCAACAAGGTTGATGCCTTGCAGCCAGAGGCCCGTGCTGAAAAGCTCGCAGAGCTTGAGGCGGCTGTAGGTGGCAAAGTGTATGCTATGTCGGCCGTGAGCCGTGAGGGTGTTACCGATGTCCTTCGCGCGCTGAAGGCCGTGATCGATGGGGCCAAAACGGCGGAGGTCGTCGCCAAAGAGGAGCCTCAGCCGTGGAAACCTTAAGCACAGGAATACTAGGCACGGCCAAAGTGGTTGTGCTGAAAATTGGTTCGGCGCTGCTGGTGCAAAATGGTGCTTTGCAGGAGGCTTGGCTCGGGAGCATTGCTGACGACGTGGCTATGCTGAAAGCGCAGGGCAAGGCGGTGCTCGTGGTGTCATCCGGTTCTATCGCGCTGGGGCGCGGGGTGCTTGGGCTGGCTGACGGAGATTTGCCGCTGGAACTGGCGCAAGCCGCGGCGGCTGTTGGGCAGATCAAGCTGGCGCACGCTTATCAGGCGGCCTTGAAGCCGCACGGAATTGAAACCGCGCAGGTGCTGCTAACGCTGGAAGATAGCCAGAACCGGCGGCGGTATTTGAACACACGCGCCACGTTAAACGCCCTGCTGGGGCTGGGTGTGGTGCCGATTGTAAATGAAAATGATACCGTGGCGACCGACGAAATCCGCTATGGGGATAACGACCGGCTAGGGGCGCAGGTGGCGTCGCTCATCGGGGCCGAGGCGCTGGTGCTGCTCTCGGATGTGGACGGGCTTTATAGTGCGGACCCACGAAAAAACCCAAATGCTGTGCATTTTACTGAGATCAACGAGATTACCTCCGAGATCGAAGATATGGCCGGAGACCCCGGCTCGGCGGGGGCTTCGGGCGGTATGCGCACCAAGCTCATGGCCGCGCGCATCGCAATGGATGCAGGCTGCGCTATGGCCATCGCCAAGGGTGAAAAAATGCGGCCAGTGCAGGGGCTATTGGCGGGGGATCGCTGCACCTGGTTCAAGGCCAAGCATGACCCGGCTTCGGCCCGTAAGCGCTGGATATCGGCTATGAAAATGGTGGGCGTTGTGTCTATTGATGCGGGTGCAGCGCGCGCACTGCACGGTGGTAAGTCTCTCCTCCCCGCTGGTGTGCGCGCCACCGAAGGTGACTTTGAGCGCGGCGATCCGGTTGAAATACGGGGGCCGGAGGGTGACCTTGTGGCAACAGGGCTGGCAGGGTATTCCGCACAGGAGGCGCGGCAAATCATGGGCATGCAGAGCGCCGATATTGAGGCGCAACTAGGCTACAAAGGGCGCACCGCGCTTATTCATCGTGATGACATGGCGATTTGAGGGAGATTGAGATGGATGTAAAAGCAACAATGCTGGACATTGGCCGGAAAGCCAAAGCCGCAAGCGCCGAGCTGGGCTTTGCCAGCCCCGAGGCCAAGCGGCGCGCGCTTGAAGCTGCGGCGGATTGCATTGAATCGAGTCTCGAAAATATTATCGAAGCCAACGAAAAAGACATGCAATATGGCCGTGATAAAGGCTTAAGCGATGCGATGTTGGACCGCCTAATGTTGGACGAACCCCGTGTTCAGGCCATCGCAGCGGGCCTTCGCACCGTCGCGGCGCAAGATGACCCAGTCGGCAAAACCCTCGCGGCGTGGGACATGCCCTCGGGCCTTCACATTCAGCGTGTATCCACTCCATTGGGCGTGATCGGCGTGATTTATGAAAGCCGCCCGAACGTGACGGCGGATGCTGGCGGGCTGTGCCTCAAGGCTGGCAATGCTGCGATTTTGCGCGGTGGATCCGAGAGCTTTCATAGCTCTGGCGCCATTCATGCCTGCCTTGTGGAAGGCTTGAAATTGGCGGGGCTGCCTGAGGCGAGCATTCAGCTGGTGCCAACGCGAGACCGCGCGGCGGTTAGCGAAATGCTAACCATGACCGAGAGTATCGACGTCATTGTGCCCCGCGGTGGCAAGGGCTTGGTGGGGCTGGTGCAGCGCGAGGCCCGCGTGCCGGTGTTTGCGCATTTGGAAGGCATTTGCCACGTGTATGTGGACGGGGCCGCTGACCCCGAAAAAGCCCGCGCCATTGTACTGAACGCCAAATGTCGCCGCACTGGTATTTGTGGCTCTGCCGAAACCGTGCTGATTGATAAGGCGTTTTTTGCAAAACACACCGCGCCGTTTATTGAAGATATGGTGGCGGCAGGGGTGGAAGTGCGGGCCGATGGGGCTTTGGCTGAGCTTAAGGGCACGGTTAAAGCCAAGGCCGAGGATTTTGGGGTGGAATACCTTGATATGATTATCGCGGCCAAGCTGGTGGACGGGGTGGACGAAGCGATAAAGCACATCGGCATTTTTGGCTCAAACCACACCGATGCGATTGTTACGGAAGATGATTCCACCGCTGAACAGTTCTTTCAGCGCGTTGACAGCGCTATTCTCATGCGCAATGCTTCAACGCAATTTGCCGACGGTGGCGAGTTTGGCATGGGGGCTGAAATTGGCATTGCCACTGGCAAAATGCACGCGCGCGGGCCGGTGGGCGCGGCGCAGCTGACCAGCTTTAAGTATCTGGTAACGGGCGACGGAACCATTCGGCCTTAGTAGGGCGGGTGGAATACATCCAACGCGCGCTCGCTGGTAAACGGCACAAAGCCAAGCTGGCGCGCATTTGTTATGGCGGTGATAATGTTTTGCCTTTTGACCGTGTAATCTACGGTGAAAACCTTAAGGCCGCGCTGGCGTGCTAAGGTTAGGTCTTCAATATAGCCCTCACTGCTTACGTGCAGCGTGCTGTCCGGAAAATCATTATACATGCGGCGGCAGGCGCGCGAGAGGCTGTTTTCATAGGCGCTAGTTTCGATATCCGCTTCGGTGGCAGGCAGGGGGCAATCGCCTGCGGGGCGATTACTGGCCGCACCGTCAAACCAAACCTGCTCTTGCGCCAAGCCGTCGATACTGCGCGCATAGCCGCGATCTGCCACCAGCTCAGCGGCGTTTTGGGCCACCACAATGAAACCCGGAGAAACGGCCCGCCCCGCTTGGCCAATTTGAGCCACAAAGCGGATCATTTCTCGGCGGGGGTTTTTGCCGTCTCGGCGCGCCGCCGAGATTACAGATTCATCAGAATAGGCCTCGACCCAATCTAGGTAGACGCCATCAAACCCGCGCCGCGCCAGATCAGCGATCAACCCGTTTTGCCCAAGCCATATTTGCTTCCATTCAGGGTGCCAATAGGCCACGGGGTAGTTGCCCTCCCAGCCATCTGGGTCATTCGCGACAATCCACGCTGGGGCACCAATGCGCCAGTTGGGCTGCCAGTAGGTGCGCCATTCTTCGGCTTGGCCGATATCAATATAGGCGAGCACAATGCGGGGCTTTTGGTGCAGGCGCGCAAGGGTCGCCTCAATTGGGTAATCTGTGTTTTCGGCCTCAGTGTATATTGGCTCGATAACGACCATCTGGTAACCGGAGTCAGAAATTTGCCGCAGCCTTCGGCCCTCAAGTGAAAACCCAAGATGGTAATACCATGATTGCACACCCGATAGGCGCTGGGTGTTGGGACCTGCCTGGGCAATAGCCGCAAAAAGAATGATGGCGGATAATAAAAAAGGAGGCCAAAGCCTCCTTAATGTAAGTGTGCCAGCCAAAGCCCTAGCGCCGCCACGTGCGGATTGGCCCGCAATCCATATGCACAAAATTCGAGCGCCCGTATCTGCCAACGCCGCCAGCATTGCAGGCAATTGCTGCCGCTGCCATTTGGGTGGTGCTACGGGTTGAAAGGCGAAGATCAGCAGCCATGCCTTTGATGTGGTAAGACCCTGTAGCCACACCGCGATTACGCGAGGCCAACATAGCGTTGGTGGCGGGCGAGCGGTAGCCAGAGAGCATAAGGTAAGGCTCGTTGGTTTCCATCAAACGATGGGTCGCGGCGATGATATCTACATTGCGGCGATCATAATTAATGATCTCGTTATGCCGCCAATCGCGCATAAATCCGCTAATCTCGGTGAGCGCCTCGTCAATATACTGACCTTCGACCCAATAGATCATATCTATGGATTCGGACGTGCGCTGATTGCGCATAGTAATGCGCCGCACATCGCCAGAGCCGCGAAGAACGCCTGCTGCATTGCTGTAAACTGGAGCTGCCGTAAGCGCGGTTGCGGCGAACGCACGCAAAAGCCCACGACGGGAAAAATTACTGCTTTTCATGTAAGACCTGCCTGTCCCAACTGAATTCATCTTGCTGACGCTTTGTTTTTTTTGCGCGCCAATTACCTAAATTTTATGTCATATTATGAATCCTAGGCCAAGGTATTCTTTACCACAATGGGCGATTTTCCGCGCATTTAGGTGGTTTAGATAACGAAAGTGTGAGGTTCGCGATAATGTTTTCGCTATGTTCTCAAATTGTGTTACATTATTCACACTAAAATACCGATTCAAGAATATACAGCTTTAATGCAGGTAGATGGACGTCCATCTTTGCTGTAGACGCGTGGGAATTATCTTAAACGGGAGAACATTTATGTCCGCACATTTTAAAACACCTTTTTTTAAAGCCTCCGCATTTGTTGCATTCGCTACTTTGGCCCCTTTGACCGCACACGCACAGGCCACGGCTCTTATTCTGCCGCCAGAAGCTGGCGCCTTGATGACAGCGCTAACGGCTGGCAGCGATACCTCACTTTATGCCTATTATGAATCCACTGATTTTGAGCCCGTATTTGCAGGGCGCCCCGCCAAATTGGCCGCCCTTATGGCCGCCCTTGAAAGCGCCGGTGCCCACGGTTTGCCCGCCAATGATGTGATGATTGATGATCTGCGGGCCGCTATGGCCAATGCCGGAACCCCCGATAGCAATGCAGCGCTCGAATTGATGGCGGCGCAAGCCTATGTCGATTTCGCAACTGATCTTACGTCGGGCCTGCTTAACCCCGATGATATTTCAAGCCTGATAAATATTAATGCGGTGCGCCCTGAAACTGATGACCTGCTGGCCAAAGCGGCTTCAAGCAATGGTAGCGGCGCTCTTTATGATAGCCTTGAGCCGCAAGACCCAAGCTATAACGCCCTACAAGAAGAACTGGCTCACCTTGAAGCGCTGGTTGAAGCGGGCGGTTGGGGGCCCAAAATTACGGCTGGCCGCGCGCTGCGCCCCGGGCAATCAAATGATCGGGTTTTGGCAATGCGCGTGCGCTTGCTGGCGCTTGGCTATGTGGGCACCGAAGGTGACTCGCCGCGCTATGACGAAGCACTGGTTGAGGCTGTAAAGGCGTTTCAGGCCGATAATACGCTAACCGCAGACGGCATTGTTGGCCCACAAACGCTAACGGCGCTTAACTCTGATCCTTCGGTTCAAATGCAGCAAGTGATTGTAAACCTCGAGCGCCGCCGCTGGCTGAATTATGAGCTGGGCGCGCGCCATATTTTGGTGAACCAAGCCAACTTTACCGGCTATGTGATGGATTATGGCTTGCCGACGCTGGTAACGCGTGTGGTGGTTGGTAAGGCCAGCGCCAAGTACCAAACCCCTGAATTCATTGACTCAATGACTCACATGGTGGTGAATCCAAATTGGAATGTGCCGCAAAGCATTGCCTCTCAGGAATATCTGCCGCAGCTTTTGCGTGATCCGAGCGTTTTGACCCGTCAAAACATTACGATGCGCGTGCGTGGCTCGGGGGAGCGGGTAGATGCCCGCCTGATTGATATGTCGCAATATACCGTAAACAACTTCCCGTTTGTTTTGCAGCAGCAGCCCGGCTCGCGCAATGCGCTTGGCAAGGTTAAGTTTATGTTCCCCAACAAATACAACATTTACCTGCATGACACCCCGTCGCGCTCATTGTTTAACCGCGATAGCCGGGCCTATAGCCATGGTTGTGTGCGGGTTCAGCGGCCGCTGGATTTGGCTTATACGCTGCTCGCGCCACAAGTAAGTGACCCAGAAGGCACGTTTCAGGCGGCCCGCAATACTGGCCGTGCCACCACAATTAACCTCGAAACGCCGGTGCCGATTTACCTGACCTATCAAACCGTTTTCCTCGATGAAGCCGGTGAACTGGCTTACCGCGTAGATGTTTATGGCCGAGATCAGCTGGTTTTTGATGCTTTGGCAGAAAATGGCGTGACTTTGCCTGAGATCGCAAGCTAAAACACCCGAAAGCGGCCCAAACGTGGGCCGCACATATTCGGGGGTCTTATGGCTTTTACGGTAAATGAAATTGCAAAATCACTCGCGGCAGATGCCGCGGGTGATTTGTCGATTCTGCTGAGCGGGCCGGCGCAACCAGAACTGGCGCTGGCCGATAGCCTTGCACTGGCGATGGACCCTAAATTTATTGGTAACCTTGCTAAGGGAAAAGCGCGCGTGGCGATTTTGCCCGAGGGTAGCGATTGGCAAGCGCTAGGGCTGGAGGCCGCGATTTTTGCGCCCCACCCGCGCTATGTTTTGAGTGGGATAAACCAGCTTTTTGCGCACCCGATTGATACCCCTCTTGGTATTCACCCCACCGCGTTTGTTGACCCAAGTGCCGAGATCGCGGCCAATGCCTCCATTGGCGCGTTTGTTTTCATCGGAGCCAAGGCAAAGATTGGCAGAAACGCCCGCATTCTCACGCATGTGTCGGTGGCCGAAAATGCAATAATTGGCGATGATTGTTTGCTCTATAACGGCGTGCGTATTGGCGCGCGCGTAAAGATAGGCGACCGCTTTATCGCGCAGCCAAATGCTGTGGTTGGCGGCGATGGGTTTTCATTTGTAAGCCCGGAACCGGGGGCGGTGGATGCCGCCCGTGCAGGGCAGCAACCTGCCGCCGATGCTATCCAAAAGCACGGGTTTGCACGCACAAACTCATTGGGCGCTGTCACCATTGGTGACGATGTGGAGCTCGGCGCGGGCAGCACGATTGACCGTGGCACGATCGTGGATACCACCGTGGGCAACGGCACTAAGATAGATAACCTGGTGATGCTTGGCCACAATGTGCAGGTGGGCGCGCATTGTTTGCTATGCGCACAAGTGGGCGTGGGCGGTAGCTCTGTGGTGGCCGATCGGGTTATTTTGGGCGGGCAGGTTGGCGTGGCTGACCATGTGAATATAGGCACCAATGTGGTGGCGGCTGGCAAGGCGGGCATCTCTTCAAACGTGCCGCCAAATCGGTTTATCATGGGTAATCCGGCCATAAAAGCCGAGGCCAATGTGGCGAGCTACAAAGCCTATCGGCGCTTGCCTAAGCTGGTGGCAAAAGTGGACGAACTGCAAAAACAGGTTTCAAAATTACTCGGGAAAGACTAGGTCTTTTCTCAAGCGAACGAGGGGCGCAATGGTAGATAGTGTAGCACATAAAGTAAAAGCCATCATCGCTGAGCAAGCGATGCTTGACCCGCGCGATGTTGCGCTTGATGCCACGCTTGAAAGCCTTGGGGTTGATAGCTTGGGGCTGGTGGAAGCTGTGTTTGCCATTGAGGAAACATTTGATGTGCATGTGCCATTTAATGCCAATGACCCTGAAAGCAAAGCCTTTGATATCAGCTCTGTAGAGAGCATTGTTAAGGCCGTTGAAGCCCTGATAGCAGAGGCTAAATAGGTGCAGCGTCGGGTTGTCATTACTGGCATGGGGGCTGTGAGTTCGCTCGGCATGAGCGCGCAGGCAACCATGGACGGTATGGCCGCCGGCCGCTCAGGTATTTCTGCGCTGGAGTTTCAGGACGTTGAGCGGTTGCAAATCCGTATTGGTGGCCAGATAAAGGGCTATGACGAGGCCGCGCATTTTTCACGCCAAGAGCTAACACTTTATGACCGCTTTACCCAGTTTGCCGTGCTGGCAGCCCGTGAAGCGGTTGCGCAATCCGGGGCGGCGCTGGCGGGGACGCAAAGCGGCGTTGTGCTCGGCACCTCTGGTGGCGGGCTGCAAACACAGGACGAAAACTTTCGTAAGGTTTATGAAGAAGGCAAAAACCGTGTACACCCCTTTGTGGTGCCCCGCCTAATGAATAACGCAGCCGCCAGCCATCTTTCGATGCTGCACGGCATAACGGGCCCTAGCTATACGGTCTCGACCGCCTGTGCCTCCAGTAACCACGCCATGGGGCAGGCCTTTCATATGATCCGCGCGGGCATGGCGGATACTATGCTAACCGGCGGCGCGGAATCTATGCTCTGCTTTGGCGGCATTAAAGCGTGGGAGGGCCTGCGGGTGATGTCAAAAACCGGCTGTCGGCCTTTTGCCGCCAATCGGGATGGCATGGTGCAGGGCGAGGGTGCGGCTGTATATGTGTTTGAGGCGCTAGAGGTGGCAGAGGCGCGCGGGGCTGAGATTTTGGCCGAGGTCGCGGGCTTTGCCATGACGTCTGACGCGTCAGACATTGTGATGCCCAACCAAGATGGCGCGGTGCGGGCCATGAGAGGCGCTTTGGCGGATGCAGGGTTATGCCTTGATGATATTGGATATATTAATGCACATGGCACCGGAACCTTAGGAAATGACCGCACCGAGAGCGCTGCCATTCATGAGGTTTTTGCTGAGGTTGCGAGTAGTTTGCCCGTGTCTTCGACCAAATCAATGCATGGGCATTTAATTGGTGGCACCGGCGCGGTGGAGCTTTTGGCTTGCATCATGGCTCTACGTGAGGGGGTTATTGCCCCGACCATCAACCATGATCAGCCGGACCCTGCTTGCGAATTGAACGTGGTGCCAAATGTAGCGCAAGAAGCAAAGCCAAGGGCAACCCTTAGCAATGCTTTTGCCTTTGGCGGTTTAAATGCGGTGCTTGCGCTCCGCTTAGCGCGCTGAAAGATCAGCCACCGCGTCTGTGAAGCCGGCGAGGGAAAGGGAGGCCTGCACTGGGTTTTCGGCATCTGTAACCGCAAAAATGTTAATGTTTGCAGCCGAGCCCGCTTTGAAAGCGTTTACCTGTGCGGCGGTTAGGCCGAAGCGGGCAAAGCAGCCTTGGCGGTCACACCAGCTAAAGGGATAGGCGGCGGGCACGCCATCACCCACAGCCACGGAAATGCCGCGTGGTAGCAGGGTTAGCAGTGGCGAAACCATCACCACACCAAGCTGGGCAGAGCTGCCTTCGGGCAGGGCCTGCATGGTTACACTCACCACACTTTCGCCCTCAGCGTTAAAGGCAAGCTGCACCATCCGGCAGTTCGTGCCATCTTCAGCACAGCGAATTTCCCAGCCCTCGTGGCGGGCAACGGTGCCATTTTCTTGGTCAGCCAATTCTTGCAGGGTTGGAAACTCGTTATCCTGCGCGAAGGTGGCGGTGCCCATAAGGCTAGTGACGGCAAAAACAGTGGCGAGAATACGGCGCATTTCGAGCAATCCTTTGTGATAATTCAGTTTAACTGTTGGTGTCAGGAAGCGGCGCGGGAGTCAACGGGTCTGTTATATTTCGGCAAAAATTCGCCCGTAATCGGGGCTGTTTTTCTGCAAGTTTTACCTATAGAATTTGTGAAACAAGTTTAAGGGGCCAAAATGGAACAAGACCGGATATTTATAGGCGGCGCGGGCGAAGGCTATACCACAGCTGAGGAAATGCTGCTGAAATACGCCAATCGCCATGGGCTGATCGCCGGGGCCACGGGCACGGGCAAAACCGTGACACTGCAAATCTTGGCGGAGAGTTTTTCAAAAGCTGGCGTGCCGGTGTTTATGGCAGACGTGAAGGGCGACCTTTCGGGCATGGCGGTGGCAGGTTCACCCGAGCATAAGCTGCACGAAAAGCTGGTTTCACGGGCAGAAACCATTGGCTTTGAAGACTACGGCTATGAGGCGTTTCCGGTAACCTTTTGGGACTTGTTTGGCGAAAAAGGCCACCCCGTGCGCACTACGATTTCTGAAATGGGGCCGCTTTTGCTTTCGCGGTTGCTGGAGCTGAGCGAGGCGCAAGAGGGTGTGCTTAACATCGCTTTCAGGATGGCGGATGAGCAATCTATGCTGCTGTTGGACCTGAAGGACCTGCAGTCATTGCTGGTTTGGCTAGGGGAAAACGCTGATAAGGTTGGCCTGCGCTACGGCAACATTTCAAAGGCCTCTATCGGGGCCATCCAGCGCCGCTTGTTGGTGCTGGAAAACCAGGGCGCGGCCCAGTTTTTTGGCGAGCCGGCACTGAAGCTTGAAGACATGATCGCCACCACGCCCTCTGGGCAAGGCCGCGTGAATATCCTTGCGGCTGACCGCCTGATGGGCGCGCCCCGGCTTTATGCGACGTTTCTGCTCTGGCTGCTTTCAGAGCTGTTTGAGAACCTGCCGGAGGTCGGCGACCCTGATAAACCCAAATTTGTATTCTTCTTTGACGAAGCGCATTTGCTGTTTGATGACGCGCCAAAAGCGCTGCTCGATAAGGTCGAGCAAGTGGCACGGTTGATCCGCTCCAAGGGCGTGGGGGTGTTTTTTATTACCCAACAGCCAGACGATGTGCCGTCTGATATTCTGGGCCAGCTGGGCAACCGTGTGCAGCACGCGTTGCGGGCCTATACGCCACGAGACCAAAAAGCCCTGCGGGCCGCGGCGGAGACCTTCCGGCCCAATCCGCGCTTTGATACCGAGGATGCGATTAGAGATGTAGGGGTTGGCGAGGCCGTGGTTTCGCTTTTGGAGCGCAAAGGCGTTCCTTCAATGGTGGAGCGCACACTCATTCGGCCGCCATCCTCGCGCTTGGGGCCGTTGGATATGAGCGAGCGCAAGGCGATTATGGCAAAATCGGCTTTGGGCGCCGCTTATGACGAACCCGTGGACAGGATCAGTGCTTTTGAAAAGCTGGAAGCACGGGCGGAAGCCGCTGAGGAGAAAGCCAAAGAAGACTTGCGTGAAGAACCTGAGGCCCCGCGGGAATTTAGTGCGGCGCGGCGATATTCGGCAGGCAATTCTTATAGCGCAAGAAAACCGGTGAAGCGACGGAGCGATAGCGCGGGGGAGGCCTTTACCAAATCGTTTTCTCGCTCTTTTGGCACTAAGATGGGCAATTCGCTTGCACGCGGCATTTTGGGCTCGTTCTTTAAATCACGCTGAGCCGGGGAATTTTTGCAAGGGGCATCGAGCCCCTTACAAAAATCACGCGCAAGCGCGTGGGGTGCGTGCCTTAAATCTTGCGGAGTTTCAGCTTGGTTAGGCGATTAATTTCGCGGGTTTGCACCTCAAACCGCACGCCTTGAAATGAAAATACTTGCCCCTCTGAGGGGATCATTTGCGCCTGGTGAATAACAAGCCCCGCCACAGTATTAGCATCGCCATCGCTGAGAGACCACTCGCAGGCGCGGTTAAGGTCGCGGATGGTCATGGAGCCATCAACCACCACCGTGCCATCTGTTTCGCGGGTCAAATCGTCTTCATCTTCGTCATGTTCGTCGATGATTTCACCGACGATTTCTTCCAGAATATCCTCAAGCGTGATCAGCCCTTGCAGCGAGCCATATTCATCAACCACCAGCCCAAAATGCACTTTGCGACGCAGGAATTCGTGCATTTGGTCGTTTAGCGATGTGGTTTCCGGCACAAAATAGGGGGTTTTGGCGATCGCCAGAATATCAAAATCAGCGAGGGTTTCCAGCCCTTGATCCGTGAAGCGCTGGTGCACTTCGCGCAGCAAGTCTTTGGCATGAATCACACCAATTATGTTTTCTGGCTCGTCGCTGTAAAGCGGAATGCGGGTATGGCTGGATTGCAGGCATTGCGCGAGGATTTTATCCGAGGGCGTATCGGCGTCTATCATCTCGATATCAGAGCGGTGCAACATGATTTCGGCAACCTCGCGCTCTTTCAGGTCAAGCGCGCCGAGCAGGCGGTCACGGTCGGTTTTGTCAACCATACCTTCGGAATGGTGCAAGGAAATGGCGTCTGCAATTTCTTGGCGGGCGGCCAAAACGGAGGCCTCGGGGTCTGTCTTAACGCCTACCAGCCGCAGAATGCCACGCACCAGAAAACGGATAATCCGAACAATGGGGGAGAGCAAAAACACGATGGGCACCAGCACATGCGAGATCCGCGCGGCGGCGGATTCGGGGTTAGTGATGGCATAGGTTTTGGGCAGAACTTCGGCGAAGATCAGCACGAGTAGGGTCATAACCAAAGTAGCGACGGCGATACCATTAGCCCCCACGAGCAGGGTAAAAAGGCTGGTGGCCAGCGCGGCAGAAAGGATATTTACAAGATTATTGCCTAGCAGCACCGCTCCGATCAGCTTTTCGCTATCATCGGTTAAGGCCAGCGCCCGCTTGGCGCCAGCATCGCCTTTTTCAGCCATACCATGCAGTTTGGCGCGGTTGGCGGCCGTAAGGGCGGTTTCAGAGCCTGAGAAAAAGGCCGAAATGACAAGAAGGAGGAGAATGGCACCACCAATCCACCAGATTTCGGGTGGGTAGCCTGCATTTATAATATCATTTACGTCCGGCGGCATGGCCTGCTTTCCTTTATTTGGTTTGCGCTATTATGCGGGGCTGGCCACGGAATCGCAAGCGTTCGCGCGCCGCTTAGGCTAGGGGGTGTTTCTCCAGCACCAGCGCTTTAAGGCGCTCATCCAGCACATGCGTATAAATCTCTGTGGTGGCGATATCGGCATGGCCGAGCAGCATTTGAATGGCGCGCAGGTCGGCCCCGTTGGCGAGCAGGTGGGTGGCAAAAGCATGGCGAAGGGTGTGGGGGGAAATGTGGCTCGGGTCTAGCTTGGCGGCAATGGCAACCTGCTCAACCAGCCGGAAAAACTGCACGCGAGAAAGGTGCTTATCGGGCGCGCGGCTCGGGAAAAGGAACTTTGAGGCATGGCCTTTTTCTTTTTGCTCAGCTGCTCGCACTGGTAACCACGTGGCCAGTGCCACTTTGGCGGGCGGGCTGAGCGGCACCATGCGCTCCACCCCGCCTTTGCCTTTTACCAATATCATCCGCGGGTCACCCTGAACGGTGCTTAGCGGCAGGCTTACCAGCTCTGTTACCCGCAGGCCCGTGGCGTAAAGCAACTGAAAAAGGCAGGTATTGCGGGCGCGAAGGGCTGCGGAGCGACCGGTAATCCCCGCTGCCTCAAGGAGCGCAGAAACATCGGCTTCGCTTAGGGTTTTGGGCAGGGTTTTTTGCTTTTTAGGCCCTTTTATGCGGGCGGCGGGGTTATCATTCCGCCAGCCTTCCTGAAAGGCAAAGGCATATAGTTGCTTAATAGAGGACAGCCGCCGCGCGCGCGTTGCGGGGGCTAGGCCTTGGGTTTCAAGCCCAGCCAAATAACGGATGATATCGCCTGGGCCAGCGGTCTGGATATCATGGTCATTTGCGAAATCTGTCAGGTCTCGATGATACCCTTTGAGCGTGTTTTCAGCGGCCCCGCGCTCGGCTTGCAGGGCTTCCAGAAAGGGCTCTATCCAGCGGCTCATGCGGGCTCTGGCCCTAAAAGAAGGAGCTGAATGGCGACGCGCCGTGCGGCGTCCTCTAACCCGAGTTTGCGGAGCAAAAACAGGCCTTCATGCAGGGCTTGCGGGTCTGCATCTTTGCCATCTGCGAGCAGGGCAAGGGCGCGCAAAAGCACTTCGGCAAAATTTCCGGAGTCTATTTTGGCCAGCAGTGCCGGAATCTCTTGTTTTGAAGGGGTATGGTTGGCGAAGGCAAGGTGAATGGCATTTGGTAATGCTGCGCTATATGGGCTGAACCCCTGCACAATTTCACGGCTTGCCAGACGTGCTGCAATTTTAATTACGGGCGAGTCTGCCGTGCCAAGGGTTGCCCATTGTGCCATCGGTCGATCAGCTATGAGTAACAGGCGGCGGATGCGGGGCGCGATTTGGCCGGTGTCTTCATCGGGTGGGAGATGCGCAAGCGTGTCGGCGTATTCATCGGCAAAAGCGTATAGTAACCCTGCATCTGCAAAAGCAACCATGGCTGTAGAAATGGCCTCAGCCAGTTGCTTACCATCTTCGCTGACCAAGGCTGTATCCAGCTCTTGCACATATTCGGCCCGCCCCCATGCCCCGCCAGAAGACGCCGCGCGCGCACCGCGATAGGCTGCAAAAAGCAGGCTTGGAGGAATGGCAGAGGCCCGCACCAAGCGCTCGGCGGCCACAATGCGCTGCCGTGCAGGGGTGCGCAGGTTTAGATCGGCGTTTAAATAGGGCAGGGGCAGCGGGGTATCGGGGCGCGGAAGCGCAAGGGATTCTCGTAGGGTAAAGGTAATGGGGTCCAGCGGGTCCGGGTTACCGGCATCTTCTAGCTCGGCAAACATCTCGGGGTCTAAAAAGCGCACCAGAAGGTCGGCGTCTTCAACCGCGATCTGCCCTAGGCTTTCAGCTAGCGAAACCGTAATGGCGGCGGCGTTCCAATCACCCGAGCGCGCAAGGCAAATAACCCGCGTGGCAATATCGTTGGAGAGTGTGGGTTGGGCTTGCAGGGCTTCGCAGGGCGCGTTAGTGCGCTGCCCGACCAAGGCAATTTCAAACCACCGGCGAAAAATCTCCGGCTCGGTCGCACCCGCCAGCAGAATGAGCGTTTCGGCTTCGTCTAGCGCGCCAATCGCAAATAGCAGGTCAATTCTAGCCAACAAAAGCGTGCCCTTTGGGCCAGCATCAAGCGGCGGGTCGCTTTGAGCCAGCAACACCTGCTTGAAAAGCGCCATAACCTCGGGCACATCACTGTGCTTTATCGAGTGTAAGTGCTGCTCGGCGTCGGCCGTGGGCGTATCCCCCCAAATTGCGCGTGGGAATCCGGTAACGTCTGGCGGCAAAAGCCCGGCGGCGTCGCGGCTGACCATTTCTAGCGGCATGGCCGAAATTTGGGTGGTATTTAAGGGATGCCCCGTGCGCCCCGGTGGGGTTATCACAAAATTAGGCGGTTGCAGCAGGCTTTCGGACAGCCAGTCAATGGCCGATTTCGGGGCTTCTGCCTGTGCACTTGATGCCAGCACAGCCGCAATCACCAACCCGCGCCACATCCTATTGCCCGAGTGGAGTCACCGGAATGGTGATCTCGGTTTTATCTGCGGGTAGGTCAAATAATAGGGCATAGCCAGCGACAGCTGCCACCCCCAGCAATGCCACTACAATTAGAAACTTGATCAACTTGCCGATCATCTCTGCCTTTCCTCCCCCTTATTGGGGGCTTGCCTTCGTCTGCCACAATGCTAAACCGATATTATTCCGGCCTTGGGCCACAATAGCGCGGTTTTGGCTCTGCTTCAATCGTGCAAAGCCTGAAAGTTTTTTCATGAGCAGCGCGGCGCGCAAAATTGTTAAGCCTTTGGTGCTGGTGGGCCTGATGGGCTGCGGGAAATCAAGCGTCGGGCGGCGGCTGGCCTCCCAGCTTGGCGTTGAATTTGTGGATACTGACGACGAGATTGCCAAGGCCGCAGGCATGAGCATCCCCGAGATTTTCACCGAGCTTGGCGAAGCAGCCTTTCGTGATGGCGAAGTTAAGGTGATTTCGAGGCTGCTATCAGGCGCGCCCAAAGTGATGGCCACGGGTGGCGGAGCATTCATTTCGCCGCTGGTACGGGCTGAGATAGATCGGGTTGGCACATCAATTTGGCTGCGCGGAGATCTGGAAACCCTGTGGGGCAGGGTGGAAGGCAAAACTAGCCGCCCGCTATTAAACACCGATAACCCCAAACAGGTGCTGGCTAATTTGATGGATGCACGCTACCCGACCTATGCCTTGGCCGATATTACGGTAGAAACCCATGCCAACAACACCCATGAGGTGGTGGTGGATGACATAATAAAAGCCCTTGCGAGGACCCATGACTGACTCCCTAAACGTTGCCCTAGGCACCCGCAGTTACGACATAAAAATTGGCCCCGGCTTGCTGGCGCAAGCGGGCGCATTGGCGCTGCCATACTTACAGCAAAAGCGGGTGTTTGTGCTGACCGATGAAA
Organism: Paracoccaceae bacterium; assembly: GCA_013139635.1. Lineage (GTDB taxonomy): Bacteria > Pseudomonadota > Alphaproteobacteria > Rhodobacterales > Rhodobacteraceae > UBA3077. Next base: position 22,549 of record WTAL01000137.1, read on the forward strand.
ATGTGGCCGCGCTACATTTGGAGACCTTGCGCGATGGATTCGCAGCTTCGGGTGTTACAATGCAAGCGCTGGCGCTGCCCGCGGGCGAAAAAACCAAAGGTTGGCCGGGGCTAGAGCGCGCGGTGGAATGGCTGATCGAGCAGCGGGTTGAGCGCTCTGATATCGTGGTGGCCTTTGGCGGCGGCGTGATCGGAGATTTGGCTGGCTTTGCGGCGGCGGTGCTGCGGCGCGGTGTGGATTTTATCCAAATACCAACCTCCTTGCTGGCGCAGGTTGATAGCTCGGTTGGTGGTAAAACCGGCATTAACTCGGTGATGGGTAAAAACCTGATCGGAGCCTTTCACCAGCCCAAACTGGTGCTGGCCGATACTGACGTGCTGGGCACGCTGCCCCCGCGCGAATTTATTTCGGGCTATGGCGAGGTGGTCAAATATGGCTTGCTGGGCGACTCGAGTTTCTTTGAGTGGCTAGAGGCCAATGGCCCCGATATGGCGGCAGGCGATGAGGCGCGGCGCATCCACGCCATCCGCCGCTCTTGTGAAATGAAGGCTGACATTGTGGCGCGGGACGAAAAAGAGCACGGCGACCGTGCGCTGCTTAACCTCGGCCACACCTTTGGCCACGCGCTTGAGGCCGCCACCGGCTATTCGGCGCGGCTGCTGCACGGCGAAGGCGTGGCCATCGGCTGCGCGTTGGCGTTTGAACTTTCCATGCGCCTAGGCCTTTGCCCGCAGGAAGACCCTTCACGGGTGCGGGAACACCTCGCCAAGATGGGTATGAAGAAAGACATTTCGGATATTGAGGGCGAGCTGCCGGATGCAGATGGCCTGATGGACCTGATGGGGCAAGACAAAAAGGTCACCGACGGCAAAATCGCCTTTATTCTGGCGCGGGGTATTGGAGAGGCATTTGTGGAAAAACAGGTTGATATGGGTGTTGTGAAAGCGGTGCTGACGGATGCGCTGAAGGGGCGAGCCTAGTTCCCGCACTGCATAGCCGCGGAGCGCCGTTAATCCGCCCACTCCAATGGATTTGGCAAATCGAACCCCGCAAAATCTATCCGAACTTCACGGCGGGAGGTTGCGACTTGGGCTGTGCCAGACCGATGAAGCGTCAGCATTTTGAGCACCAAAACATCGCCACGCTTGGCGGTGCATTGCTCTAGCGAATATCGCTCGGCCACCACCGCCGCTTCTGCTGCACGCACCTTTCCGGCGTTGTGGCTACCTTGCGCAATTTCCATCGCACCGGATTCTGCATCAGTATCATCCAAATGTACCCGCACAAAAAGGATGCGCTCCAACAAAGGCAGTGGTGGCTCGCAGTGCCAAACACCCGCCTTTTGCGACCAGTTGGTAAACTCCTCAACTTCATGCCGCGTCTTCACGGCAATCACGCGGTCCTGATGCCACGGCACGCCCCAGTTTGCGCTCTTGCTTTTGTGGAAAGCGACGATGCGCACGGGTTTGGCCGAAAGGAGGCTCGTGAGTTTGGAAAGGGTCGGAGCTAGTCCGTTTTGCCCCATCCGCGCACCAGCCTTGGCACCAAGTACACAGGCCTGATCCAAAGGGTGCAGATCCGATTCAGACAGCGCGCCCCGGAGCCAAACCCGCCCCGTTTCCTCAAAGCTTTGTGCGTGGTCGCCCCGCACCGCTATGCACTACAACTCGCCCCGCCCAGCACGCAGAATTTGGCGCAGTGGCGGTGGTTTAGTTTCACGTCGGCTTCGGCCTCGCGCAGGGTTTCGCCCATCTCGAAGGCTTCGTCATAGGCCAGCAGGGTGCAGGCCAGCACGGCGGGGCGGGTGGCGCCTTTACGCTTAACGACCATGCGGGAACTGGCACACATGATGTCTTCGGGGCTTTTATTGAGAATTCCCCAGCAGGCGGTGGTGATTTCTGGCACCCCAATACGCTCATCCATTTCTGGAAAAAGCACTGTGGTAGCAGGGTTTTGCGCGTCTATTTTAAAGTTATGCTTTGCGTAAAGCGCGGCATAGCCTGCGCGGCTTTCGGCCTCAGAATCGCCCCAGACTGTGCGGCCCGCAAGCGCCATTTTAAAACCGTTATCTCGCAGCCATTGCATGCCTTTTATCGTGATATCATAAGCGCCTGCGCCGCGTTCTTCATCATGTAGCTTAGGATTGAAGTGGTCGAGCGAAATGCGCAGGGTGAGCTTATCACCATAAGCCGCTTTCAGCCGTAAAAGCCCCTCTTGCACCCGTTTGCGCATCATTGGTTTCATAGCATTAGTGAGCACCAGCACGGCATAACCGCGCGCTAGCCCTGCCTCTATCATCGCTATAATCTCGGGGTTCATAAATGGCTCGCCGCCGGTAAAGGCGATCTCTTCCACGGGCCAATTTACGTCCGAAATCTCATCGAGATACGGCTCCATTTCGGCGGCGGTCAGATAGGCCAAACGGTCATTCTCCGGCGAACTCTCAATATAGCAATTCACGCAGGTGATATTGCAAAGCGTGCCCGTGTTAAACCATAGGGTTTTCGCCCCGGTCAGCACTACAGAGGCGCGCTTTTCGCCCTTGGCGGTAATGTCCGGATGAGAGAACTTCTCTAGCACTGGCGTTTGGTCATTCATATTCATTCCCTCTTTGTACGGCAGAATCCCCTGCCGCGCGCCAATGGTCAAGCCATTTTGTTAAACATTACCGTGAGGTGCGACTTCCTCGGTCACAATCTCGATCTCACTTTCCAGCGTCCGGTGCACGGGGCATTTATCGGCGATCTCCATTAGGCGTTTGCGCTGGTCGGCGTCCAGATCGCCCTCTAGCGTGATCACGCGCCTGAACTGGTCAATTTTGCCCGTTGTGGAATGGCAATGGTCGCAATCTGTAGCGTGAATTTTATCATGCATAATATCAACGCTTACATGCTCTAGCGGCCACTTTTTGCGGCGGGCATACATGCGAATGGTCATGCTGGTGCAGGCCCCAAGGCCGGAAGACACCAACTGGTAAGGCGAAAACCCGTCATCGGTGCCGCCGTAGGTGATTGGTTCATCCGCCGTTACATGGTGCTTAGGGCCTGCAGAAATGTCTTGCCTAAAGCCCTTCGGGTCGGCCTCGTCAACCCGCACAATCCCTTCGGGCGCGCCAATGGGGGCGGCGGGTTTGGGCAGGTCAAGATAGCGGGCGGCCCATGTGGCGATCACATCGGCGGCATATTGCGCATCCGCGGCGCGGCTTAGCAGGTGGTCCGCGTTATCAAGTGTGATGAAGCTTTTTGGGTGCTTTGCAGCCATAAAAATCTCGGCGGCGTTGTCGATAGAAACGGTTTCATCAATCGGGCTGTGCAGCACCAGAAGCGCTTTTTTCATTTTGCTCACGGCGGGCAAAAGTGCGGCGGAGTCGATATCATCCAGAAAATCGCTGGTGATGGTAAATGCGCGCCCCGCTAGGCTCACTTCGGCAGAGCCATTGGCGCGAATTTCATCAATATGGCAGCCAAAATTGGCGGCTACATGCGCGGGGTCACTCGGCGCGCCGATCGTGACCACGGCTTTTATACTGGATATTTCCCCAGCGGCTTTCAGCACGGCAGCCCCACCCAGTGAGTGGCCGATAATTAGGCTTACGGGGTGGCCGATGGCCTGCATATGCGCGGCGGCCAGTACAAGATCACCAACATTCGAGGTGAAATCGGTGTTGGCGAACTCGCCCTGAGAGTGGCCCAAGCCTGTGAAATCAAACCGTAAAACGGCAATGCCCGCCGATGCTAACCGCTGTGAAATGCGCTTGGCGGCCATGATGTCTTTTGAGCAGGTAAAGCAGTGGGCAAAAATGGCGGTGGCCAGAATGGGCCCGCTTGGCTTATCAAAAAGCGCGGCGAGTTCGGCGCCGGTATGGCCCGTAAAAGTGAGTTTTTCGCTTGGCATCGTTAAATCTCCGTGGTTTCATCCCAATTTAGGCTTATAGCGGCGTAGCACAAGGTGCTGAAACAATAGCAAACGGAATTGTGACAAAATGGAAATTTGCCAGCAAGAGCTGCCGATAAAGCCGTGGATGGAGGCTAAAACCCGCCGCTTGCCGGGAATTCAACCCGTAAAAGCCGGAGAATGGCTGCTGCGCGATGATGCCTTTGCCGCGCAAATGGCATACCGTGACCACCTGATATCAACGCGCTTAACAGATGTTTTTCGCGCCACTGCAGATAGTCTGCCTGCTCAGGAAGAGCTGCTGGAAACGGTGCTTTCTGAACTGGATGCCGGCTATGAAAGGGGCGGGGCGGTCACGCGCCCTGACGGCATTAGCGTATCACTAACCGGCCCGCCGTTGCTCACGGCGGCCCGCCTGGTGCAAGAAGACCTGCTGATAATGGACATGGCCGCCGAGCCCCGCCTAACAGCGGCAGCGCTTTGCTTTCCGGCTAGCTGGTCGCTAGATGAGAAATTTGGCGCGGGGCTTATGGCCATCCACGGTTATATGGATGAATATACAGACGAAATGGCCGCCCGTGTGCGCCGGATGTTTGACGCCATCCGCCCCGAGCAGCCCTTATGGCGCGCCAACTTTTTGCGGTATGCCAAGGCAGATTTGCACCAACCCCTGCGCAATGGCGAAGATAAACCAGCCCCCAAAAGCGACGGTTTTGTACGGGTTGAGCGCCAAACCCTGCGCAAACTGCCGCGCACCGGCGCCGTGGTGTTTGGTATCCACACTTACGTTATCCGCTGGGATCAACTAAGGGAAAGCGAACAGTTCGCATTTACCGAGGCCAGCGCATGATTAAATATGCCAAAACCCTAACTATCCTTGCTTTCGCCTTTGGAGCGCTGGGGCTGATTGGAGGCTATTTTGGGGCCTATCATCCAGCGGGGGATAGCCTCGCAGTGTTTCGACCCTACGCCATGGCGGCTCTGTTTTTTGCCATGTTTGGATTTGCGCTTTGGCGGCAAAGCCTGCTTACATATTTTAGCTTAGGCCTGCTGGTTTTTGGCGCATTTAGCCTGCGCGCACAGCTCACGAACCCGCCCGCTGTGGTTGGCTTTTCGCTCATGCAGCACAATAATTTGTTTAAAAATGATAGCCGAGGCTTGGTAGATTATGCGCTTGCCAACGCGCCTGATATTATAACCCTGCAAGAAATCACCACTGAATCTGTCCAGCAGCTTGCTGCTTTACGGCCTGATTACCCCTATCAGGTTATCTGCCCGTTTGCCACTGTGGGCGGCGTGGCTATCTTGTCCAAATTCCGGTTTGTTGGCGAGCAAGGTGAGGGTTGCCTTGAAGGGCGGGGCATGGTTTCGGCGCGCGTGCAGCTGCCAGCGGGAGACGTCACGGTGGTTTCGCTGCACCTGCATTGGCCGTGGCCCTACGGGCAGCAGGCGCACCTTGCCGATTTGCTGCCAAAGCTTGAGGGCCTTAAAGGCCCGGTATTTATCGGCGGAGATTTTAATATGGTGGCGTGGAGCAACGTGGTCTCCCGCATTGAAGCAGCTACCGATAGCAAAGCCATAGGTGGGTTTCGCTTCACAAAAACCCTGTTTTCTGGCCTCGTGCACTTACCGATTGACCACGTGCTCGCCCCCGCCAACTGGCCCGCTTCGGCGGTTCGCGGCCCACGCCTTGGCTCTGACCATAACAGCGTAATTGCGCATTTCGCGCTGAACTAGCGCGGCTTACCAGCATTTTAAGAAGAATATGGAGGCGAGTACCGGAATCGAACCGGTGTACACGGATTTGCAATGGATTTACACTAATTATAGCGTAGTAATAACAAATAGATACATATGAAAATAAATAATGTGCTATAGAGTGTGTTTTGTCCGTTGTTGTAGATGGCGTGTAAAGCAATGTGTTTAGCATAGTGTTTCTGAACGCTGACGACAAACGACTACTTTGCAGCGCCATTTCGAAATTTACTATTATTCATAATGCTTTGAAAAAACAAATTTCAGTAAGCCAGCTTAATGTTTTTTTGAATTTGGTGTGGTTCGCTTCTTACTCATGTGCCAAGGTGACGAATAAACCTTGGGGAAATTATGAAGTATAATTATGTTAACTCAACAAAAAAACTGAGCATACAGTCTGCTACAGTTTTTTGTGATGCTCTAGGTTCGGATAGCCCGTTGGACGTTAAAGATTTTGGCGAGTTTTTAAAGCGATGCGAGGCACTTGTCGCAGACGAACGCCTATCGCATGGTGACCCAGCTGCAACGTCATCAGCCTTAGGAAATGCTCGTGGGCGATGGTATGAGTGGCTTTTTTCGATTGGCTGCTTTCAATTTTTGAATAGGGCGGGCAGGGCATATGAGAATTTGCTAATTCCGTTACCAAACAAGGACAAGTTTGATTACCTTAGTTTGTATGAAAAACAAATTTACGCATTTATTGAGGATTTACGAACCAAAACGCTAGCGCATAACGTTACACTTGTATCTTCAAATCCAGATTTCGTTATTGCCAAGAACTTGGGCCAGAATGCCCCAATCGATGCGACGACAGTTAATCTAGCGTTACTTGCTGAAATTGACGGATTGTACGAAAATTTTGTCCATTCGCTCAGGTTTGACGATTTTGTTGGGTTTGTTTCAGTTAAAACATCCGTGCGAGGTGACCGCAGGCTACAACTACCAATGGAAGGCGCGCTTGTTAAGTCTTATTATGAGCACTTGAAAGCCAGAATGTGGCAGGTAGATGCGCAAGGAATTACTTATTATGCAGCAACTATGGCTTTCACAAAAAAAGATTTAGAGGCACTCCAAACTGTTGCTACACACTCAATTTTATCCGTGAACACAAAGCCAGAGAAATCAGTAAATGAAGTTTATAAAATATCGTCTGGCGATGAACTATCAAGCTTTCTCAATTTTATTTTGTAGAAGAAAATCGGATATGACTGTGGCTATATGACTGCCAAGTAAGAATGGTACGCCATTTCCAATAGTTTTAAACTTATTCGTCAATGACATGTCTGGCGGCAACACAAAGTTTTTTGGCATTGATTGAATTGAAAGCGCTTCTGCGACCGTTAACCGTCTAGCTTTGTATGGATGCAGGTGAACTTCGTTGTTGCCATATGCGGCAGTTGGCGAATAGCGCCATCTATGAACGCGTTTTGACGATTTTCTACTGACATCGCCTTCAAGCACTGTTTGAAATTTTGCAAGGCCCTGTCTGGGTTTAAAGCAGTCTATTTGGTTTGGATGATTTTCAACATCGTTTGCATCAAACCAGTGTTGCACTGTCAACTCTACTGGGATGTTGTTTGGTTTAGCCAGCTTTGAGTTTTCTGAAAACGGCGTTGTATCAACCCATGAGTAATCTTCAAATGCAGTGCGGTTTGGGAAGGGTAAACCAGCGTTCCAATCCAAGGTTGCTTTTTTTACATTCTTCTTCAACACACCAAACATCAGAATACGGTCTCTATCTTGTGGGCAACCGGCTTCAATCGAATTAATAAGTCGTTCAGTTACATGGTATTTTTTAGAAATTTCTACCTTAATTTTTTCATAGAATTCTCTGTGTTTTTTGGTTCGCCACAACCCCTTTACGTTTTCAAATAAAAACCAGTCAGGTTCTGTCTTGTATACTAAATCAATATACGACTGACTGAGGCGTCCGTTTACACCTTCTTTGCCTCTGTTTTTGCCACCAACTGAAAAATCTGGACACGGTGGACCCCCAATAAATCCAACCAGTGCACCAGTTGACTTTTCCTTTTCAACAAAACCCTTTAGCTGTGATAGATCTTTCTCAAGGAAATCATCAATTGGACAATCAAAGTGCCCGTATTTTGGAGGTGCTATTTTTAATTTCTCGCGCGAATATTTGTATGCGTCAACGAACGGTTTAAAGTATTCATTAACAAAGCAAACGCTATACCCATGTTTTTCAAATGCTAAATCTAATAGCCCTGAGCCTGAAAAGAACGAAAATACTGATAGTTGCTGCTTAGTTTTCATCGTTTTGTAACTACCCGCGTTTACATTTCAGTCTAACGCAACCTCTATGTGCGCGTCAGTATTTGTAGCAGCCTTTTTGTCAAATAATCTAGCTGTAAAAGGAGAAAATCTCTTGTAGCAATTTTGTTCTGTAACCGCCCATCACGCAACGGGAATTTGCCCCTTGCAACGTTTGCAAAATACTGCTCTGCAATCCGCAAATGACGCTGCGCCACAAGCTGTTACAGTATTGCAACCGCCGTTTCTCCGTTTACTACTTTGTTAACATACACTTTTGAAACAGCGCCGCGACACTACTTGGCTCTTTTCTGAACTACGGGTTGCGCTTTCAGCCAACGCTGCCGCGACGTAACTCTTTTATGTAGTGGACCTGTCCCGCTTTAGTGCCGCTCCAAGTTCTCATTTAAGCGGCAAACCTTTCGAAAGCCAAGGGGCTTTTCCAGCCTAGGGCTGAGTGTCTGCGACGCGGATTATAAAAGCCATTGATGTA
>WTAL01000266.1 GCA_013139635.1 Paracoccaceae bacterium
CTTGATAAACAAACGCCAGACGAGGCATACTTCAACAGCGATGAAATCAAGAAAGCGGCATGATAACTAATCCCGATACACCTTAGCTTAGCCGCAAACCTGTTCGGACAAAGCAGGACCACTTCAGATTGAGGTCACCGAGGACTTGGCTGAACAAAGTTGGCTTATTAATATTAACCACAATGCTAAGATGTATCGCCTTAAGAAGGGCTCCGCAGGCTTTCAGCTTTGGATTGAAGATCGCTTGCCATTATTGCGTAAAGCACGCCTAGCGCCCAATTTGCTGCTATATATTTTTGCCGGAGATCTGAAATCACTAGACATTCACCAAAAGCCCCAAGCGCTACATTTCGGCTTCAGCTATAATGAAGAGAAAAAAGACTTAGGTATTGCGGCTTATCACCGCGAATTGAAAAGCCATATCGGAACTGAGATCTCGCATGAGGATATTCCCATGCCTAAAGGACACCCCAATCGTGACCGCCGGCGAACCATACCTATTGAAAACCTAATACAAAAAATGAGGGGTAAATTTACTGCATTTTCTGTCGAAAAATTGCAGGAGATCGCAATTAACGCAGTCGGCGAAGATCGTGACGCCGTGTTTCGCTTCAAAACCGGTTTTAATGCGACAGGGCGAATGCCCTTCAAGGCGGCACAAACTGCGCTGCAACTGACAGAGGGGGTGCAAAAGGTGCGGTTCGTTATCGATGAGGCAGCCCCAGAGGACTCCGCGCTCGATTAAGCACATATGAGGTGACAGAGGGGTCTGCGCTCCGGCCTCAATAGATTACTGAGCGGCGAGCATGTCTCTGAGCTATAGAGTTTTGCCTACCTTATGTCAGAATGGAAATGAACGTGAGGGAAGCCAATAACACGTTCTTGGAAGGCTGAGGTTTTACCATTGCACAACGCCCACACACGCGCGGCCCATAATGGCTAGTGCGTGATAGGTTTGACTGCAAATTGTGTTTCCTTGCACAGGAAAATTCGTTAAGTGTTTCTTAATATGTTTGAGAATCGCCGATAGCTTTCGTGCTATCTTAACTCGCTAAATAATAGGTACTAAAAATGAAAAAACTTATTGCAACCTCTGTTGCCCTAATTTCCGCAACCGCAGCCACTGCGGGCTCTGTAATTTATACCCCACCAGCCGTTACGGGTATTGAAGCCCCAGAGCGCATGGGTAGCTCCGGCGCTTGGATCATCCCGCTGATCATTGCTGCCGTGGTTCTATTGGCTATTACGCAGCAAGATGACCCTGTTGCACCAGTAAACAACGGTCGCAACTAAATAACCGAGTCGACCTCCGGCTTCGCGCGTGATAAAATTGCGCTCCTATAAAAGTAAGAGAATTGGCCCCCTTGCCGCTTGCCTTCTTTGCCTGTGCAGCGGTGGGCCTGTTCTTTCCGAAACAGACAGTTTTTTCTATCCGATGCGCTCTGACTGGTCACGCAGCACCGGCGAAACCAACCTTTCTATTTTTGTTTTCAATGACCTAAACGGCAATGGCCGCTATGATATAGGTGACCGCGCCATGTCTGGTATCGTTACCGGCCTTAGCCAAAATGGCACGCCTATTTCGGTTTCACGCACCAATATTAACGGATTTGCCAATTACGCGGCCTCTAGCAGCCATGCTTCGGTGCCACTATCTGCACTTGGCGCCTATGATTTTGAGGTCTTCGTGCCACCTGGCTGGCGGGTGAGCACTGAAAACAAAGTGCAACAACGTGATATTATACCCGTTGAAGGCTCGAATGCGGGCCTTGGGATGGCTGAAATGCTGCATCCGGTTGGGCTGGAGCGCTATAAATTCATTCGCGGCACTTATGGATTAGGTTCTACGGGCACACTCCAGTTAATGCAAAACGGCATTACAATTGCCGAAGTTGACATTTCGCCAGCCCAAGAGTTTTTGTGGCCGGTTGATCCGGGGGTATATGAGATCGTAAGTGGCGAAACCCGCCGAGAAGTGCGGGTGGGCGCCTATCCGGTCGATATCGGCACCTTTGCGACGACGCAAAGATTTGGCATGCAAAACCGTGTGATCGGCTTTGAAAACATGGCCCCCAGCGGGCTGCAAAAAACCCCAAACGGCTATGGTGGGTTGAATTGGTTCAACCTCAATATCGTTGCGTCCGCCAAACTGCCAGATGATATTGGCTATGCAAACGGCGCGACCAGTGGTTACAACGTGCTTTATACCAGCTCTGGCCACCCAGGCTGGATAGAGGCCGATACTTCGTTTGATTTCATAGACATAAACCTCACTGTGGCTTGGCCGCAAGCCGAAGGTGAGGAGGCTTTTTTCTCCTTTTATCGTGGCAACGAGTTGGTGCTGCAAGATCATATCGGCCTCTCGGCTTATGGGCCAATCACCTACCAGCCGCTGATTTCTGGCATCACGCGGGTAGAGATTTCTAGCCAGCATAATTGGCAAGTTGTAATAGATGATCTTAGAGTCAGCACCGCTAATTAGCACATCTCCCCTTTTGCCTTTGGCGAGGCTCTGCTAAGACACCACCAAAATATGGAGAATAAAATGGGTTTTGCCAGCATCATTTTGGCCGCCGGTAAAGGCAGCCGTATGAAATCTGACCTGCCGAAAGTTATGCACAACGTCGGCAATGCGCCGATGATCGACCATGTGCTGAAAAGCGCGATTGAGGCCGGGGCCGAGCGCAACATCGTCGTGGTTGGGTTCGGTGGCGAAATGGTGGCAAACCATGTGGCGGATCGTGCCGAAACGGTTGAGCAACCTGCGCTAAACGGCACCGGCGGCGCAGCACTTTGTGCGCGCACAGCGCTGGCCAGCTTTAAAGGTGACGCCATTGTGCTTTACGGCGATGGCCCCTTCGTGCGGCCCGAGACCATAAAGGCTGTGCTCGATAAACGCGCCGATAGTTTTGACCTGGTTGCCGTAGGCTTTGAGCCGGAAAACCCAAGTGGCTATGGCCGCATGCTCATGGACGGAGAAATCCTAGAGGGGATTATTGAGCACAAAGACTGTGCCCCCGCGCAATTAGAGATCGGCCTGTGTAATCTCGGGGTGATTTCTGCCAAAGCCGACGTGCTGTTTGAGCTGCTCTCGAAAGTCGAAAATAACAATGCAAATGGTGAATATTACCTGACCGACGTAATAGCATTGGCACGCGCCGCTGGCAAAAGCTGCGGGGTTGTTGTGTGCGAGGCTGAAGAAGCCACAAGCGTAAATTCCCGCGCCCAATTGGCCGAGGCTGAAGCCGTGTTCCAAGCCCGCGCCCGCGCGCAGGCTATAGAGAACGGCGTTTCGTTGGTTGCCCCCGAAACCGTGTTTTTCTCGCTCGATACCGCGCTCGGTTCTGATGTTATGGTTGAGCCAAATGTAGTGTTTGGCCCTGCCGTGAGCGTTGAAAACGGTGCTAAAATTCGTGCATTCAGCCATCTTGAGGGTTGCCACGTTTCCGAAGAGGCGGTTGTTGGCCCCTATGCAAGACTCCGTCCCGGTGCTGAAATTGGCGCGCGCGGCAAGGTTGGCAATTTTGTTGAAATCAAAAATGCCGTTATTGGCAACGGTGCCAAAGTTAACCACCTTAGCTATGTTGGCGACGCCAATATCGGGGCTGATAGCAACATCGGCGCAGGTGTGATATTTTGCAATTATGACGGCGTATTCAAGCACCATTCCACCCTCGGTGAGCGGGTGTTTGTTGGGTCAAACTCGGCTCTCGTCTCGCCCGTGGTTATCGGTGATGACGCGCTTATCGGCACCGGCAGCGTGGTCACAAGTGATGTGCCCGCCGGTGATCTCGTGCTCGCACGAAGTGTACAAGTTAACAAAAAGGGCCGCGGAAAGCGGCTCATGGACATGCTAAAGGCAAAGAAAAAATGAACGCATTAGAAACACTCCGCGCGGCAGGTAATGCCGAAAAAGCCGCCGAAATGGCCGCTTACCACAAGCAAACCCGTGAAATCATCGGTATTGCCAACCCACAGATTGACGAGTTCGTAAAAGCATGGCGTGCCGAGCTGAGCCTGACAGACAGGCTTACCCTGGCCAATGACCTATGGCACAGTGACGTGTTTGAAGCCCGGATCGCCGCCGCTAAGCTCCTGTTGCAAGCGCGGATCAACCCCGATGCTGGTGCATGGGCGCTCCTCAGCTCGTGGTTGCCAGACCTTGATAGCTGGGCCATCGCCGACCATGTCAGCACCGCCGCCGCCAAGCGCCTCGTTGCCCAGCCCGCGCGGCTCGATGAGGTAGAGATTTGGACCCACTCCAAACACATGTGGTCCCGCCGCGCCGCCTTGGTGGCTACGCTCCCTTGGGCCAAGCTCAACCATCTTTCGCCCGAGCAAAACAAAGCCCGCGAGCGCATCCTTGGCTGGGCCGCCCGCTATGTTGATGACCACGATTGGTTCATGCAAAAAGCAATATCTTGGTGGCTGCGAGATCTCTCCAAACACGACGCTGACCGTGTGAAAGTATTCCTTGCAAAGCACGGCGACCGCATGAAGCCCTTCGCCCGCAAAATCGCTGGCAAAAACCTCACTTAATTTCCAAATTGCCAAAATATCCCGGGGGAGCGCAGCGGGGGCAGCGCCCCCTATAACATATCTTTCAAGTAAAACCCCGTATGGCTCCCCTCAGCCTTGGCCACATTTTCCGGTGTCCCCGTAGCTACGATCTCACCACCGCCATCTCCACCCTCCGGCCCAATATCAATGATATAATCCGCCGTCTTAATCACATCCAAGTTATGCTCAATCACCACCACGGTGTTGCCTTGGTCCACCAGTTCATGCAGCACTTCCAGCAGCTTTTTCACATCTTCGAAATGCAGTCCGGTCGTGGGTTCATCCAGAATATACAGCGTTCGGCCGGTTGAGCGCTTCGCCAGCTCTTTGGATAGCTTAACCCGCTGCGCCTCCCCGCCCGAAAGCGTCGTCGCCTGCTGTCCCACCTTGATATACCCAAGCCCAACCCGCAAAAGCGCCGTCATTTTATCGCGGATAGAAGGCACGGCGCGGAAAAACTCCGCCGCCTCTTCCACCGTCATATTCAGCACATCGGCAATGCTCTTACCCTTGAAATGGATCTCAAGCGTTTCGCGGTTAAAGCGCGCCCCCTTGCAGCTTTCACATTTCACATACACATCTGGCAAAAAGTGCATCTCAATCTTGATAACCCCGTCGCCCTTACACGCCTCACAGCGACCGCCCTTCACATTAAAGCTAAACCGCCCAGCCTTATAGCCCCGCGTTCTTGATTCCGGCAGCCCCGCAAACCAATCCCGAATAGGCGTAAACGCCCCCGTATAGGTCGCAGGGTTAGAGCGCGGCGTACGCCCAATCGCGCGCTGGTCAATATCAATCACCTTATCAAGGTGCTCCAAGCCGGTAATCGCCTTACAAGGCGCCGGAATTTGCCGCGCACGGTTTAGCCGCATACTCGCCGTTTTAAACAAAGTCTCAATCGTCAGCGTAGATTTCCCGCCGCCCGAAACGCCAGTTACACAAGTAAACGTCCCCAAAGGAAACGTCGCCGTAACCCCCTTCAGATTATTCCCCGTTGCGCCCTTAACAACCACCTTTTTTCCCGTTCCCTTGCGCCGCTCCAGCGGCACCGGAATGCTGCGCTTGCCCGATAAATATTGCCCCGTAATGGACGCCTCACAAGCAATAATTTCCGCTGGCGTCCCCTCGGCAATAATCTCGCCCCCATGAATCCCCGCCCCTGGGCCAATGTCCAGCACGTGGTCGGCTTCCCGAATGGCCTCTTCGTCATGCTCCACCACCAGCACCGAGTTCCCTTGGTCCCGCAGGTTTTTCAGCGTTTCCAGCAGCCGCCCGTTATCGCGCTGGTGCAAGCCTATTGAGGGCTCATCCAGCACATAAAGCACGCCGGTAAGGCCAGAGCCGATCTGGCTCGCCAGCCGAATTCGCTGGCTTTCCCCGCCGCTTAGCGTGCCTGAAGCCCGCGCCAGCGTCAGGTAATTCAGCCCAACGTTCACCAAAAACCCAAGCCGCTCCCGAATTTCCTTCAAGATCGCCGCCGCAATCTGGTTCTTTTGTTTGCTCAGCTGCGCAGGCACCGCCTCTACCCAGTCTAGCGCCTCCTGAATCGATAGCTGCACCACCTGCCCCGCATGCAGACCTGCAATTTTCACCGCCAGCGCCTCGGGCTTCAGCCGATAACCATCACAGGCCGCGCAATGCTTGGTGTTTTGGTAGCGCTCAAATTCCTCCCGAATCCAGTTGCTATCGGTCTCGCGGTATCGCCGCTGCATATTCGGGATAACCCCCTCAAACGGACGCGTAACCTCATAAACCCGCCCGCCCTCATCATAGCGAAACTTGATTTCGTCGCCCTTGGAGCCATAGAGCATAACCTGTTGAACTTCCTCAGGAAGATCGCTCCACGGCAGGGATTTTTTGAATTTGTAATGCTTTGCAATCGCCTCAATCGTCTGCCGAAAATAAGGAGATTTCCCCTTCGCCCACGGCGCAAGCGCCCCATTATAAAGCGTGATAGACTGGTCCGGCACGATCAGGTTTTCATCAAAAAACATCTCTACGCCAAGGCCATCACACGCCGGACAGGCCCCAAAGGGCGCGTTAAATGAAAACAGCCGTGGCTCGATTTCAGGGATAGTAAACCCGCTCACTGGGCAGGCATAATTCTCCGAAAACACATGCCGTTCGGCGTCGTCATCGGCAATTTCCAGCACCGCAATGCCATCCGCAAGGTCCAACGCCGTGCGCAGGCTATCCGCCAATCGTGTCTCAAGGCCTTCCTTTAACACCAAGCGATCAACCACCACATCTATGTTATGGCGAAACTTTTTATCAAGCGTGGGCGGCTCATCCAGCTCATAAAATTCGCCGTCTACCTTAACCCGCTGATAGCCCTTCTTCCGAAGCTCAATAAAATCCTTGGCATATTCGCCCTTGCGGTCCCGCACAATCGGGGCCAGCAAATAGCCGCGCGTGCCCGCCTCCATGCTCATCATCCGATCAACCATCTCAGAAACCTGTTGCGCCTCAATCGGCAACCCCGTGGTCGGCGAGTACGGCGTGCCAACCCGCGCAAACAACAGCCGCATATAGTCATAAATTTCGGTGACCGTCCCCACGGTCGAGCGCGGGTTTTTCGACGTTGTCTTCTGTTCAATCGAAATCGCCGGTGAAAGCCCCGAAATATGGTCCATATCCGGCTTTTGCATCATATCCAGAAACTGCCGCGCATAGGCGCTCAGGCTTTCCACATAACGCCGCTGGCCCTCGGCATAAATCGTATCAAACGCGAGGCTGGATTTGCCAGAGCCAGAAAGCCCCGTGATCACCACCAGCTTATCGCGCGGAATGTCCACATCAACCGATTTCAAATTATGCGCCCGCGCGCCCCGCACTTCAATATTTTTCAGCATACCCAACCCCTGTTTGCCGAGTGGCTACCACAGAGCCACGCAGAAAACAAATATGAGAACAATGTGTGAACAATGCAAGCGATTTTCCCGCTTACACCGCCAAAACAAGTAATATTCACCTTTGTGAATGTTAGGGGTTGATTATTGACGCAGATCAACTATCTCTATTCTCAACAAAGTCACACACAAGGGGATCACCCATGAACATGCCATTTGGCCGCCCAGCCGCCGCGCAGGGCATTGCGCCCGCCGATGCAGTTGCAAAAGTTAACAACAACGAAGCCATCATCATTGATGTGCGCGATATCAACGAGCTTATGTCGTCTGGCACCGCCAAAAGCGCGTTACACATCCCGCTAATGATGATGCAAACAAAAGCAGACCCACGCCACCCGGAGTTCCACCCCGAGCTGGATACCGCCAAGCCGGTTATCCTTTATTGTGCCTCTGGCGCCCGCTCAGGTATGGCCGCCCAAATGCTGATCGCCAATGGCTTTTCCGAGGTTTATAACCTTGGCGGGCTAATGCACTGGCACCACGGCGGCGGCGAGATTGTACGCGCGTCTTAGGCGCTAAAAAAATTACAATTATGGGTCGATGGCAACATCGGCCCATTTTTTATGGCCTCTACCTATCGGCGAATCAAAGCTATCCTGATATTCGTTGCCCCCATGCTGTTAACGAAGTTCCCTGCGGACGCTGTGCAATCAAGCTTTACGCGGGCGATAAATACGTCCTGTGCCGCCATTTCGGGGAGACTTGGTATCGTGTAATATCTGCTGGCAAGGCCGGGTTTTTCCTTGGCATTCCGGCCTTAACAAATTATCACAAGGTAGATATCAAGCTCGGATTCGCCTTCACGCCGGAACCGCGTAAAGGCTTCGCGCGTTGCCCCTGAAACGTAAAACACATAAATGCCAGTATCTGCCTCAAAATTCTCGATGAACACATCTGAATGCCCAGGGTGGCCGAGAATGCCCAGCTCGCCTCCCATTTCGGGGTGCTTTGCGCTGGCCAGTCTTGTGCCATTGCGGCCCCGCTTACGGTTTGCCGTGTAAGGGCGAATATTGCTGATAAAACGGCGCGTCTGTAAAAGTCATAATAATAATCCTGTTATTGCCCACTCAGGGCTTTAGCGCCGCAGTATCCTTTAGTTTTACGGTGTCAATTTTTCCGCTTTCATTCAGCGAAATTTTGGCCAGTTTTTGCACCTGCGTTGCCGATACGCCGCCAACTTTTTCTTTTATGACGGTGTTCACCTGCTCAATCGAAATGGTTTCCCGACCGTCATATAGGACAACCAACCTCTCTAGCCCCTGCGCGCCAGGAACCGCAAGATAGGCAACCAGCCCTGCGGGCACAAGCCCTTCAACCGCGGTTTGGAGCGCCTCAAGAGAAACCTTATTGCCGCTGAAATTGATGATGTTTTTAACCCTGCCGATGATGAACAGCCAGTCGCCCTCGCCTGTTCAACCTCGATCATCCGGCTGAGTATAGCGGGCGTGATGACCATATTGTTAACTTGATAAAGATCGATATATTGCAAAAGCTTATCTCGGTCATCACTGAGAATAATCACTCCCCCCTGCCAACAACGCCCTAACATTGCCCACCCCATGGCGACAGATAAGGACGAAAGATACCGCGTTGCGCTGGTCATTTTGCCCATTCTTAGCGCCTGCTTATCGATATTCCCCATCCGGTCTACCTCGGTTTTGCGGACAGACTTGGGCGTGCCGGTTGAGCCAGAGGAAACGAAGGCGGTGCTTTGTGGATACGGCAAAGCATCAAGGGGAATGAAGCGCCATTCCTGACGGTGCAAGAGGCCTCCGAAATCCTGTCATGCTCAGAAAAGACGGTGCGGCGCAATTATTGCCAAGGCCAGTGCGACATCAAACGCTCAGGTGGTAAAATTCTAATTCCTCGCGCGGCACTATTTTAGTCCAGCAAAAGCGCAATCTCTTCTGCTGTTTCGTTGTAATACACTTGTAGCATCTTAATATCGCGATGCCCGACCATGCGGGCCAGCGGCAAAATACTCAGTTTTCGGGATAGCCTGGTGATCGCCTCATGCCTCCTATCGTGAAACCGCAGGTTTTTGATCTTAGCCTTATCTCTAACCATCCGAAAATGGACATCGAGCTGCGAACTCTTGATCTCAAAGCACGAAGCGCCGTCCGGGTTCAATTTATCGAGAAGCTCGATCGCGTGGCGAGATAGCGGCACCTCGCGCATTGTTCCGTTCTTTGTCATATCAAGCTTGGCCACGCGCTTTTCTGTATCTACTCGATCCCAAGCAAGCCCAACGATTTCACCGGCGCGCATAGCTGTTTCGATAGCGAATAGAAATGTATGAATCGCCCGCGCGGGAAGCTTGGTAAGATCATCACCTGAAATTGCCAACAGCTGCTCAATCTCTTCCGGGGATACAAGGCGATCACGGGGCGGTGGCTTTGATGGCTTGCGCACATCGCTCAGCGGGTTAGTTGCGATCAACCCCCACTCCCGTCGCGCATTGGAAAGCACAGCGCTCATCAAAACCATTTCCCGATTCACGCTCGCGGGCTTTACTTCCATTAAGCGCCGGTCGCGCCAGTCAGCAAAGTCAGAGGCCGCGAGCTGGCGCAATGAAACATCGGCTATCTTATCCCGGCTCAAACGATCCAGCCGCACATACTCCCAGCGAGCACCCCGCTTTTCAGGTGAGACCTCACGAGCGTATCGTTGCAGTAAATCTCGAAATACAAGATTGGCGGCGGATTGGTCGCCTTCAGTAATCCTGTATTCCTGACGATTCGCCCAGTCTTTTGCAGCGGCTTTTGAGCCAAATGATTTTGCGCGGCGCACACCGGCCTTGGCTACTTGAGCCTGCCATCTTCCAGATTTCAGTTTTCTAAATGATGCCAATTTTACACCTGCCCTAAAGCAAGATCGTAATTTGGTCGTAATGGGTTGTCAATCTGCGGGGTTGTTCACTGCCCGTTCTCGGACATTATCGACACCTAAAAGCCCATGATGTCCAAGTATACATGGTCAATAGTGGACATTTAGGGAGAAAGTCTGGTGCGGTCGAGAAGACTCGAACTTCCACGGGTGTTACCCCACAGCGACCTCAACGCTGCGCGTCTACCAATTCCGCCACGACCGCAATTTCGAGGCTGAGGAGCGTATAGCACCCTGATTT
>WTAL01000108.1 GCA_013139635.1 Paracoccaceae bacterium
CACCTCGCGAAATTCTCCATTGCGCTGCTCGCCGCGCTGCGCGGCAGCCTGTGCATTTACCAAGGCGAGGAGCTGGGCCTGCCGGAATCAGACGTGGCGTTTGAAGACCTGACAGACCCTTACGGCATTCGTTTTTGGCCCGCTTACAAGGGCCGTGATGGCTGCCGCACCCCGATGGTGTGGGAGGCAGATGCCCCCAATGGCGGCTTTACCACCGGCACCCCGTGGCTACCGATTTCCAACGCTGATTTGGCTGTGGATCAGGGTGGCCCTGTGCTGGATGCCTATCGCAAAATGCTCGCTTTTCGCGCCGATCACCCCGCCATACAGCAAGGCAGCATCAGCTTCCTGCCAGAGGCGGGCGAGGTGCTGGCTTTTACGCGGGAAACCGAAGAGGAAACTTTGCTGTTTGTGTTTAACCTTGGCCGCAAAGCCACAAGCTGGCCGCTGCCCGAGGGCATGGCGGCGGGCGCAAACCTTATCCCCGAATTTTCTGCCTCGGCAGACAATACCGAAGTCAACTTAACTGGGCTGGATGCATACTGCGCCCGCTTAAAATAACTGAACATCAGGGAGAAACAAATGTTCAAGAAACTCACACTTACGGCGGCGCTGGCCACCGCAACCATGCTTTCATCCCCCGCGTTTGCGCTGGAAGAAGGCACTTTACTTATCTGGATCAACGGCGACAAAGGCTTTGAGGGCCTGCAAGCCATGGGTGACAGGTTCACCGAAGAGCTCGGCGTAACGGTGGTGGTTGAACACCCCGAAAACGTGACCGACAAGTTCCAGCAAGCCGCCGCCAATGGCCAAGGCCCCGACATTATGATCTGGGCGCATGACCGTTTCGGCGAGTGGGCCACCAGCGGGCTTATTTCCCCCGTTGAGCCATCAGCCGCCGTGGTTGATAACACTTTTGCCTTCACATGGGACGCCGTGCAATTTGGCGGCAAAACATGGGGTTACCCGCTTTCGGTTGAGGCCGTTGGCCTGATTTACAACAAAGACCTTGTGCCCGTGCCGCCGGCCACAATGGAAGAAATTCCCGGCATGGATATCCCTGGCGTAACCGCCAATATGATGTGGGATTATAACAATACCTACTTCACTATGCCTTTGCTTATGGCGGGCGGGGGCTATGCTTTCCAAAAGGTGGATGGCTCTTATGATGGCACTAATACCGGCGTAAATAACGCTGGCTCTGTGGCCGGTGTATCGGTGATAAAGGCCATGATCGACAGTGGCGCTATGCCCGCAGGCGTTGATTACGGTGTGATGGACGCGGCCCTGAACCAAGGCGAAACCGCCATGGTCATTAACGGCCCTTGGGCATGGTCAAATCTTGAGGCCTCCGGCATCAATTTTGGCGTGGCCCCTGTGCCGTCCGTTGGCGGCAACCCCGCGAAATCTTTCGTAGGTGTGCTGGCAGCGGCCATGAATGCGGCTTCGCCTAACAAAGACCTCGCGATTGAGTTCATTGAGAACTACATGCTGACCGATGAGGGCCTAGCCGCCATCAATGACGACACCGCCCTTGGTGCCGTGGCCAGCATTTCATTCGCGGCCACACTGGCGGGCGATGCCAACATCGCCGCCACTTTGGCCAATGCGCAAAACGGCGTACCAATGCCTTCCAACCCTGAAATGGGTAAATTCTGGGGCGCCATGGGGCCAGCACTTACCGCTGTCACCACCGGCCAGCAAGGCGTGCAAGAGGCATTGGATGATGCCGCTGCTCGCATTCTTGCTGAATAAGCGCTAGTGTTTTCGGAGCGGCTTGGGCCAAGTCGCTCCGGAATAATGAAAGACTATGATGACCCCTTCACGCAGATCTCTAAACTGGCGCGGCTTGCTCGGCAAAGCCGCCATTTTGGCGTTTGGGCTAGGGTTTCTCTACCTCGTGTGGGGGCTTTACCTGCTCGGCGAGCCGCTATTTGCGGTTATTTCTTTTGCCGTGGGCGCGCTCGGATTTGCGTTTTTCTGGTCCCCACGGTTTTATAAACTGCGCTTTGTTTACCCCGCCATCGCGGCGGTTTTCCTGTTTATTTTGCTGCCAGTGCTTTATACCTCAGCCATCGGTTTTACGAATTTCGGCTCGCGAAACCTGCTGACGCTAGAGCGCGTGCAGGCCTATCACCTCTCGCAAATTGAAACCGACGCCAGCACCAAGCGCCCCTTTGGCCTTGTGGCCGAAGGCGATGCTTTTCGCATATTCCTACCCGAAGACGCAGGCCGCCCCGCCCTGCTGACCGATGCGATTTTCGGCACAGACGCGACGGCGCAAATATTCACCGGCGCGGCCCCTGAAACGCTGCCCATTAAGGCCATTATCCAAAATAAAGCACGGCTTGCCGCGCTCACAATTCATACCCCGAACGGCCCGCTCACGCAGTCCGGCCTGCGCGCCTTTGCGGCCTCGAAGCCCGCCTTTACGCTGGGGGAAAACGATACGCTTACGGCCAGTGATGGCACCATTCTCTCGCCCAACCCCGAGCTTGGCCTCTACCAAACCCCCGAGGGCGAAACGGTGGCCCCGGGCTGGCGGGTTGGCGTTGGTTTTGACAATTTCAAAAAGGTGATGTTCTCTGAGGGCATCCGTGGCCCGATCTTCAAGGTGTTTGTTTGGACAACGGTTTTCGCCTTCCTCTCGATGGTATTCACGTTTGCGGTTGGCACCGGACTTGCTGTAATTCTGGAGTGGAAGCACCTGCGCTTTGCGGGGCTTTATCGCGTGCTGCTTATCCTGCCCTACGCCGTGCCCGCCTTCATCTCGATCCTCGTTTTTCGCGGCTTGTTCAACCAGAATTTTGGTGAGATCAATCTGATCCTTTCCACACTTTTTGGCATCGCGCCGGATTGGTTTACCAACCCCAACCTTGCCCGCGGCATGCTGCTGCTCGTCAATACATGGCTCGGCTACCCCTACATGATGCTGCTGGCGGCGGGTTTTTTGCAAGCCGTGCCGCGAGATCTTTATAAAGCCTCGGCGCTGGAAGGCGCGAGCGGTATGCAAAACTTTTTCTCCATCACCCTGCCGCAAATCCTGCCGCCTTTTGTGCCGTTGCTCATCTCCAATTTTGCCTTTAACTTCAATAACGTAGTGCTTATCCTGCTGCTCACCCGTGGTGGGCCAGATATGCCGGGCACGCTGGTCACCGTTGGCTCAACCGATATCCTCGGTTCCTTCACGTTCCGCCTCGCCTTCCAGAATTCAGGGCAAGATTTCGGCATGGCGGGGGCCATTTCAACGCTGATTTTCATCGTCACCGGTGCCATTGCTTATTACAATTTCAAAGCCATGCAGAAATACGCCGCCAAAAAGGGGGCCGGACATGGTTGAAGATCCCAAAACCCTCCGCCTGCGTAAATTCCTCGCCCATGGCTTTATGATCGGCTTCATCGTCCTGATCATGTTTCCCTTCCTCATGGTGCTGTCCATTTCCTTCCGCGAGGGTAACTTTTCAACCGGCGCTTTGCTGCCCGAAAACCCAACCCTTGAGCATTGGTCGCTGGCCTTTGGTATCCCTTATGAGCGCCCCGACGGCACCATCATTCAACCGCCCTTTCCGGTTATGCTCTGGCTCTGGAACTCAATCAAAATCGCCCTCATCGCTTCAACGGGCGTCCTTGCGCTGTCTACCACCGCCGCCTACGCCTTTGCCCGCATGCGATTTCGTGGCCGTGGGGCCATGCTGGATACCTTGCTGATCGTGCAAATGTTCCCCGGCGCGCTTACGGTCATCGCGGTTTACGCCATTTTTGACGCCCTCGGCCAAGTTGTGCCGTGGTTGGCGGTTGATACCCACCCCGCCCTCATTCTCACCTATCTTTCGGCTATCACCCTGCATATCTGGACAATAAAAGGCTATTTTGAGAGCATCGACCCCGCCATTGATAAAGCCGCGCAAATTGACGGCGCCACCCCGTGGCAAGCCTTCCGCTATATCTTCCTGCCGCTGTCCCTGCCGATTCTCGCGATTGTTTTCATCCTGTCGTTCATCTTCCTGATCAACGAATACCCCATCGCCTCGGTCCTGCTGCGCCAAACCGATAATATGACCCTCGCCGTGGGCGCGCGGCAATATCTTTACGAGCAAAAGTACCTCTGGGGAGATTTTGCAGCCGCCGCCATTCTTTCGGGCCTACCCATCACCGTTATCTTCCTTGCCGCGCAAAAGTTCCTGATTTCCGGCCTGTCAGACGGTGGCGTGAAGGGTTAGCCGATGTGTAAAAACGCCGAACCAATCTTGACATGCTTTCCGGCTTCCTGAATAGTTATTTTAGCTACTAAAATAATTAAAGCGGGGAATCATGTATCTGGGCCTTGATTTAGGCACATCGGGCCTGCGCGCGGTGCTGATGGAAGAAAGCGGCGCGGTAAAAGCCGTGGCTGAGCAGAGTTACGCCGTGGCGCACCCGCATGCGGGCTGGTCTGAGCAAGCCCCCGCCGATTGGCTAAGCGCCTGCGCGGCAGCGGTGGCAGATTTACGCGCGCAAGCCAGCGACAGCTGGGCGAAACTGCGTGGCATCGGCCTTTCGGGGCAGATGCACGGCGCGGTGTTACTGGATGCCGACGGCGAAGTGCTGCGGCCCTGCATTTTGTGGAACGACACGCGATCAGCCACTGAGGCGGCAACTCTGGACGATGACCCCGATTTCAGGGCGATCTCGGGCAATATCGTGTTTCCTGGCTTTACGGCCCCCAAGCTTATGTGGGTTGCAAAGCATGAGCCAGTAATTTCCTCCAAGGTCGCCAAGGTATTGCTTCCAAAGGATTATCTGCGCTACTGGCTAACGGACGCACTGGCCATGGATATGTCAGACGCCGCCGGTACCAGCTGGCTGGACGTTGGCGCGCGCGCATGGTCGCCGACCTTGCTGGCCAAAAGCGGTATGCGGCCAGACCAGATGCCTACGCTTGTTGAAGGCAGCGAAAAAGCGGGGGGGCTTAATGCCGCGCGCCTGCACGAGTGGGGGCTAACTGGCCCCGTTGTGGTGGCCGGTGGTGGTGGAGATAACGCGGCAGCGGCTTGCGGCACGGGCTGCGTTTCTGAAGGGCAAGGCTTTGTTTCACTCGGCACCTCTGGCGTGCTGCTGGCGGCGCGTGGCGCTTATGCCCCCGCGCCTGAAACCGCCGTGCATACCTTTTGCCACGCCCTGCCGAACCGCTGGTATCAGATGGGGGTTATCCTTTCGGCGACCGACGCGCTTAACTGGCTTTCCCGCACTTGCGGCCAAAGCCCCGAAGCGCTTTCAAGCCTCACCGGAGATACCCTGACCGCGCCCTCAAACACTATCTTCCTCCCCTACCTTTCGGGCGAGCGCACCCCCCATAATGATGCCACCATACGCGGCGCTTTTATTGGTCTTGATGTTTCAACTGACCAAGCCGAGCTAACCCGTGCCCTGATGCAGGGCGTAGCTTTTGCCCTGCGTGATAGCCTAGAGGCCCTGCAAAACACCGGTGCGCAGCTGGAGCGCCTGCTGGCGATCGGCGGCGGGGCGCAATCGGATTATTGGCTCAAAGTGCTGGCCACCGTGCTAAACCTGCCGCTTGATCTACCTAAAGCCGGAGAGCTGGGCGCGGCCCTTGGTGCCGCCCGCCTTGGCCTGCTGGCCGATACTGGTGCAGACCCTGAAAGCATCATCACCCCGCCCGAAATCGCCCAGACCATTATGCCCGATAGCACCCTCACCGCCGCTTATGAAGCCGCCTACCAACGCTACCGCGCCCTTTATCCTGCCCTCAAACCCTTTTCAGGAGCCCCCTCATGACCACCGGATTTTTCAACGATACCGCCCCGATCAAATTTGAAGGCCCCAACAGCACCAACCCGCTGGCCTATCGGCACTATAACCCTGAAGAGGTGATCCTCGGCAAACCTATGCGCGACCACCTGCGCTTTGCGGTGGCGTGGTGGCATAGCTTTGCCTGGCCCGGCACCGACCCCTTCGGCGGCCAAACATTTGAGCGCCCGTGGTTCCCTGCTGACACCATGGCGCTTTCAAAAATACGGGCTGATGTGGCCTTTGAAATGTTTTCCCTGCTCGGCGCGCCCTACTATTGCTTCCATGATGCCGACGTGCGCCCCGAGGGCGATAGCTTTGCCGAAAACACCCGCAATCTCGAAGAAATGGTCGATTACATGGGCCAAAAGCAGGAGACCACCGGCCTTGAGCTGCTTTGGGGCACCGCCAACATGTTTTCCCACCGCCGCTATATGAGCGGCGCGGCTACGAACCCCGACCCAGAGGTTTTTGCCTTTGCCGCTGCCACCGTTAAAACCTGCATGGATGCTACGCATAAGCTCGGCGGGCAAAACTATGTGCTTTGGGGCGGGCGCGAGGGCTATGAAACCCTGCTGAATACCGACCTCGCAGCCGAGGACGCTCATTTGGGGCGGTTCCTGAATATGGTGGTGGAATACAAGCACCGTATTGGTTTTAAGGGCGCGATTTTGCTGGAGCCTAAGCCACAAGAGCCGTCCAAGCACCAGTATGATTACGATGTCGCCACGGTTTACGGCTTTCTAAAGCGCCACGGGCTGGAGAGCGAGGTGAAGGTAAATATCGAGCAGGGCCACGCCATTTTGGCAGGCCACAGCTTTGAGCATGAAATAGCCACCGCGAACGCGCTGGGGATATTTGGCTCGATCGACATGAACCGCAATGACTATCAATCCGGCTGGGATACAGACCAGTTTCCGAACAGCACCCCCGAAGTGGCGCTGGCCTATTACCACATTCTGCAAGGTGGCGGGTTCACCACTGGCGGCACTAATTTTGACGCCAAATTGCGCCGCCAAAGCCTAGATGCCGAAGACCTGCTGGCCGCCCATGTGGGGGCAATGGACATTTGCGCCCGTGGGCTGAAGGCCGCCGCGAAAATGGTTGAAGATAAGGCCCTAAGCGCGCCGCTGGCCGCGCGCTATGCGGGCTGGAATAGTGCAGAGGCAGAGGCCATGTTGGGGAGTAACCTTGACGACATAGCTGCCAAAGTGCTGGCGAACGGCACCAACCCGCAGCCGGTTTCGGGCAAGCAAGAAGTGCTGGAAAACATCGTCAACCGCTATGTCTAACCCCCTCCTGCGGCGCGTAGTGCTGCGGGATAAGGGCGTGGCCGTTACCCTGCTGAATTACGGGGCTATCACGCAGAGCTGGACGGTGGGCGGCGTGCCGATGGTGCGCGCGCTCACCACAGGCGAAGACTACCTGACAGACCAGTTTTTCACTGGAATAATCGCCGGGCGGGTGGCCAACCGCACAGCCAGCGGGCGCTTTAGCCTAAATGGCGCGCGCCAGCAGCTTAGCCAGAATGACGGCCCCCACCACCTGCATGGCGGTGTGCGAGGCCTTGGTAAGCGGTTTTGGGAAATGGAGCCAGATGGCCCACAGGCCGTGCGGCTGTCCTATCACTCACCCGAGGGGGAAGAGGGCTACCCCGCTACCGTGGATTTTACGGTCAATATCCACCTTTCGGGCCACACGTTAACCTATGAAATGGCCGCCGAACCAGACCGCCCAACGCCGATCAACCTTACCCAGCACAATTATTACACACTTGGTGGCACGGGCCCGATTTGGGGGGCAAAACTCGCGCTCACGGCTGAGCACGCCACCCCCGCCAACGCCGAGGGAATTCCAAGCGGCGAGATTGTCCCCGTTGCTGGCACCTCGCTTGATTTTCGCACGCCCCGCGCCCTTAGCCCGAAAGATGCCGCGCTTGATGCCAACCTGCTTTTCTCCAAAAGCCGCGCGCCAACCACCCCCGTTGCCACCCTTTGCACCAACGGCTACCGCCTGCAAATGTGGTCGGACCAACCCGGCCTTCAGCTCTATACAGGGGCGCACCTGCCCGCGCCCAACACCGCCATTTGCCTAGAGCCACAGGCCCCGCCAAATGCCTTGAACCAGCCGGATTTTCCTTCCATTATTGCCACCCCAGCGCAGCCCTACCGGCAGGTGCTACGGGTTAAAATTAGCAAGGCCACCAGATGAAAAAACTCCTCCTGTTATGTGCCCTTGCCAGCGGCACCCACGCTGGCCCCTTGCCGCAAGCCAATGCAGAATTTGCCGCGCATGATCCCGCCGAAATCGCCCTTGGCCAATTGCTGTTTTACGATCCCGTTTTGAGCGGCAACCGCGGCGTAGCCTGTGCCACCTGCCACCACCCACGCTTTGGCACCTCCGATGGCGTATCCCTCGGGCTGGGGGATGGCGGCACCGGGCTAGGGCCCGCCCGCCGCGCCAACCCCGAAAACCTCCCTCCCCGCCACGTGGCCCGCAATGCACCCGCGCTGTTTAACCTCGGGGCCAACCAGTTTTCGGTGCTGTTTCACGACGGACGGCTAGAGGCATTACAAGGTGGCATACGCACCCCTATGGGTGCTGAAATGGTGGCAGGATTTGATAGCCCGCTGGCCGCACAAGCTATGTTTCCGGTGTTATCTGCCGATGAAATGGCAGGGCATTACGGCGAAAACGATATCTCCCGCGCGGTTAGCCAAGGGCTAATTACCACCGAGGGTGGCGCGTGGGACATTATTGCTGCCCGTGTGGCCGCCCTCCCCGAATATCGCGCGCGCTTTGATGGCGTGATCGGCGACACCCCCATCCGCTTCACCGATATAGCCAACGCCATCGCCGCCTTCACCGCCGTTGAATGGCGCGCTGATAATAGCCCGTTTGACCAGTTTTTGCGCAGCCAAGCCCCGCTTAACAAAGCGGCAATGCGCGGCCTCACCCTGTTTTACGGCAAAGCGGCCTGCGATAGCTGCCATAGCGGCCAATTCCAGACCGATCACCAATTTCACGCCATCGCCATGCCCCAGTTTGGCCCCGGCAAAGCGGCAGAATTTGAAAACCATCATCGCGATACTGGCCGTATGCGCGTCACCGGCCAAGCCGCCGACGCCTACCGTTTCCGCACCCCAAGCCTGCGCAATATCACCCTCACCGCGCCCTACGGCCATAGCGGTGCCTATGCCAACCTAGAGGCCATAATTCGCCACCATCTAGACCCGATTATTGCGCTAAACAATTATGATATCTCACAAGCCATATTGCCGGTTTTACCTGCGCCAACCGATACATGGGTGCAAGACCGCCCCGCCGAAATGCACGCCATCGCCAGCGCCAATTCGCTCCCCGCATGGCGCCTCACCGATGCCGAGGTTGCCGATATTTTGGCGTTTCTGCACACCTTGGAAGACCCGGTTTCCCGCCTTGGTGTTCCGCCGTCGGTTCCCAGTGGCCTGCCGGTGCCGCGCTAACCCCTGCCAGCGCAGCGACCACCCGATGTGCGCAGCACGAGGGCTACGCCCAACGGGAGGGGTCGATTTGCTTGCAAATCGTGCCGCAACGGGCGGGAGCCGCCCGGGTGGCTAGAAAAGCACGCCAACCAAGCGAATAATGCTTAGAGTAGCTCCCCAATAGCAGGCATAAAAAGAGCGGGCAGCCGGTGTTTAACGTCTTCTACTAAACTAGTTTAGTAGAAGACGTTAAATGACATTAAGTGGCTTATTATCAGTATGATAGAGCGTTTAAGTCCAATTCAAAGTATTGATCTTATCAAGTGCGCATTTTTCCGCTTAGGGTATCCAGAGCGCCTCAATTGCAAGACCATCGCCGCGGGCACTAATCCGTAAGATTTGGTCCGTTCCAACCTCTTGCCAATGGCTTTGCGCTCCATCCGGCCAACGGATCCTGATTCGCACCGCCTCAGCCCCCCCCAGCCCAAAGTGCTGCATGGCCGCACTGCCGCTGGCATGGCCCCCACCAACCGTAAGTTCTCGGGTCCATCTGCGGCGACCATCGGTGATTTCAACAAAAGCCCCGATGGCGTTTACATTTGGGGCAGGCTGCTGCAAATCGAGCAGCAGCCAGTGGCCCGTAGGCGTGGTTTGGTTCTGGTAAACACGCAGCGGCGCGTTGCGGTTTACCACCACAATATCGGGCAAGCCATCAAGGTTGAGGTCTTCAAACGCCGCCCCACGGCCTCGCGCCATATCGGCAAGGCCCGCTTCTAGCCCCGCCTCAATAAACCGCCCGTCCGGTTGCTGGAGCAACAGATTGTTCGGGTCTTGCATCGCCAGCCCCGGCATTTCCTGCACGTTGCCTTTGGCGATAAACACATCATCCAGCCCATCATTTTGCGCATCGCCAAAAGCTATGTGCCAGCCGGTGGAGGGCCTTCCATCACCGCCCGCATAGGGCCGGTGCGCCGTGGTGCCACGCGCATACGTCGCATCCGCATAGCTGGGCGCATTTCCGGCTTCCAGCGTTTGTAAATGCTGGTCGCCCATGCTGGAAAGAAACACCTCGGCGCGCCCGTCGCCATCCAGATCACGGCTAGCAATGCCCATGCCCCACAGGTGGTAAGGCCGCCAGCCCTCGGCCTCAGCATAGAGGCGCGGCAGGGGCTCCATGGCCCAAAGCTGCTCAGCCCCGCCAGCGGGGTAGTAATGCCTGTCATTGCTCACCCGCAAATCCGCGCGGCCATTCTGGCCCCAGTCAGTGAACAACATCGAGAGCGCACAAAAGCCGGGGGCTAGTGGCGCTGCTTCGGCATATTTATCACCTTCAGGGCGGTAGAGGGAATTACTTTCACAGGTGCCAAACGGGCCGTCGGGGTTGTCTCTGTCTACATAATTCCCGAATGCCAAACTGGGCAGGGCATTGCCCCCTTCCCACGTTGCAGAAAAAGCGGTTGTCCAATGCTCTTCGCTTGCAAAGCCAAGCCCGGTAAACGGGGTAAAGGCGCAGTCTGGCCCACCCTTCAGGAGCAGGTTTTCACCGACTCTCAGCACAGCAAGGTCCATAAACCCGTCGCTGTTTATATCCAGCGGATAGGCCCCGATTGTATTGGTGATGTCTGGCATGTCCACCTTGGAAAACCCAAGGGCTCCGCCGCGCACAGGCGTTGTGTTTTCCAGCAACAGCACCGGGCTTTCCCCGCCTGCTACAAATAGATCGGGCAGTAAATCCTGATTGCAATCCAGCACCGCAACGCCCCCGCCCACAAAATGCGCCCAACCGCCTGTATACTGGTGCGCTGGCACCTCTACAGGCATAAAAACCGGCTGTGCCATGGCGGGGGCTGCCATCATCAAAATCGCAATTCTAGCCAGCATTTTTGCCCATCTCCCGCACCGAAATATCCGAAACCCCTTCCATGGCATAAGCCGCCGCCCCCTTGGCCCACATCAAATCACCCCATTTATGGATGCGAATATCGGGCAACGGCGCATCTATCTGCAACACGCTGGATTTCACCGCGTCCAACACTTCTTGTGCATAAAAGTAATCAAATTGCATGCGCTCGCCGGAAAGGATGATCAGCTTTGGGTCAAAAATATTGATAATATTCGCCAACCCGAGCGCAAACATCCGGCTGGCCCGATGAAAGATGGAGCGCGCGGTTTCATCCCCCCCTTTGGCCGCCTGAAACAGCGCATTAAGCGGGTTAAGCGCCATATCGGGCAGGTTCAGCGTACCCGCCTCGCGCAAAAGGGCATAGTCAGCCACATAGGCCTCAAGGCAGCCCCTTTGCCCACAGCGGCACAAAGCGCCATCCAGCTGCACTTTGGTATGGCCAAACTCGGCCCCGCAGCCGCGTGTGCCACGGTAAATCCGGTTATCAATCACAATGCCCATGCCCACGCCTTGCTCGATGGTCACCACAATAAAATCGCTCACGCCCTGCCCCTCGCCAAACAGCTGCTCGGCCTTGGCCACAAGATTGGCGTCATTATCAATAAACACAGGCATCGGCAGGACAGTGCTCAATAAGTCACGCAGCGGCACGTTGCGCTCGGTCAGCGTAGGCGACCAGTAAACCAGCCCGCGCGGGGCATCCACAATGCCCGCAACCCCAAGGCCGACACCGGACAGCTCGCCAAGCGTCAGCCCGTTGGCGGCGCAGGCCTTTTCCAAGGTTTCTTGCAAGAACACCACCATGTCAGCGGCGCTCAGGGCTGGCTGGGGCATTTCAGCCTCATACACGCC
>WTAL01000002.1 GCA_013139635.1 Paracoccaceae bacterium
TTTTTCAGCGTCAGAGTTTGCCCCCGCACAATCCGGCTCATATCAAGCCAAGCCAGCATACCAATGCCGATAAAGATCATGGTTTCGGAGCGACCAAAAATAACCAGCAGCAAAATAAGCACAAACATGAAAGGGATGGACATTAGAACGTCCACGATCCGCATCATTATCTGGTCTGTGCGGCCACCAACATATCCGGCCACCGTACCGTAAATCGTGCCAACAACCACCGCAATGCCGGCGCCAATTATGCCAACTTTAAGCGAAATCCGTGTGCCCTGAAGCACTCGCGAATAAAGATCTCGCCCTAGGTCATCAGTGCCAAAAAAGTGGCCGGTTTCAAACGAGGGCTTTCCGAGCGTTGCCGCGCTGCCCATGGTGTTCCAGTCGATTTCCTCAAAACTCCAGACCGCAAAAAACGGGCCGATAAAGGAAATCAGGATAATGATGGTCAGGGCTATCATGCCCGCAACAGCGGCTTTGTTTTGGAAGAACCTGCGGCGGGCGTCGCTCCAAAGTGAGCGGCCTTTTACTTCTGAAGTGTTCATAGCGTGCTCCCTCAATACCGGATTTTCGGGTCAACCCACGCGTAAAGCAGGTCAGCCAATAGGGCGAATAAAACGGTGAGGGAACCTAGCAAAATGGTCACCCCCATCATAACCGAGTAATCTCGGCTGAGCGCCGAATTCACAAAGGACTGCCCCAGCCCGCCGGTCGAGAAATAAACGTCGATGATAACTGAACCGGTGATCATGCCGACAAAAGCAACGCCGAGGTAGGAAATGAGCGGCACCAGTGAGGGCTTGAGCGCGTGGCGCATAATTACGGTGCGCTCGGGCAAGCCTTTAGCGCGGGCGGTGCGGATATAGTTTGAATTCAGCACTTCGAGCATGCTGGAGCGGGTAATACGGGCGATGGAGGCCATATAGCTGGTAGCCAGCGCAATAACCGGCATAACCAAATTAGGCCACGCCCCGCCATTCCAACCGCCACCGGGCAGCCATCCGAGCGTGAGGGTAAAGAGCCAAACCAGCAGCGGGGCCATTACAAAATTGGGCAGTACTTGCGCGCCAATGGAAATGCCAACCGCGAAATAGTCGATAAAGGTGTTTTGCCGAATGGCAGCGACAACCCCTAGCGTGCCACCAATGAGCGTGGCGAAAATGAACGAAAGCCCACCGTAAGTGAGCGTAATCGGGAAGCCCTGCGCGATGATATCATTCACCGTTTGGCTTTTCTTCACAAAGCTCGGGCCAAAATCAAAATGCAGCACAATGCCTTTAAGGTATTCCCAGAGCTGCACATAGAGCGGATCATTCAGGCCATATTTGGCCTCGATATTTGCCAGCACTTGCGGCGGCAAAGGCCGCTCAGAGGTGAACGGGCCACCGGGCGCGGAATGCATTAGCAAAAAGGTTATGACAATAAGGATAAGCAATGTTGGTATAGCTACCAAAATTCGCCTGAAAGTATAGTTCAGCATGATTTTGACCTAGAGTTTGCAGAGGTGCAAATGAAAGGCACCGCGCCTAAAAAGACGCGGTGCGATAGGTTTTAGAGCTTACTCAGCGATATAAAGATCGCGTGAATACCAGTTTTGCTCAACATTCTCTACAGGCCAGTTTTTAACCCGCTCGCTGAGCATAAACACAGCGGTGTAGTGATACACAGGGATAACCGGCATTTCGTCAGCCAAAATCTGCTCTACACGGGTGTAGTTGGCAGTGGCATCTGTCAGAGTTTTGGCTTCGTTCATCAGCGCGTCTACTTCATCGCTGGCAAATTTGCCGTCGTTGTAGCCAGACTCTGAGGTGAGCAGGTCGAGGAAGGTCGAAGCCTCGTTATAGTCACCACACCATGCGCCACGTGCCAGTTGGAAATCTTGGTTGCCACGCGTTTCGAGGAAAGTCTTCCACTCTTGGTTCGCCAAAACAGCCGTTACACCCAGCTTCTGTTTCCACATTTGCGACATCGCAATCGCGATCTTCTTGTGGCCTTCAGACGTGTTGTAAAGCATGTCAAACGTCAGTGGGTTATCAGCGCCGTAGCCAGCATCTGCCAGCAGAGCAACCGCAGCCGCATCACGGTCTTCTTGGGTCATGCTTGCATAAGGCACGCTTGGCACTTCAAAGCCAGCCGTTGCGCCTGGTGTAAAGGTGTAAGCTTGGAACTGGCCACCTTGCAGCACTTTGTCAGTGATGATCGAGCGGTCAAGCGCATAGGAAAGCGCTTGGCGAACGCGCACGTCCTGGAAAGCTTCCGGGCCGTTTTCGCTTAGGTTAAAGGTGTAGTAATAGCTACACAGGCGCGGGAAGCTCAGGGCTTCATTTGGATACTCTTCTGAAAGGCGCGGATACTGGCCTGTTGGCACTTCTGTGCGATCAAGCTCGCCAGCCTGCCAACGGGTAAACGCGGTGTTTTCATCATTGATCACCAGCGCCACAACTTTTTCGATCACGGTGTTTTCGTTATCCCAATACATTGGGTTGCGCTCACGAACCGAAAGCTCGCTTGGCACGTGCTCTGTCAGCACATAGGCACCGTTAGAAACGATGTTTTCAGGGTTGGTCCAAGCATCGCCATGCTCTTCGATCACCGCTTGTGGTGAAGGGAAGGTTGAGCCGTGGGTTGTCATCAACGCGAAATATGGCAGGGATGCTGTCAGGCGCACTTCAAGGGTATGGTCGTCAATGGCGGTTACGCCAAGGTCTTCCAGAGGGGCTTCGCCGGCCATAACAGCGCCAACATTTTCAATCGACATCAGCTCACCAAACCAAGAGTAAGGGGAACCCGTAGCCGGGTCTACCAAGCGACGCCAAGCGTATACGAAATCACCAGCTGTTACTGGCTCGCCGTTGGACCATTTTGCATCTTCACGCAGCGTGAAAGTGTAAACGTTTTTCTCGTCGTTAGTTGTGAAGCCAGTCGCAACGCCTGGAATCAGGTTGCCGTCTGCGTCTTGGTTCATCAGGCCTTCAAACAGGTCACGCACGATGTCAGCGCCGGATACGTCTTCCACGATTTGTGGGTCAACGGAGCTGTGCTCATCAAGCACGCGGTAAGTGAAGGTTTGGTCAGCAGCAAGCGTGTCGCCTGCGGCTACGGTCGCGGCATAAGCTGCGCCCGTAAGCATGGTCGCGCCAAGCAGGCTGGCCGCGAGAGTGGTTGTGAATTTTTTCATGAGTTTCTCCTCTGTTTGATCACATGGATCATTAAAGTCCAAGGAGGGCTTTGCCGCCCCCTCAAAATGGATGCGACAAAGGCTACAGGCTTTCACAGAAAGTTCAACGTGTATTACTCATTTACCCCACGTTAACTGCCTATTCCCAACGGTCAGCGATGTTGTCCAGCACTTTACCCGCCTCAAACGTGCGAATCGGTGCGTTTTGCACGCGGTTAAAGTTTTCCGACGGGTCATAAAGCTCGATCCCGAGATCGAGATTATCAGGCGTCAGCAGACCCATGGCCGAAAGCAGGCTATAAGCCGCGATGCGCTCGTCATGCATGGCTTTAATCAGGCTGTTTTGTGCCGTCAAAACCTCTTGCTTGGCGTTGAGCGTGTCTAAAACTGTGCTCGCCCCGAGCCGCGCCTCCTCAGTTACGCCTTCAAAGGCAAATTGAGATGCCTCAATTTGCAACCGCGTGGCGGAAATAGACGCGCGGGCGATTTGCAGCTGATACCACGCGGCAGAAACCTGCTGGCGCATTTGCGCGCGGGTGTTGCTGGTTTCGGCCATGCGGCGCTCCAGCGTGGCGCCTGCTTGGCGGATAGAAGCGGAAAGCCGGCCACCTGTGTAAATCGGCTGGCTTAGGGTTAGCGTGGCGGTAGAGGAGTCTCCCGAGGAGAGATTGGCGCCTCCAAGATAAAGCTCGCGGTAGCCGATATTAACATTGGCGGTAAGCGATGGCAGGCGGGCATTGCGAGCGCGGCGCATATCAATAGCGGCCACCTTTTCGCTAAGATGCGACGCCCGCATTAACGGATGTGTGCGCAGGGCAATTTCCTCTGCTGCCGCCAGCGAGCCGGGCATATCAGGCAGGCGTGGTGGATAGGCCAAATTAACAGGTGCCGTGCCAACAACAGCGATATAGCTTTCGGCGCTGATGGCCAGCGCGCCTCTGTTGGCGGCCAAAACGGCCTGCGCTGCGGCCATGCGCGCGCGGGTTTGCGCCACTTCGGTGCGGGTGGCTGCGCCCACGGCCAAACGGTCTTCCGCGGCTTGCAATTGCTGCTTCAGCACATCAACATTGTTGCGCGCGAGGCTTACGATTTGCTGGTCACGCCGCACGGTTAAAAACGCCTGCGCGGCGCTGAGCATCACCGACTGCTCGATGTTTTCCATGCTGGCACGGGCAGCTAGCACTGCGGTTTTGGCGGCCTCAACCGCATCGCGGGAGCGCCCGCCATCATAAAGATTGAGGCTGGCATTGAGCGAAGCCGAATAGGTTTCGGTGGCAACACCTGAAAAAAGAGCATCGTTACCCGCCGAGCCGCTGGCTTGCAGCGCGATTTGCGGCCGCCGGCCTGAGCGCGCTAAAGCAACCGATTCATCGGTCGCCCGCAATGCGGCGCGATTGAGAATAAGGGTTGGGTTGGTCTCATAAGCCAATCGCATGGCATCTGTTAGGGTATCTGCCGCAGCAGGCAACCCAACCAACACCAGCAGAGATGCCCCAACTACACGCTTCCAAGCCTTATTCATACCGATTCTCCGATTCTTAACACCGGATTAAGCTAGTCTCTTATCACTTGGGTGCAAGGGGTGATTGCTTAAAACGCAAAAATCGTCTGTTTTTCGAAGCCGGGGAGCACGGGGGCGGCGCCGTCAAATGACCAGCGCCAGTCCATGCCGTTGGCGGTTTTTCGGCCGAGCATACAGCGACCAAGCGCGCCATCCATCATGATAGCGGCCATGCGGCCACCGGTTTTAAGTTGGTCAATCAAGCTTTGCGGTACTTCGCCAACGCCACCTTCAATGACAATCACGTCATATGGGCCATGCTTTGGCGCGCCTTCAACGAGGGTGCCGGTTTCAACAATGGCATTATCTACGCCATGCTTTGCCAGCTGCACCTCTGCGTCATTAGCCAAGGTTTCATCAGATTCCAGCGCAATCACGGCCTCGGAAAGGTGGGCAATCAGGGCTGATGAAAGCCCAAGGCCCGCGCCGATATCCAACACCAGTTCGTTGGGCTGTATCGCAAGTGTTTCCAGCATTTTGGCCATTACACGGGCATCCAGCACCACGCGGCGGTCTGCAAGCGGAAGGTGATCCCCGATATAGGCGATCTCGCGAAGGGCCTCTGGCACATAATCTTCGCGCGGAACGGTTAGCATCGCTTCAATTACTGGATAAAGGGTCACATCAGAGGGGCGCACTTGCCCGTCTACCATCGCTTCACGTACTGCTGCAAAATCAGTCATTGAGTCGCACCTTTATGCTACCTGTTTGCCTTCTTTTGCCACAGGCCACTATCAGGAGCAACCACCCATTGCGTGTCTCGCTTCGCTCGACCCGCGCGGCGCGTCCACCGTAGCGCTTGCCGAAATGTAAGGCCCGCGCCGCGCACAGTCACCTGCGCCTGCTCAAGCCCCCAAAAGCACTGCCTTATCAGCGCGGTGCGCGTGCTGACTCGTCAAATGCATATGAGTCGACGCACCGCCATGGGACAGCTCGTGGTTATTAAATCGCTGATTTCTCTTGCGTCGTCCTCCAAAACCATAAACACTTCCACCACCGAAATAGGAGCACATAATGGCCTTAGAAGACGCTGCTAATGAAATAGACACCGCCATTACCCGCAAGGGCTATCGCGGGCTTTCGTTTGAAGCCACCTACGCAGGCGTGACCAGCTTCATGCGCCGCACACTAACCAAAGATTTGCGCGGCGTTGATCTCGCGGTTTCAGGCGTGCCGTTTGATTGTGCGGTCACCAACCGCCCCGGCACACGGCTCGGGCCAAGGGCCATCCGCGAGGCCTCCTGCCTGCAAGCGCCTGATGCGCCCTATGGCTGGGATGTGGACCCTTTAACCGAGTTTAACGTCGCCGATTACGGTGATCTGGCCTTTGATCATGGCCGCATTTCCGAGTTCCCCGCCAAGCTGCAAGCGCATATTACAGGCATTTTAAATGCGGGCGCCGCCTCGCTTGTGCTCGGCGGTGATCATTACATCACCTACCCCATCCTAAAAGCCCATGCCGAGAAATACGGGCCGCTTTCCTTGCTGCAATTTGATGCACATACCGATACATGGCCCGATGACGA
Organism: Paracoccaceae bacterium; assembly: GCA_013139635.1. Lineage (GTDB taxonomy): Bacteria > Pseudomonadota > Alphaproteobacteria > Rhodobacterales > Rhodobacteraceae > UBA3077. The sequence continues at coordinate 6,269 of WTAL01000002.1, forward strand.
CCGAGACCGCATTGACCACGGCACCATGTTTTACAAAGCCGTAAAAGACGGTATTGTGGTGCCAGAACGCTCGGTGCAGGTGGGGATCAGGACGACAAATGAGGATACGCTTGGCGTAAATATTATTGATGCACCGGAGCTGCACCGGATAGGCCCAGAGGCCGCTGTGGCTAAAATCAAGGACATTCTGGGAACCGCCCCGACCTACGTAACTTTTGACATAGACGCCCTAGATCCGGCTTTTGCCCCTGGCACTGGCACTCCGGTTTGGGGGGGGATCACCTCGGCTCAAGCGGTGGCCATGCTGCGCGGGCTTGCAGGCATTAACGCTGTTGGCATGGATGTGGTGGAGGTGTCGCCGCCTTACGACACTACCGGCGCAACAGCGATTGCCGGTGCCCATGTAGCTTGCGAATTAATGTGCCTTTGGGCGCATAATCAAAAAGCGCAGCGTAGCAACGGCTGAGCCAAATCACCTGTTGCAACTCCCCGCGCAATCCCCTAAATCCTCCCTACCACAGGCGGCGAGTTGGCGGAGTGGTGACGCAGCGGATTGCAAATCCGTGTACATGAGTTCGATTCTCATACTCGCCTCCATTAACCCCTTAATATCATTACATTTTATTTTACGCTCACCACAAAATGTGCGTAGCACACATGTAGCACACTTTTTATGTCGCATGTCTCAACCAAAAAGAGTAGTTTGAACATAGTGTTTTAAAACAGTAGGTTGAAACGTGACGAGCGATACAGACGCAGTAAAAGTAAACGAAAAACTGACGCTTTATAGGCGTGCGAATAGCAAACGGTGGCAGGCGCGGTTGTTATTGGACAATGGTGAGTGGCATCGCTTTTCAACAAAAACAACGGATTTTGATAAAGCCAAAGACTTTGCGCTTAAGCAATTCTATACCGCAGATTTTCGCAAACAAAATAATCTACCCGAAAGCACACGTAAAATTAAGCGTGTCGCATTGTTTACAAGAAACAGAATGCAGGAAGAATTGAAAGCTGGTGGCGGACGTGTTGTATTTAAGGATTATATTGCTGCAATTGATCGTTACATAATCCCGTACTTTGGCAACATGGATGTTGCAGCAATTACTGTGAATGATTTGCAGGAATTTGATAAGTGGCGCACAGACAAGCTTGGCCGACAAGCATCACATAGTACGATCAACACCCACAACAGCGCGCTAAACAGAGTGTTTGACGAAGCAATGCTGCGCAACTGGATTACACACGCAATACGCCCTACCCTGCTTAACAAAGGCGTCAAAGCAAACAGTCGCGGCTCGTTTACCAAAAAAGAATATGAAACAGTTTATCGCGGCATGCGCACTTGGCACAAAAAGACGACCAATAAGAAAACCGCTGAAACACGCAAAGTTCTTCGCAACTACATATTGTTTTTAACAAACACTGGCGTGCGGCACGGAACTGAGGCGTTGGGATTGAAATGGAAAAACTTGAGTTGGTTTGAACAAGATGGTGAGCGGTATTTGAATATATATGTGTCTGGGAAAACGGGCGGACGCGAACTAATTGCACGCGACAAAACCAAAGACTATTTGGACAGACAGCGCGCTATGAATACTGACTTGGTAGATATGACATTTGATGAAGTAATTGCTGCAAAGATTGATGACTACGTATTTAAGACTGAAAGCGGTGAGCGAGCAGAATTATTCAATCTTATCCGCAACTTTCGATCATTTCTCATTAAAAATGATTTGTTAGAAGGAACTGACGGTAAATCGCGTACACTTTATAGCTGGCGGCATTATTATGCGAATGTAGATTTGAGAAAAGGCATCAGCAATCATTTGTTAGGCAAGCAAATGGGCAACAGCACTGCGGTCATCGACAAGTATTATAGCAAAATTAGCCCGCAAATGAA
>WTAL01000048.1 GCA_013139635.1 Paracoccaceae bacterium
GTATGCGTTTTGCTGGCTGGCAGAATAAGCGCCGCCCCAGGAAACGATGGTCATGTCTTGCGCCATCAGCGGGGCTGCGGAAACCGCAAGCACACCAGCACCAAGCATTATTTTGTTGAGTTTCATAGTCTTCTCCCAAAGAACTGCCCGAATTATTAAAGTGCATGCGTCAGGCAAGCCCATGCACCCGTGTTAAACCGCTACGCCTAAGAGTCGAGCGCGCGGCAATCTTCACTTTGCCAACTGATGGGGGTGATTTCGCCAACCACAAGGTGCTTCTGCCCTGCCCCGTTTGGCACTTTTACAATAAACTGGTCGTCGCCTGAAACCTCAAGGCGGCAGCGGATATGGTCACCAAGGTAAATCAGCTCCAGCACCCTTGCCGAGGTGCTATTTGGGCCGTCCCCATTGAGCGATACCCGCTCAGGACGCAGCGACAGCGTGGTTTGCGTACCAACCTCGCCGCAATTCACGGCCAGCGCTTGCACTTGCAATCCGCCCTCGACGCCAACCGAAACCAGCGGCCCGTTTTGGGCGGTAATCAAACCCTTAAGGGTATTATTTTCGCCAATAAACTGCGCCACAAAGGCGTTTTCAGGGCGCTCATACAGATCATCCGGCGCGGCCAGCTGCTGAATGCGGCCATCTTCAAATACCGCCACGCGGTCAGACATGGTTAGCGCTTCAGATTGGTCGTGCGTTACATAAACCACGGTGATGCCGAGGTTTTCATGCAGGTGCTTAATTTCGTATTGCATATGCTCACGCAGCTGCTTGTCGAGCGCGCCCAAAGGCTCATCCATCAACACCAACTCAGGCTTAAACACAAGCGCACGCGCCAGTGCGATGCGCTGTTGCTGCCCGCCCGAAAGCTGGGCGGGGCGACGACCGGCGAAATCGCCCATCTGCACCATATCAAGCGCTTCTTTTACCATGCGCTCACGCTCGGATTTACCAATTTTGCGCACTTCGAGGGGAAAGCTAAGATTCTCCCCCACGGTCATGTGCGGAAACAATGCGTAGTTCTGAAACACCATGCCAATGCCGCGCTTATGCGGCGGAATATTGTTGATCGGCTTGCCGCCGAGCAGAATATCGCCATGGGTGGCGGTTTCGAATCCAGCCAGCATCATCAAGCAAGTTGTTTTGCCCGAGCCCGATGGCCCAAGCATGGTTAAAAACTCACCCTTGCCTATGTGCAGGTTCAGGTCTTTGACCACCAAAATCTCGCCATCATAGCTTTTTTGAACGCGTTCAAACGCTACGAATGCATCACTAGAACTGTCAGACGCCAAATTAATACTCCAATATTCCAGTGGACACTACGAACCAAGTTTACGAAAATTATCGGGAATGCCTTCGTTTTGCAAGATAATTTTGCAGAACGGTCATAAGTATTAAATTGCGACACCCATTGGGCGAAAAACGACAGCAATTCCTTAGCAAAAAAAACCATTGCCGCAAACCTGATTTGCGCCCTAGGGTGGCTTGAAAACAACGGAGGGAAAGCAGATGGATCGGGAATCGTTTCAGGACTACACGTCAAACGGCAACAAGGCCAAACCGACCTTTTCAGCCGGCGAAATGCAGCGGCGAGCCGATGCCATCAGGGCCTATATGGCAACAACAAACATTGATGCCGCCCTGTTCACCTCTTACCATAATATCAATTATTATGGTGATTTTATGCACTGCTATTTTGGCCGGAACTACGGCTTGGTTATTAACCATACCAAAGCCACCTCCATTTCAGCCGGTATTGATGGCGGCCAGCCGTGGCGGCGCACGTTTGGGCATAATGTTACTTATACCGACTGGGATAAAGACAACTATTTCCGCGCGGTAGCGAACCTCACGGGCGGCGTAAAGCGCCTCGGCATTGAGTTCGATACGGTAAGCATTGATATGCTAACACAGCTAAAAAACCATTTTCCGACCGTTGAGTTTGTTGACATCGCACAGCCTGCGATGAAGCTTCGGATGATCAAATCTGCTGAAGAAATAGCGCATATTACCGAGATGACCCGCATTGCTGATCTCGGCGGCGCGGCCTGCTTTGAGGCCGCCCGTGTGGGTGTGGCCGAGCACGAAGTAGCCCTGCATTCCACCGCCACCATGGTGCGCGAGATCGCTAAATCTTGGCCCGAGGGTGAGTTGCTCGACACATGGACTTGGTTTCAATCCGGCATAAATACCGATGGCGCGCATAACCCCGTAACCAGCAAAAAGATCGAGGCCGGAGACATCCTGTCACTGAACTGCTTTCCGATGGTCGCGGGCTATTATGTAGCGCTGGAGCGCACCATGTTTGCCGGCCACGCGACAGATGAAAACATCCGCCTGTGGAACGTAAATTGCCGCGTGCATGACCGTGGCAAAGCGCTTTTAGTCCCCGGCGCGCGCTGCTCGGATATCGCCAAAGAGCTAAACGATATTTATGCGTCCGAAGGCCTGTTGCAATATCGCAGCTTTGGCTACGGCCACTCTTTTGGCGTGCTCAGCCACTATTATGGCCGCGAAGCGGGGCTGGAGCTACGCGAAGATTGCCACACGGTGCTAGAGCCGGGCATGGTGATTTCAATGGAACCAATGATTACGATACCCAACCATATGGCGGGCGCTGGCGGATATCGGGAGCATGATATTTTGGTAATTACTGATGAAAATAACATCGGAAACCATAATATTACTGCATTCCCTTATGGGCCGGAAAAAATGATTATCTCATAGAGCCACGCATGACGGGCGCGGGTTTTTCTGATGGGCCACCAGCCACCGCTCCACTTACCACCTCAGGCTGCTTCTTCCAGTCAGCTTCAACCTACCCTGCAAGTTTTCGGGGGTTCACCCGCATATCCATGTCGTTAATAGAACATTATTTGACGATTTCAGGTTCCCAGACCGAGTCTAGGCTGCTAGAGTTTGAATATGAATTGGCAAAAAGCCACATATAACCCCTACCGGACCCCAAGATCCGGAATAGCTGGCACTCGTCTTCAGGCCCACAGATTGCGCCTTAGAACACGCAGCTTTTAATTGTTAAAACCCAACGGAGAGATAATATGAAAAAATTACTTGCCTCAGCGGCAATCGCAACCATCGGCATGAGCGGCGCAGCAATGGCGCAAGATTGTGGCGAAATCACTATGGCCGAGTTCAACTGGGCCTCGGGCGAGCTGCTCGCCAATGTGGACAAATTCATCCTTGAAGCAGGCTATGGCTGCGATGTGGAGCTGATCGTTGGCGGTACATCGGCCATTTTTGCCTCAATGGACGGTAAAGGCACTCCGATGATTGCCGGTGAGCAATGGGTGAACGGCGTGCGGGATCTGGTAGATGCTGCCATGGACGCTGGCCGCTTGCACGCGGTTAACCGTGGGCCAATCACTGGCCTTGGTGAAGGCTGGTGGATACCAGCATACACCCACGAATCCCATCCTGAGCTGGAAACTGTGCTCGATATTATTGAGCACCCAGAGCTGTTCCCCTCAGCTGAAGACGAAACCAAAGGCGCCTTTGTGGGCTGTCCTGCGGGCTGGGGCTGCCAGCAAATCAACCTGAACCTGTTTGAAGCTTTCGACATGGAAGCGAAAGGCTGGGTATTGGTTGATCCGGGCTCGGCTGCTGGCCTTGACGGTGCGATTGCAAAAGCCAACGAGCGTGAGCAAAACTGGCTTGGCTATTACTGGTCACCAACGTCGATCATCGGCAAATACAACATGCACCCCGTGCCATTTGGCGTAGATTACGCCGGTGATGACCACTGGAATAACTGCATGTCTAAGCCAGATTGCACCGAAATCCAGCAAACCGCATGGACAAAATCCGAGGTGTTTACCTTGGTAACCGACGAGTTCATGCAAAACGGCGGCGAGATTAATGATTTCCTCGCAGCTCGCACCTACCCCGGCCCTGTGATGAACAGCATGTTGGTTTACATGGCTGACGAGCAAGCCAGTGGCGAAGATGCTGCCATTGAGTTCCTGCTGACCCGTGAGGACATTTGGACCACGTGGGTTTCTGAGGAAGTGGCGGCCAAGGTTAGAGCCGCGCTCTAAGCCGAACACTTAAAAATTAAAGCCCGCCAAACCCTTGGCGGGCTTTTTTAACATGTAACAGGGGGATGGGGCATGAGCTTATTTACTGAATTTCCGGAAATGACCCGCACAGAGCTGCGGGATTTCAAAAAGGGCATTGATGGGTCTTTCAAAGATTTTATCCATGCTTATGGCGAAGGCATCGAGAATTTCTTCAAACCACTTTTGCACTTTCTAAAATGGTTTGAAGACCTCCTCGTCGCCACACCTTGGCCAATAATGCTCGCCATTATCGCCCTCTTGGTTTGGGGTGGCTCGCGCAGCTGGGGTTTGGTTGCCGGCACCATCATTTCCATGCTGGTGATCGGCTATCTTGGCATGTGGGAAGACGCGATGTTTACCCTTGCACTCACCACCGTTGCCACGATCATCTGTATCGTGATCGGCATTCCCATCGGGATTTTGATGTCAAAATCCGACAGGTTTCAGGCTGTCATCACCCCCATCCTTGATATTATGCAAACCATTCCGGCCTTTGTTTACCTCATCCCGATTGTGATGATCCTCGGCATTGGCCTCGTCCCCGGCCTGATCGCCGTTATTATTTACGCGGTGCCCCCCATTGTGCGGCTTACCAACCTTGGTATTCGCCTTGTGGATACCGACATTCTTGAAGCCGCCGATGCCTTTGGCGCCTCCCCACGGCAAAAGCTGTGGACGGTGCAAATGCCACTGGCCCTGCCCAACATTTTTGCTGGCGTCAACCAAACCATCATGATGGCCCTTGCCATGGTAGTTGTGGCGTCCCTGCTTGGTGTGCACGGCCTTGGCCTTGAAGTGCTAAAAGCGGTAAACAGCCAATACATTACGCTTGGCTTTATGAACGGCCTCGCCATTGTGGCCATCGCCATCGTGTTTGACCGCACATCCCAGAAATTCGGCAAACGCTTGCAAAAGCATTCGGAGGTAATTCATGGCTAGTCATGGTATTGAAATTAAAGACCTTTTCAAGATATTCGGCCCACACGGTAATAAGTTTATCGACGCCGTAAAAGGCGGGATGACCAAAACCGAGCTGAATGAAAAGCACGGGCATGTGTTGGGTCTAAAAGACATCAACATCTCCATGCCCGCTGGCCAAATTCAGGTGGTTATGGGGCTTTCCGGCTCTGGCAAATCTACGCTCATTCGGCACATAAACCGGCTGATAGAGCCGACCGCCGGCAGCGTGCAGTATGAAGACGTGGATGTCTGCCAGATGTCCACCTCTGAGTTGCAACAGTTTCGCCGCCACAAAACCGCGATGGTTTTCCAGAAGTTCGCCCTGCTGCCGCACCGAACCGTGATCGGTAACACGGTTTATGGACTGGAGCTGCAAGGCGTTAACAAAGACGAGGCCAGAAGCCGCGCGCTCAAATGGATTGATCGCGTTGGCCTTTCCGGCTTTGAGGACCACTACCCCAACCAGCTTTCGGGCGGTATGCAGCAGCGTGTGGGCTTGGCTCGGGCGCTCTCGAATGATGCTGACATTTTGCTAATGGACGAAGCCTTTTCGGCGCTGGACCCGCTTATCCGCACCGATATGCAGTCGGTTTTGCTGGATATTCAAGAAGAACTGCGCAAAACAATTGTGTTTATCACCCACGATCTTGACGAAGCGTTAAGACTCGGCGACCGAATCGCTATTTTGCGGGATGGCGAGGTCATTCAACAAGGCACCGGAGAAGAGATTGTTTTGAACCCTGCTGACAGCTACATCGCTGATTTCATTAAAGAAGTTAACCGAGGGCGGGTGATATCGGTAGAGACCATAATGAACAAAACACCGATAGAGGGTGCCGCGAATATAGTGCTCAAATCAAGCGATATGCTGGAAACAGCAGCGCAAGCCATGGCGCAGGCACAAGAAACCAGCGCAAATGTATGTGATGACAGCAAAAAAATCATTGGCTCCATTCACTTGAAAGACACAATTAACGCTATGGTTACCGCCGCGAGACACTAGAAAAACCCTTATAATATTGGACATAACCTGCAATCTGCCGACGTTGTGTCTAATATTATTTAGATTTTTTGGGAATCTTGTGAACCACTCTGGTGAAAAGCTCATATTTCTGCTATAGCAAGAAATATAATTAAAAAATTCTTTAGTACTTGGCTCTGTATATCTCTTGTTATGAGGTTTTTTGAGCGTTCTTGCAAATACGTCTGAGGAAGTAGATATGAAAACCAATTTGTTTAGCGAATTTAGAAAAGATGAAGGCGGCGGTATTCTGGCGTTTTATCTCGTCATGTTTATTACCATGATGATCGGCGGCGGCATGGCCATTGATTTTATTCGACATGAAATCAAACGCGAAGCCATGCAAGATGCGCTTGATCGTGGTGTTCTGGCTGCCGCAGGAAATGCAAAAGCTGCCAGTGCGACATCTACTGCCGAAATCGCTGCGGCTGAAGCCGCCGCGATTGCCACCGTTCGCTCTTATATCGAAGTTTCCGGCTTTAACCCTGATGCGCACGGCGTAACCGTTACGCCTACAATCACGCCCTTCTCCCAGCGCGTTGATGCAGATGCGGATTTTAGCGTAGATACATTTTTTCTGAGCCTTACCGGCATTGATACCCTTGCAGGCGTTGCTGCCGCTGGCGCTACGGTTTCGGTAAGTAAAATTGAACTCTCTTTGATTGTTGATATTTCAGGCTCTATGGGTGGTACCAAAATTGAAAACCTAAGAACCGCCGCAACCACATTCGTGACCGACATGTTGGATGGGGACCGTTCTGATTTTACTTCGATTTCGTTGGTGCCATTCTCTGGGCAAACCTCTGCTACGCCGGAAATGATGACAAGCTATAATTATAGCCGTTGGCATAATTTTTCCAGTTGCGTAGATTTCGATGGCAGCGATTACACCTCGACCACCCTTTCAACGCTGACGCCACTTGCGCAAACCCAGCATTTTGCGCCGGAGTGGATAAGTGATGCCGACTCCGATTGGTGTCCGCGCAGTGATATTTCTATTGTTCCATATTCTAATTCGATCGTCGACCTAAGCGCAGCAATTGGAAACCTCAGGGCAACAGGCATGACAGCTGGCCAAGTTGGCATGAAATGGGGCATCACGCTGCTGGATGAAAGCAGCCAGCCGCTTGTAACCAGCTTGATTACGCAAAACGAGATTGACCCCGTATTTGCAGGCCGCCCTGCTGCGGCTGATGATGATGAAACGTTGAAGTTTGCCATTATGATGACAGACGGTGATAACACACCACAGTATAACGTAAAATCCGACATGTACCTCACATATGAAGTCATCCTTGATGCGAATAAAGATGTTGGCGAGTCGCCAAATTATCACGCACCAGAAAATGTTATTGCAGATAATGGTGATGATTTCGATGATTGGGAGCTCTCCACCGGCCAACGTACAGCTGGCTATTGGGACGCAAACCCGCCTAATAGTAACTATGTACCTTGGAGCTTTTCGCATCTTTTCGTTCGGGTTAATCCAACTACGGAAAACACCCGTATGCAGGATATATGTACGGCGGCTAAAGATTCCGGAATTGTTATTTTTACAATCGGATATGATGTGTCAGTTGGGTCAACGGCTTACAATCAAATGCGCTCTTGCGCCTCATCAATCGGCCACTTTTACCCTGTAGAAACCACCGACCTTTCCGCCGCTTTTGCGTCTATCCAGCAGGCCATTCAAAAACTGAAACTGGTAAACTAATGCCTATGCTTAACCGTGCAACCCAGTTTCTTCAACGGTTTCGGCGTGATGAGGAAGCGAGCGCGACGATAGAATTTGTCATGCTCGTTCCGCTTGTTATGTGGATCGTTTTCTCTGTCATTGAATCAGGATGGCTTTCAACCCAGCAGACCATGCTAAACCGAGGTATGAACCTTGCCGTAAGGGATTTACGACTGGGCCGTCGGCCTAATCCGACAGCCGACGATATTAAACAAGATATCTGTAATTATGCCGGTATTTTGCGGAACTGCATGGCTAATCTAACGTTAGAGCTTGTGGAAATAAGCGATCCAATTGGGGGCTTAACTGCGGTGTGTGTTGATCGCGCATCCGCCATTGATCCTGTAGTTGCCTTTGACGCAGGCTCGCATCTAGATCAGGATATTATGGTTGCCCGTGCTTGCTATATCGTTGATCCATTGATCCCCGGTGCAGGTTTTGGTGCGGCGCTTCCAAAAGACCCAACAGGGGGGTTTCACATGGTTGCTTTCTCAGCTTTCGTGAACGAGCCGGGAGCATAGCATGAAGACCTATCTTTCAAATTTGATTGCAAAGTTTAGAGCGGATGAAACGGCCTCCCTTACCATGGAATTCGTCCTCATCTTGCCACTTCTTATGACATGGTTCATCGGCAGTATTGTGTTTTTCGATGCCTTCAATTCAAAGGCAACCGCACAGCGCACCTCTCATACAATTGCAGATATTATTTCCCGCCAAACAGAAACCGACAACACGTTTATTGATCTGTTGTTGGTGGTTCAAAACCGAATGATGCCACGTGAACAAGTTGGGACCGTCCGCATATCCTCCATTCAAAAAGATGCCATGGGTGATCTTTCACTTCTCTGGACCCACTCCTCAGACGGGGCAAGCATTCCTTTGGTTATTGGTGATATTCCTCTTTCGATTTTACCTGAAATTGCAAACAACGAATCAATACTCCTGATTGATACGACTGTGCCCTTTGTTCCGATTTCAGATTGGGTTGGCTTTACGGCAACCGAGTGGGAAAATCGGGTCGCTATCAAGGCACGGTTTGTGGAACCGCTGCCAAACACTGATTTTCCATAAAAACTGGTAGGCACGGCTGCCATACACACAGTCAGCAATATCAATCGCTTACAGGAAATGGGTGAATTTTGTCTTCATTCCCTTTCAGTATATTAGGTTAGGCAGTGGCCCACATCTATCAATGTCGGCTTTACGGACAACGCGTGTTTTCACTGCGGGACAGAATTTCAAGAGAACGCCTTCTGGTTTAGGTTGTATCGACCAGCTGTTACCGATGAAAATTGCTCTCGTTTGAGTTTTTGCGCATAATATTTTGAGTAAGAAACAATAGAAAAACTGACGGTCCAATAGACCAATGCTATTCCGATGTAGAGTTCCCACAAAATCCCATTCCATTCAACGGTTCCGCTCACACCAGTTATTAAACCAATCGGATCAAGTAAGCCAATCATCGAAACAATCGAAGTATTTTGGAACACGATAGCAGCTTCGACTGTCATTTGCGGGATCGATCGTTTGTAGGCAAGTGGCAGCGTTACGAGCCAAAATGCTTTGCTAGCGCTTAACCCCAGCGCCGTTGCAACTTCAAGTTGCCCCGGCGAGATAACATGTAATTCGCGCCGGAGCACTTCCGCTATTTTCGCCGCCCCTGCCATGCCAAGCACGAAAATTAGAGTAACATACAACGGTATCCTAAACCCAACTGGTAAAAAATAAGATTGGAGACTGGCCCCTGCGAAGAGCAGAACGAGGATTGGTGTGCCATTAAATAGGGTCGTCATCACCGCAGACAACATCTTTGTGGAGCGTATGCCATATTGTCGACCTAACGCTAAAGTAACCCCGCAAACTAGAGCGACAAAAACTGCTGTCACGCCTAGAATTATTGTTGTCAGGAAGCCACCAAAATTTATGGATTCGACTGGCTCAAATCCAAGCGCCCCCCAAATTAGCGCATATGCAATGACGGGGTAGGCAGCGGAAAACCAGATTAGTTTTCGTGGAAGGGCAGCGAAAAAAATGGGTGCCATTGCCGCGAACAATAGGAAAAACGCTAATACAGGCCTCCAATATAGCTCTTCGGGGTAAAACCCGAACAGGAACCAGTTTTTGTAATTGTTAAACACAGCCCAGCATGCCCCTAGCGGGTCATCACCTGATAGTATGGTCACTAATTGTTGGCATTCATCTAATGAGCTGGCATTCCAGACAGAACGAAAGTAGGCCCAATCGACAAACTTTACAGTAAGCCATAATCCTAAACTAACAAGAACGATGGTAATTGAACTATCGATCCAGCCTTTAAACAAATTTTTTCGTAACCATTGAATCAATTTAAAGCCATGCAATCGTTGGTATGATTAATCGAATGTTCTAATAGAACCTCACCCTTAAGTGGTAATCGTTAAGCCCCCTATGAGGTGCCCCTAGTTTCCTAGACACCTGCTTTGTTCAATTTACACTGTCTTTCTTCATATTCAACTGGCGACAGCATGCCGTTGTTCGTGTGCTTGCGGTTCGGATTGTAAAACATCTCGATG
>WTAL01000114.1 GCA_013139635.1 Paracoccaceae bacterium
TGCCCGGAGAGGGCGACGCGGGCGGCGCGCTGATAGACCCGCTTGCGGATGGGCTGGACCTTGCGCCTATGTATGAGCTGTTCAAGGATGAGAGCGTCGTAAAGGTGTTCCACGCGGCGCGGCAGGACTTGGAGATTTTTGCTGTTGAAGCCGGAGTTATTCCGGCGCCGTTCTTTGATACCCAAGTGGCGGCGATGGTGTGTGGCTTTGGCGAGCAAGTGGGGTATGAAACCCTCGTGCGCAAGATCGCACGGCAACAGGTTGATAAATCCAGCCGGTTTACCGATTGGTCCCGCCGCCCGCTGACGGATAAGCAGAAGACCTATGCCATTGGTGATGTTACGCATTTGCGGGTGGTGTATGAGTTCCTCGCCAAGGAGCTGAAGGCGAAGAACCGTGAGGGCTGGGTGCAGGAAGAGCTGGCGGTGCTGCTGAACCCTGATACTTACGTCATTCGGCCTGAGGATGCGGGTAAGCGGCTGAAAACCCGCACGAATTCTGCGCGTTTTTTGGCCGTGGCCCATGCGCTGGCCGCGTTTCGGGAGCAGTATGCGCAGGACCGGAATATCCCGCGCCCTCGGGTTTATAAAGACGATGCGCTGCTGGAGCTGGCGGCGAATAAGCCACAAGATTTGAGCGACCTCGGGCGCTCACGGCTGCTACGCGAAGGCCGTAAAGGCCCGATTGCAGAGGGGATTTTGAAGGCTGTGAAGTCGGCGATGGATATGCCGGAGAAAGACCTGCCTAAGCCCCCCAAGCCGCGAGAAAAGCCGCAAGGTAATGAGGCGCTGGGCGATTTGCTGCGGGTGCTGCTTAAGGCCAAATCTGGCGCTGAGGGCGTGGCGAGCAAGCTTATTGCTACGGCGGCTGATCTTGACCGGATCGCCTCTGAGGATAGCCCCGATGTGCATGCGCTCACTGGCTGGCGGCGGGAGGTGTTCGGCGAAGACGCTTTGCGGCTTAAACGCGGCGAAATCGCGCTTTCAGCGGGGCCTAAGGGCGTAACGATTGTAGAGCTATGAAACTGGCGCTGATCGGCGGCTCTCGCGAGGCTGATCTGCTGGAAGTGGCGCTGGGCAAGGCGGGCATAGAGGTGGACCCTACGGGGGAAATCGCCGTGGTCGCCCCGCATCCGTTTGATACTGATCTTTGGGAATGCGCCGCGATTTCACTGGCAAGCAAGCCGCATATCGGGCTGGCCCGCGCGGGCTGGGTGCCTGAGGCGGGTGACCAATGGTCAATGGCGGCGGATGCCGAAGGCGCGGCGGGCATTCTGGCCAAAAGCGGCGCCAAGCGCGCCTTGCTCGCGGTGGGCAACGGGCGGCTGGCCCCGTTTTACCGGCTTTCAAGCATCGAGTTTTGCATTCGCAGCCGTAACGAGCCGCACCCACCCGTGCCGCCACATGGCCAAGTGCGCTCTATGCGCGGGCCGTTTGATGTGGCGGGGGAAGTGGTGGAGCTTGAGGCGCAAGGGATTGATGCGCTGGTGGTGCATAATGCGGGTGGGCGCGGGGGCTGGCCAAAGCTGGGTGCTGCTCGGGAGCTTGGCATTCCGGTGATCCTGATCGAGCGGCCAAAGCTACCGCCAATGGAGATGGTGGAGGGTGTAGAAGCGGCACTGGCTTGGGTGCTGGGGCGGGCAGTTTAGTTTGTCCTTTGGGGCTGACCCAGACAACCTCTTATTAGGGTGTCTGGATCAGTCCCTTGAATTTATCTAACCGAGAACACTTGAAATCCGGTCGATTTAATCCCACATGGTAAACTAAGCGGCTTTCAAGCTGTACACAGTCGAGTCGGAGCGGTCAGGTTCCCTTAGTCGACTCGATCGCCGAAAGGCTAATTCCTGACTGCTGGCCTATCCGTGTTTCCGGCTCCTGTAAGGGACCTTCACGGTTATAACAGGGAGGATCGCCATGAAAATAGGTGTGACATTCCAAGCCAGTAAGTTGAACGGCGATGAGTATCGCTTCGAGATAGTTCTGAGCCTTTCGGCTTTGATCTGGTTTGCGGGCTTTTTTGTCTAAGACGGATTTAGGGCTGCCTTCGGGCAGCCCTTCTTTTTTATCAAGATAATTTTGTTTACCCGCACCACGCTATTGTCGCTAAAGCGGACATCACTGCCTTTTGTTGATTTCCCCTGCAAACGCCCGCCCTCAAACATGCAAACTATGCTGCATGCAAAAGGCAAAGCGACACATGGGGGTGGACGGGGGGCGTGCTAAGGCCTAAATAGTCGACAAAAGGAGTCAGACACTATGGCCACGGAACGTTTTGAAGAGATTGTCGAGGATTTCGAGTTTGTCGATGAGTGGGAAGACCGCTACCGTTATGTGATCGACCTTGGCAAGAAAATGGCCGAGATGGACGAGGCGCATAAAATCCCTGAAACCAAGGTGCATGGCTGTGCGTCGCAGGTTTGGATTATGCCGGATCTGTCGGGCGGGGTTATCCGGTTTACCGGCGATAGTGACGCGATGATCGTGCGTGGGCTTATTGCCGTTTTGCATGCGCTTTATGATGGATTGCCTTACAGCGATGCGTTAAAGGTGGACGCGCTAAAGGAGATGGGGCGGCTTGGGCTGGACCAGCACCTTTCGGCACAGCGGAGCAACGGGCTTCGGGCCATGATTGAGCGCTTGCGTTTGATCTTAGAAAAACAGGTTGGATAAAATGGATTTGCTGAGCAAGCTTTTAGCGGAAAAAGACTGGCTGATGGCCGACGGGGCCACGGGCACAAACCTGTTTAACCGCGGGCTGGAAGCGGGCGAAGCGCCTGAGCTTTGGAACGTGGACCAGCCTGAAAAGATCAAGGCGCTCTATCAGGACGCAGTCGATAGCGGATCTGATATTTTCCTGACGAACTCATTTGGTGGCACCGCGGCGCGGCTAAAGCTGCACAATGCACAAGATCGTGTGCGCGAGCTGAATAAGCGCGCCGCCGAGCTGGGCCGCGAAGTGGCCGATAAAGCCGGGCGGCCTGTTGTGGTGGCTGGCTCTGTTGGCCCCACGGGCGAGATTTTTGAGCCACTCGGGCCGCTTAGCCATGCCGAAGCCGTTGAAATGTTTCAAGAACAAGGTGCGGCGCTTATGGAAGGCGGGGCAGATGTGCTCTGGCTGGAAACGATTTCTGCGCCTGAAGAATATAAGGCCGCCGCAGAGGCATTTGCCAATATTAATGCGCCATGGGTTGGCACTATGAGCTTTGATACCGCAGGCCGCACCATGATGGGGATGACCTCTTCTGACATGGTGGATATGGCGCAAGGACTAGAAAACCGCCCGCTGGGCTTTGGGGCCAATTGCGGGGTAGGGGCGTCTGACCTTCTGCGCACCATTCAGGGTTTTGCCGCGGCTAACCCTGAAATTCCGATTGTCGCCAAGGGCAATGCGGGTATCCCGAAATTTGTGCATGGGCATATTCATTATGACGGCACGCCCGAGCTGATGGGCAAATATGCCGTGATGGTGCGGAACTCTGGCGCCAAAATTATTGGCGGCTGTTGTGGCACCATGCCCGAGCACCTCGTGGCCATGCGTAAAGCGCTAGAAGAAACGCCGATGGGCGCAGCGCCGACGGATGAAGAAATTACCGCCGTGCTGGGCGGGTTTTCCTCGGCAAGTGACGGCACTGGCGACGAGCCTGCGCCAAAACGCGTGCGTCGCAGGCGCAAATAGTCGTTGTGAGACATAGCTTTGTCGGTTATCGCTAAGTGATCTCCGGCAAATGCGCCCAGATTTGACAAATAGGTGAATTGCTTCGCAAATCACCATAACTGAGGGATAGCCCAATGTCAGACGAAGAAGACGACCTGATCCTAGACGAGCTGAATGACGAGGAACTTGTGCTGCAAATGCACGATGACCTTTATGATGGCATGGCCGACGAGATCTTTGAAGCGGTGCATATTCTGCTCAAGCGCGGCTGGGTGCCTTATGATGTGCTCACCAAGGCTTTGGTTGAAGGCATGCGGATCGTCGGGATAGATTTCCGTGATGGTATTCTGTTTGTGCCAGAGGTTCTGCTCGCCGCAGGCGCGATGAAAAAGGGCATGGGGATTCTCAAGCCTCTGCTCATTGAAACCGGCGCGCCGCAGCTTGGCAAAATGGTTATTGGCACGGTGAAGGGTGATATCCACGATATCGGCAAAAACCTTGTGGCGATGATGATGGAAGGCGCGGGCTTTGAGGTGGTTGACCTCGGGATCAACAACCCCGTTGAGGATTACATCGACGCGCTGAAGCGGGAAAATGCGGATATTTTGGGGATGTCGGCGCTGCTGACCACCACCATGCCCTATATGAAAATCGTGATTGATACCATGAAAGAGCAGGGTATCAGGGATGATTATATCGTGCTTGTGGGCGGCGCACCGTTGAATGAGGAATTTGGTAAGGCTATCGGCTCAGACGCTTATTGCCGTGACGCTGCCGTGGCCGTGGAAACCGCCAAAGAATTTATGGCGCGCAAACACAACCAGCTTTAATGCAAACTCTTATTATAGCTTGTGGAGCGCTGGCCCGTGAGGTGCTGGCGCTTATTGAGCTAAACGGTTGGCGGCATATGGAGCTTACGTGCCTGCCCGCTGACCTGCACCTGCGCCCCGAGAAAATTCCGGATGCGGTGGAGGTGGCCGTTGAGGCCGCGCGGGGAAAATATAACGATATATTCGTGGCTTACGCTGATTGTGGCACAGGTGGGCTGCTAGCCGCACGCTGCGAAAAGCTCGGGGTAGAAATGATTTCTGGCCCGCATTGCTATTCGTTTTTTGAGGGTAACGAGGCCTTTGCCGCACGTGGGGAGGTCACCAGCTTTTACCTCACAGATTTTTTAGCGCGGCAGTTTGATGCCTTTGTCTGGCGGCCAATGGGCTTGGATAGGCACCCAGAATTGCGCGACATGTATTTCGGAAATTACGAAAAACTGGTCTATTTAGCCCAAACGGAAGACGATAGCCTGACGGCGGCAGCGGAGTCAGCCGCCCAGCGGTTAGGGCTGGATTTTGAGCGTCGTTTTACCGGATATGGCGATTTAGAGGCTGTTTTGGGCCAATAACGCGCTGAAATGGCTTGCCATTGACATAATTACGTCAAATTGTCACATTACCTCTATTGCAATAATTAACAAATACAGTGGAGTTAACGATGAAAAAATTAGCATTTGCCTTTGTAGGCCTTTTGGCGCTTTCAGCCTGTGATACTGGTGGCACAAACATGGGCATGAGCACTGGTGACAGCCGCAACCGCGTTGTGAATATCAACAATAGCACCGGCATGACGATGACGCATTTTTACGCGTCTAACACCAATATGAGCAGTTGGGGGCCAGAGCAGCTCGGGCCAAGCACCGTGCTGGGATCGGGCCGCACCACGCGGATTGATTTTGATGATGGCACCGGCGCCTGCGTTTTTGACTTCAAAGC
>WTAL01000211.1 GCA_013139635.1 Paracoccaceae bacterium
GCCAATCCTAAAACCTTCAAAGTTAAGTCCTCAAGTAGCGTAAGCGATAGGACAAATATAATAGCTCTCTAACGATGCAAAACATTCCAAGCCACCCTCGGGTGGCTTTTTTTGTGCGGAATTGAAACTTCGAAACGCTTCCTACACAGGCATATGCGCGCTTGCCCAACCAGCAAAGCGCGCATAAAAAGTTTAGCTTGGTAGCCAAGGCGCATTGATGTGCTGGTACGCGTCCCCAGATATTTCCACATAACCAAAGCCCGGGAAATCAATATGCATTCCGGCAACGGCCATGCGGTCAGCGCTAGCGCGGTCCAGCATCTTTAAGCGGGTTTCGACGGCCAAAGCCGGATCAGTGTCAAAAACAACTCCCCAGCTTGGGTTGGAGAACTGCAATGTTGTGAAGTGGACAACATCGCCCCAGATCAGCAGGCTTTCAGTGCCGGAGTGGATGGCATAGCCCGTGTGGCCCGGCGTGTGGCCTGGCAGCGGGATAGATGTGATGCCGGTAAACAGCTCTTTTTCACCAGAAAACAGTGATTTGTTTTCGTTGTAAGGTGCCACGAAATTCCGAACCAAGTCTATCATACCCCGAAATTCTTCTGGGCTGGCTGCGCGGACGTCATCATTATGGGTAAAGCCCCAGTCGGCTTCTGAGCAGATCAGCTGTGCGTTTGGAAATGCTTTCGTGCCCTCGGCAGTGAGCAGCGCGCCAACGTGGTCGGGGTGCAGGTGGGTGAAGAGCACTGTATCAAATTCGGATGGATCAAAACCGGCCGCTGCCAAATTGCCTGTCAGCCCACCAAGGGTTGGAGAAATGAGTGAGGGCGCGCCTGCATCCATCAATATGAGGTTTGAGTTGGTCTTTATTACATAACCGTTAACAGGAATGTTGACTGAGCCTTCCACAAACCGACGATAGCTTTTGGCTGTGGATTCCCGGGCCTTGTCTTCATCATAGCCAAGCACAAACCCCGTGGGCATAACGTTATAGCCGTCTAGAAGTGCGGTGACTTCGATATCGCCCACGCGGTAGCGGTAATATCCAGGCACTTGCGAACCTGCCATTGCCGCATGAGACTCCGCATTGCCCGCGGTGCCATAAACCAGTGCAGGCGCAGCCAAGGGGGCGGCAGCCATACCTTTGAGTAGCGTTCGTTTCGTAATAATCATGGTGAGTCCTTTTTGGTTTTTACTAAGTGGATTGCTTTTACCCAAACAGAATATTATATTAAATCCAAGATGCGGCAATGATAGGCATAAGAAAATGTTATGGATCTTTTGAAAGCCTTTGAGGGCTATGTTTCTGCGGTGCAATCTGGGTCACTTTCTGGGGCGGCCCGCCAGCGTGGCATGACCCAACCCGCCATTAGCCAGCAAGTCAGCGCACTTGAGCGCAAGTTTGATACTCAGTTGCTTTCCCGCAACCGCACGGGCGTTCGGATGACGCAATCCGGTGAGCTGGTATATAAGCACGCCACGGCCATGCTCGATGAACAAGCAGAGCTGGAAACAGCGCTGGAAAACCTCTCGGGCAAGGTGGAGGGCCAGCTTGTGGTCACCACAAGCCTTGCGTTTTCACAGCACATTTTGGGCGAGGTTATTGTTGAGCTCACCAAGCAGCTCCCTGAGCTGAAAATCACACTGCGGGCCGAAGATGGCGTAGCTGACTTAACCGCTGAGAATATAGACCTTGCCATTTGGTCCTGCAATGTTGGCGATAGCAATGGCGTTGTACGTAAAATTGGCACAATGGAAACGTTGCATGTAGCTACGCCCGAATATTTGGACACGGTCGGCCGGCCCCAAACGCCCGACGATTTGATCAACCTCGAATATATTCAGTATAAATCCACCGACGACCGTATAGCCACATCGCTTCAATACGGGTCCGAAACCTTTCAGGCGCCGATAAAAATCGGCCTTACCGCGCAGTTTCCTGATCTGGTGATCCAGGCGCTTTATGGTAATTTGGGCTACGCCAAAATCCCTGAATTTCTGGTGGCAGACGCTGTGAAAAGCGGGAAGCTCGAGGTCGTATTGCCTCAGTGGAAGATTCCGGAAAAAGAACTGTTTATTGTGTATCCAGCGGGCGAAAATAATTCGCCAAGGGTTATTGCCCTGCTACACGCGCTGTTAAAGCGGCTGGAAACCACCAAAGGGGTTAAGCTTGTGGCATCGGCCACGCAATTGCAGATGAACCGCACCTAGGTGCTATTGCGCTCTTTCCAAAAGGCCAGCGCACTGCGGTTCACCAGCGTGACCTGCACAAAGCTTACATAAAGCAATAAATACCATGAGCCGAGTTTTGCGATACTCGTAAAGCTGAATTCTCGGCTGCCAGCATAGAGCCATGTGCCGGTGAGCGTGCCGATGTTTTCGGCCAGATAAAGGAAAAAACTGGCGAGGAAAGCAGCAAGGATCAGCGGCATCCAGAGGCGGTGGCCGAAGGGCGTGAAGTATATGCGGACGCGCCAGAAAACCAGAACGGTGGCGGCGAAAAGGGCGTAGCGCATATCCCAAATGAAGTGGTGGCTGAAGAAATTGGCGTAGATCGCCAGCGCCAGCACCACGGTTGTCCAATAGGGCGGGTAACGCTCAAAGCGCATGTCAAAAATCCGGATGGCGCGGGCGATGAAGCTGCCAACACTGGCATACATAAAGCCCGAAAACAGCGGCACACCACCGATTTTGAGCAGCCCCGCCTCGGGGTATCCCCACGAGCCCATATGAAGTTTGAAAACCTCCATAAGCGTGCCGCTTATGTGGAAGAGCAATATGACACGGGCTTCCGTCCAGCTCTCCATTTTGAAATAAAGCAGTGCTATCTGAATGCTAACGGCATAGATCATCAAGAAATCGTAGCGCGCAAGCGCCGCCGCCTCCGGCCACACTAGCTTGGTGGCAATAATCGCCAGCAGCATCAGCCCGGCAAAAAGGCAGGCCCACGCCATTTTTAGGCCAAACATGATGAATTCTGCCAGCTTACTCGGCAAACGGCGGCGTATAAAATCGCCTAAACGGCGTTCAGTTTTAAGATTATCGGAGGACATTGCCTAATCCCAAAAGTTTTATTGTTCTTTAAAAGGAAGCAGCATTCTTGAAATAAACCAAACTTCTTTCAATACAGCTTATTGCAGGTATTAAGAAATAAAGACAAGAAATGCTGACAAAAACTTGAAGGAAGATCAGACATTGACGAAAATGTATTCGATATCGCTGTTGGCTTTGATCGCCGCAACCCCAGCTTTTGCAGGATCGTCTGATCCGCTTCTCGTTGGTGATGTTGAAATAATGTCGCCAGATGTGCCCGCATTTGGTGGGCACATTACAGCTTATTATGGCGTGTCTTTAGTGGTAGACGTAACTGGGAATGACGAATACCACGGCACCGATTTCGAGCGAATCGGCGTTGAAGGCTTAGTTGGGCGTGCTGGCAACGGCGGGTTTGGTTGGCAGCTCGATGGCCAGTATGAAACCGCCAGTTTCACCGATACTCTTGGCCCCGTTGCCGAGCGTTTTGCCGACACCTATGCGGTAACGGCGCACGGATATTTTGATCTGGCCGGATTTTCGGTTGGCGGCTTTGCCGGGGCAGGGCAAGGCGAATATACATCGCACAACATCAATGCGAGTGCCTATTGGTATGGTCTGGACGCCGCAAAATCCTTTGGCGATTTCGCTGTTTCTGGTCAATTGGGCTTGGCCACGATTGACAGTGAAATACCTCAACTTGGTTCAGAAAACCAATTATTTGCAGCGGTTGAAGCACACTATTTCATCGGTGAAAACCTGATGATCGGTGCTAATGCTGGCATTGGTCATGGCGCTGTTTATGACAATAATTTCACCTATACCGAATGGGGTGTGGACGCGACGATGCGTCTTGGCCAGTCAAATTTCTATGCAACGGCAGGGTGTTTTGGTTCCAGCGTCAACTTGGAAAGTTATGGAACAGGGTTAGAGCAAAACTTTTTTGCCGGCGTGTCGATACTGTTCGGCGGCGGATTGCGTGAGGTTTACGCGGGCTCTACCCCAATGGTTGGGCAAAGCATGATACCGTATATTGCTATCCTGTCCGGCGTAAATAACGACTAACGTTACTTTTTCCTAAAGGCATGGGCCAGCTCAACGCTGGCCCTTTTGCTGCCCAAACACCTGATATAGCAGTTTCCCTAAACGCCCCTTCAATATATAGTATTCTTCGAATCCACCATGCCGAAGGACACGCCCCATGCCCGTAACAACCGATCAGCAAAACGAAATTGATGCCCAACGCAGCCAAAGCGCGCAAACCCTGCGCGCCACCGCCCCCGGCATGGAGCAGCATCTTTATACCGCCCATGAGGTCCTCGACCACGGCTTTGTGCGCGTCATTGACTATATGGGCGACGATAGCGCCATCTGCCAAGCCGCCCGCGTGAGCTATGGCAAAGGCACCAAGGCGGTTAGCAATGATGCCGGCCTTATCCGCTACCTTATGCGCCACTGGCACTCCACCCCGTTTGAGATGTGCGAGATTAAGCTGCACGTAAAGCTGCCGGTATTTGTGGCGCGGCAATGGATCCGGCATCGCACGGCCAACGTTAATGAATACTCCGCCCGCTATTCGATCCTTGATCGGGAGTTCTACATTCCGGCGCCCGACCACCTGAATGCGCAATCGGTTATTAATAACCAAGGGCGGGGTGAGCTGCTGGAGGGCGAGGAGGCCGCCCGCGTGCTGCAAATCCTGAAAGATGACAGCAACCATGCCTATGATAGCTACGAGGCGATGATTTCGGACGAGGGGCAAAGCGGGCTGGCGCGGGAGCTGGCGCGGATGAACCTGCCGATGAATATCTATACCCAATGGTATTGGAAGGTTGACCTGCACAACCTCTTCCACTTTCTACGGCTGCGCGCTGATAGCCACGCCCAATACGAAATCCGCGTTTACGCCGACGCCATCTGCAAGATCGTGGCAGACTGGGTCCCCGCGGCCTTCGGCGCATTCGAAGACTACCGCATGGGCGGCGCGCAGTTCTCCGGCAAAGGCATGGACGTGCTCCGCCGGATGTTGGCGGGAGAGGCCGTAACGCAAGCGAATAGCGGCATGAGCGCTGGGGAATGGCGGGAATTGATGGGGAGTTTGGAGAAGTGAGAGGAATTTGAAATGCGATCGAGATCAGTTGCTAGAAAACTATATAGTATGGTAAGATACCGTGACGCAGGGACCAGACTTGATCAGGAAGGGCTGTTAGATTCTGAAGGCTCACGTTTAGCTGAAAAGCTCGATTTTGAAAAACTTCAAGCAGTCGATGTAATTGATTCCCTAGATAAAAAGATTGTGCGCTGGGAAAAAACGCATAACCGAATTACTAGATTCGCGGTTCTTTCGGCCATTCTGCTATTGATGTCGCTGTTAGGAGTAAAGTTTCAAATATCACTAATTGGAATTAAGTTAGAGCAAATTGAAAATATTAAAGAGCTAATTGTAGTATTCTATATAGTCATTTTTGCGGGCGTTACCTCTGATAAAATCCAGATTGCCGAACTGAAATCCTTAAAAAAACACGTGTATATTCGTAAGTATGGAATGGATATGTATATAGCTATGCACAAGACATTCCCATATAGCTTCGCAAGTCCGGACCCCACAAGGCTGTTTGCTCATCCGCAGTATATGCCGATTGGATTTGCAAAATTGGTTACTTGGATTCCCCAAGCATTAATGGCGTTTGTAGGTGTTATGGGCATTATTGCCTTTTTGTGGGGGCATTATACTATTCTTATAAGTATTTGGCAGTTTCCTAATATTGAAGTATTTTGGGCTCGGACGATTGTAATATTAGCCGGCGCATATGTTGTTCTTTCACCCATCTCATGGGTCGCTAGGGAGAAATTCCCCCTTAGCTACGTTGACCGTGAGCAAATGGAGGCCGTTACACTATATGACGAACAGACGGGAAAGTTTACAGCCGATGTAGCCAACCTTGCGTTGGAGTTAATCCGCAAAAAAGAGCGAACTACTTTGCGCCTAAAAGGTTTTTTGATGACACTTTTTGTCGTTGGAGTATTTTTTGTGACTCTTCGTTATGGTCCCGCCATTCAAGAAGTTTCTATTTTAGTTTCCAAATCGATATTTGGATAGTCGGCAAGCGTAGGGTGCGTGGCTTCCACGCACCCTACGGCTTTAAGGCTTCCCTCAACTCCCGAAAAATCGGGAGCATTTGCCTTATCCGCTCGGCCCCCACGGCTTCCACGATATCTGTGAAAATCGGCTCTATCGCCTGCACGGCTTGGTCTCGCGCCGCTTGGCCAGCGGGGCTGATGCTTAGCCATTTTTTGCGGGCGTCATCCCAATCTGGCCGAATGTGAATATAGCCGTTAGCAGACAGCCGGTTCATGGTGTTGGTCATCGCCGCTTTGGTTACGTGCAGCATGCGGGCCAGTTGCGCGGGGGTTTTTTCTCCGCCCACATGGGCAAAGTGGTTGAGCACCGCGAAGTGGGAAAGCTCCATGCCTTCGGGCAGCGCGCGGGAAAGCTTGGTGCGGGCCAGCTGGTCTATGATGCCGATTTCGGAAAACAGCGTGATGGCGAGGGGGTCATTGCTGATGGTGGTCAAGGGTGAACTCCCGATCATGGCTAAGCGCGGGGATTTTTGCGCGGGCTTCTTTGACCAAGCTAAGGTCCAGCGTCGCAAATGTCACGCCCTCAGCGGTGCCCGCATCGGCCAGCACCTCGCCCCACGGGGAAACGACAAGCGAATGGCCATAGGTGGCGCGCTTGGGGGAGTGCTGGCCGACCATCGCGGGGGCCAGAATAAAGCATCCGGTTTCTATCGCGCGGGCTTTTAGCAGGGTGTGCCAGTGGGCCTTGCCCGTGGGCACGGTGAAGGCGGCGGGGACGGTGAGGATGTGCGCGCCCGCCTGTGCCAGCGTGCGGTGCAGGTGCGGAAAGCGGAGATCATAGCAGATGGTCA
>WTAL01000025.1 GCA_013139635.1 Paracoccaceae bacterium
TGGGTCGCGCCGCAAGCGGTGCAAGTGAAGGTAGATTTTGCCTTGGCCATCAGTGGTCCTTAAGCTGCCGTTTTGTGACCTCTGTTAGCAGAAGGGAGAGCAGCACGCAAAAGGTAAACAGGTAAAGGCCCCAGCCGGTTTCAACGGTGCCCACACCCACGCCTTTGGCGAGCACGATGTAAAGCGCGATGAGAAAGACATCGGCCATGGCGAGCTTGCCAAGGATGCCAAGCGCGGGGAGCATATTGGTGCCGAGCAGTTCAAAATGCATGGCGGCGAGCAGGCCGGTTTTGAGCATCGGGGCGATGAGGGCGAAGAAGGCGACGAGGAGGGCGAGGAAGATGTCGGTTTCCCACAGGGTGCCGAGGGAGGAGACGACGGACAGCTCGTGCAGATCAAAAAACCACAGTTTTATCAGGCCCGCGCGGGCCATGGGGGCAAACCACGCGATAGGGAAGAGGATGAAGAGGGAGAGGTTGAGGAGGCGGAGGGTCACTTGCCCTCGGCCTTTTCTTCATCGGTTGGTTTGGGGAGTTGTTTTCTTTCTTCGGGTGCGGGAAGCTTTTCATATTCTTTGGAACCCGCGCGGGTGATTTGCATGACTTCATTTATACGATCTGTGAGTGGCTTGATATCAACTCCGAATTTCCCAAGGGTTTCTCCAAAATCGGATACACCGCCACGGATTACATCAAGCATCCCCTTCGGTTGTTCAATTTGTTTTTCTATTGCGGCAATACGCTGTAATAATAGTTTTCGATGAGGTTGATCAAAAACTTCTGAAGCAAACACAATTTTTCGCATTTGCGCACACAATAGTATGACTCGTTTTTTGTCGTTTGACTTAAGTTTGAACGTTGGAATTAGCTCATCAATTTCTTCGCTGGGGGCAATTGGAACAAGTAGATGTAATTCATGAAAATTCAAAAGGCGATCAAGGACTTCCATTTTCCATGTGTTACTTGCGGTGCCCAAGTTTAACTCTGAGCTTCTTACCAACTGAACAAACCTTTCAGATAAACTGGCTTTTGAAGCATCTGTGTAAACTGCGATCGTATCAACGTCCTTTTGGCTCAGAATACCTTTGCTTCTTAAGTCCAGAATTAAAGAAATTAGATTTTCAACTAAATCTGACATCCCTACCTCACACTCTCTATCGGCCCATCAGCTCGGCCGTTGATAAACTGGTCCACGTAGGCATCGCCCGAGGTGTCAATCTCACCCACCGGCCCGTGCCAGCGGACTTTGCCTGCGTGCAGCATGGCCACGTGGTCAGCGATAGCGCGCACGCTGCTCATATCGTGGGTGATGGTGATGGCGGTGGCGCCGAGGTCTACCACGATTTCGCGGATGAGTTCGTTGATAACGCCTGCCATGATTGGGTCTAGGCCTGTGGTGGGTTCGTCGAAAAATATCACCGAGGGTTCGGAGGCGATGGCGCGGGCTAGGCCGACGCGCTTTTGCATGCCGCCGGAAAGCTCGGCGGGGAATTGGAAGGCGGTTTCTGGCTTTAGGCCGACGCGGCGGAGCTTTTCTATCGCCAGCTCTTGGGCGTCGGCTTTGCTGAGTTTGGCTTTGCCTTGGCGCAGGCGGAAGGCGACGTTGTGCCATACGGGCAGGCTGTCAAACAGCGCGCCGCCTTGGAAAAGCATGCCAAAGTGGCTGAGGAATTCTTCGCGGTTTTTCAGGGTCGCGCCATCGATCAGGATTTCGCCTGCATCAGGCTGGATGATGCCGAGGATACATTTCAAAAGCACAGATTTGCCGGTGCCGGAGCCGCCGATGACCACGAGGGAGCTGCCTTTATCGACGGCCAGATCAACGCTGCGCAGCACTTGGTTGCTGCCAAAGGCCTTCATTACGCCCTTCAGGGCTATTTTTGGCTGGGGGCTCATGTGGGGAATAACAGTTCAGTTAAAAGGTAGTTGCTGGCGAGGATGAGGACAGAGGCCGAGACCACGGCATTGGTGGTGGCTTGGCCGACGCCCTGTGCTCCACGGCCCGAGTGAAAGCCGCTATAGGTGCCCATAAGCGCCACGATAAAGCCGAATACGGCGGCTTTGATCAGGCCCGAGGTGACGTCGCCCGCCTCCATAAAATCAACGGTGTTGTTGATGTAGGCGGCGGCGTTGAAATCCAGCCTTAGGGTGCCAACGAGGAAACCGCCGAGGATGCCGATGATATTGCCGATCAGCACAAGCAGCGGCATGGCAATGGTGGCGGCAAGAATGCGCGGCACCACGAGGTATTTCATCGGGTTGGTCGAAAGCGTGGTCAGGGCGTCTATTTGCTCGGTCACCTTCATGGTGCCGATTTCGGCGGCGATGCTGGCGCCAACGCGGCCCGCGACCATGAGGCCAGCCAGCACCGGCCCTAGCTCGCGCACCATACCGATGGCCACAATGCTGGGCACCACGCTTTCAGCGTTAAACCGTGCGCCACCGGCATAGATTTGCAAGGCGAGTGCGCCGCCGGTGAAAAGCGTTGTGAGGCCCACAACAGGAAGAGAGAAATAACCGATCTTCAGGAGTTGTGCGAAAAGCTCGCGCGGGTAAAACGGCGCGCGCAGCATGTGGGAAACGGCCGAAACGGCAAAGAGTACAAGCCGCCCGATTGAGGCAAACATTGCGTTGGTCGAGCGGCCAATGGAGGCCAGCGCCTCGGTTATGTAATTTATTGCCAGCATAGGGCCTCACAAAAGGGTTCGCCCAGAGGTAAGCAATGTAGCGTGGTTTGGCAAGCGCTGGCGCGGCTGGCGCAAGACCAAGAAAGAATTTTTAGCTTTTCCACGCTTTGGAGGAACCCTCCCGTTGGGCGTCGCCTCGCCTTTGGCTCGGTGGCGGCGCGTCAACCATTGCTTTGCTTGGCTAGCTCGGGGTCGCGCCGCGCGGCAACATAGGTGGGGGCGGATACCATTGTTGCGTATTTGGGGAAGACTGAGGCCATACGACCATTTCATTCTTTTCTGCCAAATACTCTGGGGTGAATGCGCTTGCGCAGAGGGGCAAAGCCCCTAATGGCGCCAGACCCATGCACAGACTTTCAACGCGGCGCGGGCAGAACCTCCCCGCAGGCGCAATGGTTGACGCGCCGCACCCGAGCCGAAGGCGAGGCGCGGTCCAGTGCGCAGCACTGGATATAAGCCGCGATGAAGCATGTTGATTTAGCTGTTCAAATAACGCCGCTGATAGCGACGGCCAAGACTTGTAAGAATCTCATAGCCAATGGTGCCGGCTTTTTCAGCCAACACATCCACCGTTTGGGTGTCGTTGAGCAGGCTCAAGCTTGGTGGCACCTTGTTAAGGTCGGTCACGTCCACCGTGAGCAGGTCCATTGAAACGCGGCCAACCACGGGGCAGGGGGTGCTGCCAGCAAAAAGGCTAAAACCTTTGGCCGCGCGCAGGATGCCATCTGCATAGCCGCTGGAGACTGTGGCAATTTTGCTGGGGCGCGTGGCGAGCCATGAAGCGCCGTAGCCCACGGCCTCGCCGGGCAGCACATCGCGCACTTGCACAACGGGGAGGTCAAGCTGCACCACGGGGCGGGCATCTTTAAAGGGCTCACCGCCGTAAAGGCCAATGCCGGGGCGGGTGAGGCCATAGTGAAACGGCGCGCCGAGCAGAATACCGCCGGTGGCGCTCAGGGATTTTCTGTGTGCGGGCAGGGCGAAGGACATGGCATTGAATGTGGCGTGCTGGGCGGCGTTCATCGGGTGCAGTGGCTCGTCGGCGCAGGCGAGGTGGCTCATGATGAGGTCGGGCGTGAGTGCGGCGATGTCATGCGCCACGGAAGTGGCCTCCAAAGCCTCCATCCCGAGGCGGTTCATGCCGGTATCTAGCTGAATACCACAAGCGTGGCCCGTGTGGGCTTTGGCAAAGGCTTTGACCTGCGCAGCGGAATTAAGCACGGGGATCATGCCATGCTTGCTGATGGCCTCATCATCCCCTGCCATAAACCCGCTGAAATTATAGATTTCTGGTTCGGCGCCAAGGTTTGCCCGCAACGCCACGGCTTCTTCGGCCTGCGCCACAAAAAACCGCTTTACGCCCGCGGCTGCAAGGGCAGGGCCAATGGTGGCGGCGCCTAGGCCGTAAGCATCGGCTTTGATCACAGCCGCCGTTTCAGTGCCGGGGCCGGAAAGCGCATCTAGCGCGCGCCAATTATCGCAGATTGCGCCAAGATCAATGGTTAGGGTTGCCTGCATGCTATCCTCTGGGTTTCTTTATCCTTTTGTGGCGCAGTTTTTAGCCGCCGTCTAGCCCTTCAAGCACAAGCGAAAGGGTGCGCTCGCGGTTTTGTGGCGCGGCAAATTGCGCGCATACGGCTTGCGCCGCTTTGCTCATCTCTTTGCATAATCGCGGGTTGGCTTTCGCCCATTCCAGCTTTTCATCCAAATCAGTAGCCCCGCGCTTTAGCGGGATATAATGCACCCACGGCTTAAACTCGCCTGTGTAAAACAGCGCCCATCCGTCCTCTTCTTTTAACGTAACCGAATTGGAATTGGCCGCCATCAGGAAATTGGAGCCGGTGTCTGTGCCTGACAGGCTCAGAATATATTTGCTTTCGAAAAACCACTCCAGCGGCTCGCGGGGTTTGCAAAGCGGGGCAAGCAGCGCTGAGTTTTGAGCGGTTTTTTGATCGTCACGCAGCGTAAGAAAAGCGTCAACGGTGTTGGATTTCACATATTTTACCGCCACATTATAGCGCGTAACTCCCATCAGTTCTTCATGCAGGTCTTTTAGCTGTGCCTCTGAAGTCTCCGCTGAAATTTCCGCTAACATAGTTGCCGCAAAGCGGCGCGGGCCGGCATGCGGCCTTAAGGCCTTATTTGGGCGGCCAGCCAGCGCACCGCGCCAGCGTGCAATATCTGACTTTTGGTCAAAGAGCAGGGTGTCTATCGGGGCGTGGTGCACAAAATGGCGCGCGCCGGGTGTGTGATACCCCACCAAGGGCCACAGCACGAGGTTAGTGGCATTTTCGTGCCGGTTATAGGTGATAACCGGCCATTCCACGGGTGATTGTGCCAGCCCGTAATCACGCGCGTCTTGCATATCTAGCCGCAGGGGGGCGGCGTGGCCGTAGCTTTTGATCTCGTTAAGCGTGGCGGCGATGCGCTGAAATTTGTGCTCCAGCGTGGTGGGGATAACTTGGCCATCGTCAAGGATTGCAAGCGGCTGGGGCTTTCCGAACCTATCTAGCAGGCTGTGTGCGCCATCCCATTTGGTGAAGGCAAATCCAAAATGTTTTGGGTGCTCGGGCGTGGGGTGATCCACGCGCTTGCCGAGGCAGTGGCGGGCCACGCGCTGGCAAAAGGCTTCGTCTGGCTTATCCATTCTGTGCACTCTATCGGATGGTTATGAACGGTTAGCCGTAATCGCCGCCCTGCTGGTAGGGCTTGGCGAGGTCGCCAAATCTGGTGAATTCCGCCTCGAACGCAAGATCAACCGTGCCGATAGGCCCGTGCCGCTGCTTGCCGATAATCACCTCGGCTTTGCCCATGATTTGGCTCATTTCGTCCTGCCATGTCAGCATTTTATCAATGTCATGCTCGCCGGGTTTTTCCCGCTCTTTGTAATAATCTTCCCGATACACAAACATAACCACGTCGGCATCTTGCTCGATAGAGCCGGATTCCCGCAGGTCCGAGAGCATCGGGCGCTTATCATCGCGGCTTTCAACGGCGCGCGAAAGCTGGGAGAGGGCGATGACGGGGATGTTCAGCTCTTTTGCAATCGCCTTCAGGCCCTGCGTGATTTCGGAAACCTCGTTCACGCGGCTATCTTTGGCGGTGGCAGGGCGGATAAGCTGGAGATAGTCGATGACGAGCACATCAAGGCCATGGCGGCGCTTAAGGCGACGGGCGCGGGCGGCGAGGGTGGAAATAGGCAGCGCGGCGGTATCATCAATAAACAGCGGGCACTTTTCCAGCTCTTTCGCGGCTTCTACAAAACGGCGGAACTCGGTTTCATCAAGATCACCGGCGCGGATTTTATGGGACGGAATACGGGCGGCCTCGGAAAGAATACGGGCGGCAAGCTGGTCGGCTGACATCTCAAGGCTGAAAAAGCCAACCACGCCGCCGTTAATCGCGCCCTCAGAACCATCCTGCAAAATGCCTTTTTGGTAGGTTTTTGCGATGTTATATGCGATGTTTGTGGCGAGCGAGGTTTTACCCATCGAAGGGCGGCCAGCAAGGATAAGAAGGTCTGAGGGGTGCAGCCCACCGAGCTTTTTGTCCATATCCACAAGGCCGGTTGAAATGCCCGAAAGCTGGCCGTCTCGCTTGTAAGCGGCATTGGCGGCATCAACCGCGCTGGTAACGGCGCGCAAAAAGCTTTGGAAGCCGCTCTCGGCATTGCCTTTTTCGCCCAGCACATAAAGCGCCTGCTCGGCCTCAACAATCTGCTCGTCTGGCTCTTTATCAACCTCCACCGAGGCGGCCTTACCCGCGATATCTTGCCCGATGGCAA
>WTAL01000239.1 GCA_013139635.1 Paracoccaceae bacterium
TGGCTACCGCCGCATTCAGGTGATGCTGGCGAGAAAAGGAATATTCATGAACCATAAGAAGCTGAGGCGTATTTATGCCGAGGAAAAACTGCAAGTGCGCCGTAGGGGCGGTAGAAAGCGTGCTTTGTGGGCGTACCTCTATCGTGCCGTCGATCGTAATGGCAAAACCCTTGATTTTATGTTGCCTGAAAAGAGAAATACAGCAGCTGCAATGCAGTTTTTTGCGAAGGCGCTAGCCAGTAGCGGAATTCCTTTGCGGATTGTGATCGCCAAGAGCGGGGGCAATGGTGCTGGAATCAAAGAGGTCAACAAAATCCTCAAACGCTTTGGCTGCCCGAGCAAAATCACTACCGTCAGATCCAAGTATCTCAACAATGTGATTGAGCAAGACCATCACTTTATTAAACGACGAACGCGCCCTATACTGGGGTTCAAATCTTTCAATTCAGCGGCAGCCACGCTCGAGGGTATCGAGGTGGCACAGATGATCCGAAAGAAACAGTTCGAGCTGAAAGGGAGCGGGTTTGCCCAGTTCGCAGCACTCTTTGGATAACTGTGTCTCAAAACAGGATAGTCTTGAGGTGAGTTAAAGTTTGCGACAAAACCCGCTCCGTGGTCAAGAAATGTGCTTTTTTAAAACTATCGGCAAATAATCGCTTTTAGGCAGGTTTTTGGTAGGCCGTTCTATAGATCGCCACGTAAAGAAACACGCCAGCGCCAAGCAATAGTATCGGCTGGCTGGATTCGAGGTTTCCATAGCTGGCGGCTAGCAATGAGCCTATCGGCAGGCCCCAGAGCAATACACTGGTCATGGCGTTTTTGCCAAGTACAATGTCTAGTCTTTCGGCCATGGGTGTGGCCCAGCGGCGATGCACAAGGTGGTGCAAATGGTCACTATCCGGCGCGCCGGGGCTGTGGCCATCTATCCGCCTGCGGATGATGGAAAACACGGTTTCCATTACCGGATAGCCCAGTATTAACAAGCTGACCCAAGGCGAAACCTCGGGGTGCCGCGCGGGTAGCAAAACCCCCAGAACCGCCACGATATACCCGGTGAAATAGGCGCCAGCATCACCCAAAAACAGCTTTCCCAAGGGGAAATTGACAACAAAAAATCCAAGAACAATAAGGAGCATCGTAATAGAGACCATCGCCATCGTGCTATCTCCTACACGGGCATATACAACGCCAAAGGCAAGGAAAATAACCAAAAGCGTGCCCGATGCCAGCCCATGGAAGCCGTCGATGAGGTTGATAGAGTTAGCAACGCCCCCAATTGCAAAAGCTGTGAAAGGGATGGCGACCCAAGAATATCCGAGCAAAACATCTAACCAAGGAATACCGATCGAAGAGATAGAATATCCTGAAGCAACGGTAAAAACCAAACCAGAGAAAATAGTGGCCAACAGCCGCCATTTTACGCCCACTTTATTGGTGATATCTTCTGCCATGCCAAAGCCCAGCGCGGGCAAGCCTGTAATTCCGATTAACGCCAATAAAACCCGCACCTCACCGGACGAAAATGCCCAGGCCGCCAAAAAGCCGGCCATAATGGCTAAGCCGCCAATGCGGGGGGTTGGGTCCGTATGAAATTTTTGAATGCCCGTGTGGTGGTCAAGTGAGTATTTTCCGTGAATATGCTTACTGAGCACGAGGGTAACACTCACCAAAAGCGCAACAACTGCACCGATAATACCGGCATTATAGTCTACGAAAAATGTCATCATATCGATTGTTAGCCACAAATTGAGAGCTTTACCAAAATTAATTTGGCTAGAACTGATAATTATCCGATTGAAAAAACAACGGAAACGTGGGGACAATTAAAAAACCGGCGAATGAATATATTATTAATATTCCATAAGATGTTCGCGGTAAACCGAAAACACCATGAAATATGGGAAATTTTGCACATTTGGCTCAAATTTACAATTAAATTTCGGCAAATTTGAGTGGGTTTTCTGTTACTGTCATTCCAGAGCGGGCGAATCAGCAACAAACAGGACGCATAAGTTGGGTAAGTTGAAAAAGATTCGCCGACTTATTTCGGCCTTAATGCCTGAAAAAGTGGTTACAAAGCTTAACCCACACCGCCCCGTTTACCGTGGGGCGATGATAGATGCAAAAGCATTTGCGGCCGGCCAACTTATCAAAGTGATGCGCCCTGCTGGAAAAATTCCCACACCCGAAGAAGGCAGGAAGACGTTGCGGGAGGTGGCCAGTAAATTTGACATTCAGGTGAGGCTGGACCGGATTGAAGATCTAGGTGTTGCTGGCGAAAACGGCGCGCTTAAGGCCCGGCTTTATTCGGATTCCGATAAGAACGTGAACCCTACCATGGTGTTTTTTCATGGCGGCGGGTTTGTGCAGGGCGATATTGAGAGCCACCACTACACCTGCGCCAAGCTGGCCAAATTCGCATCTTTGATTAGGCACAGTTATCCAGCAAGGGCTGCGAATTGCACAAAGCCACTTCCGTCTGAGGCAAACTGTTCCTTAGGTATCATGTGGGTACCTCAATCCCATCCAGCGTGGCTGACGCTGGTAAGAATGATTTAAAA
>WTAL01000182.1 GCA_013139635.1 Paracoccaceae bacterium
GTGACTTCATCAAAAACAAATACGGCGCGGACTACATCCCCGCCTCCCCTCGCATTTACAAAAACAAAGCCAAAAACGCGCAAGAAGCTCACGAGTGCATTCGCCCCACCGAGATGGACCGCGAGCCCGCCAAACTGGACCGCTTGGAAGCCGACCAGCGCAAGCTTTATGACCTGATCTGGAAGCGCACGATTGCCTGCCAAATGTCTGGCGCGAAACTGGAGCGCACCACGGTTGATATCGGCTCTGCTGACGGCGAAGTGATCCTCCGCGCCAATGGCCAAGTGGTCACGTTTGACGGCTTCCTCAAGGTCTATGAAGAAGGCAAGGACGACGTTGAAAACAAGGGCGATGATGCCCGTTTGCCCGTGATCCACGAGGGCGACCCTGCCAAGCCAAAAACCGGCGGTTTTGCCGCTGACTACGCCAAATTCACCGAAGATGAGCGGGTGATTGACGAAGGCATGTTGCGCCACGAAAAGGCCGTGCTTTCGGAAGACAGCAGCACCTTTGCCCAGCAGCATTTCACCCAGCCTCCGCCCCGCTATACAGAGGCCACACTGGTAAAACGCATGGAAGAACTCGGCATTGGCCGGCCTTCAACTTACGCGTCGGTTATCACCACAATTCAGGACCGCGACTACGTTCGCAAAGAGAAAAACCGCCTGCATCCAGAAGATAAAGGCCGCCTAGTTACCGCGTTTTTGGAGAGCTATTTCCGCAAATATGTCGGCTATAATTTCACCGCTGCGCTGGAAGATGACCTCGATAAAGTGAGCGCGGGCAAAGAGGATTACAAAGCCCTGCTGGGCCGCTTCTGGGGTGATTTCTCAGCCGCTATTGCCGAAACCAGTGAGCTGCGCATCACCGATGTGCTGGAAAAAATCAACGAATTCCTAGAGCCGCATCTCTTCCCCGTTACCGCAGAAGACCCCACCCCGCGCCTCTGCAAAAACTGCGGTATTGGCAAGCTGAGCCTGCGCACAGCGCGCTCTGGCGGCGCCTTCATTGGCTGCTCAAACTACCCTGAATGCCGCTACACCCGCCCCATCGGCGGTGAAAACCCCGGCGGCGATATGGCGGGCCTAGATGGCAAGGTGCTGGGCGTAAACGAAGAAGGCACCCCCGTAACCCTGCGCGCGGGCCGCTTTGGACCCTACATGCAGCTCGGTGAAGCCACAGAAGAAGAGCCAAAACCCAAGCGCGCCTCGGTGCCTAAGGGCAGTGAGCCTGCCGACATGACTTTGGAACTCGCGCTGCAACTGCTCAGCCTGCCCCGCACCATTGGCGACCACCCAGAGGGCGGCGTGATAACGGCGGCCATCGGCCCCTTTGGCCCCTATATTCTGCTCACAAAACCTTCCGAGGAAAAGGGCAAAAAGCTAAGCAAAACCTATGTGAACCTCCCCGACGGTGACGAGATTTTCACCATCGGCATGAACCACGCGGTAGAGATGATCGCCAACAAGCCGCCCGGCCGTGGCCGTGGCCAAGCCGCCGAGCCGATCAAAAGCTTGGGTGACCACCCCGATGGCGGTGAAATGAACATCATGAAGGGCCGCTATGGCCCCTATATCAAGTGGGAAAAGATCAACGCGACCATCCCCAAAGGCACCGAGCCGGAGGATGTGAGCGTAGACATGGCGGTGGAGCTGGTAAACGCCAAAGCCGCCACCAAACCCAAGCGCAAAGCCCCTGCCAAGAAAAAGGCGCCAGCTAAGAAAAAACCTGCCGCCAAGAAAAAACCGGTAGCAAAGAAAAAGCCCGCTGCAAAGAAGACTTAGACGACCGGAAAACCGTTGACATCGGTTTTTACAGCCCGCAAGGCCGCACCTGAAACCTCGCGTAAGCGGTTGGCAAAAGCCAGCCGCCAGTCATGGTCTTCCGGCTCTAGCACTTCGGCCAAAGCCAGCTCAGGGGTCCAAGCATCACAGGATGTCAGATAGACGGTGGCGTCATTGGCTGTGGCGGTGATGATGGCTGATTGAGGCATGGAATTTCCTTCCGAATTATAACGTTGCTTTCCTCATATATTAGGATATTCTCCTCCCAAATTGCTATACCAAGAATTAAATAAGTACTATGGCGCGATCTCCTCGCCATTTCTGGAATTTTAACCCAAGTTCAGAGGCGCGCGTGGAATGGCATATCAACTCGACCCGTTAGACAAGAACATCCTTGAAGCCCTGCAAGAAGACGCTTCGGCCTCACTTGATGAAATAGCCACAAAAACCGGCTCCACAAAAACCCCTGTTTGGAATCGGATTCGCAAACTCCGCACTGCTGGCGTGATTGAAAAACAAACCGTTATTCTCTCGCCCGAGGCCTTGGGGCTAGAAGCCTGCTTCTTTGTGCTCGTCCGAACAAGTGAACATGAGGCAGACTGGCAAGCGGCTTTTCTGAAAGCCTTAAACGACCGCCCCGAAGTGCAGGAAGCGCACCGGTTGGCGGGGGAAATTGACTATATTTTGAAGGTGCGCGTGAAAAATGCCAAAGCCTATGATACGTTTTATCAGGCCCTGATTAAGAAAGTGAAGGTGTTTAATGTAACCGCGCTTTTGTCGATGGAAGAGATAAAATCCACCACGGCACTGCCGTTATAACTCCATATTCCAACCGGCCTCAGCCAGCATTTCAAGCGTTTTAGCAGGCGCATTTGCCTGCCGAATATCGGCAGCATTCATTCGTAAATACCAATACAAATACTTCATAAACAGCATGTTTTTGGCCTCTACCTGCGCAAAGGCCGCCGGGGCTTCACTGGCGGATTTTATGGTTGGGAAAATGTGGTGAAAATCTGATTTTGCAAACAGAATAGATGGCTTACGCTGCAAGATCCCCTCAAAAACTGCTGTGGAGTTTTGGGTAACAATATAGGCGCAATTCGCGATAAGGGCTTCTATCGGCAGCTCAAGCAGCTGCACATTTGGCAGCTGCAAAAGATGCGAAATCACCGCTTTGTCTTCCGCGCTATAGCTCTCTTTCGGGTGTGGCTTTAAAACGATTTTTCGTTTTGGGTCTTGCGCAAGAATGGTTTCCACCATGCCCTGCGCAGACGCATATTGCCAAGGGCGCTGCTTGCCAAGCTGGCCTTGCAGCGGCACCAGAACATAATCACGCAGCGCTATATCGGGCCCGTTTGGGCTAAGATAAAGCTTCTGCATCTCCTCAAAAAATGGCGTGACCAAGCCACCGCCAACGGTGGAGGGGTCAAATAATTTATGCGCCATCCGCCCTTGGTAGCGGCTATTGGGCCGCTCAACCGCCCAGAACGGCTGCAAAACCGAGGGCCGCATATTGAGCGCACGCCGGCCTTGGGCACCCGCCATATCAAAAATATGCAAATTATTATCCAGCTTGGCGCGCCAGAGGTCTGCGCGCCCAATGCCGGCCACGCGTGTGCCATAGCCTCGCGCCGCAAAAATTTGCGAAATCATGTTGGCAAAGCCGTGCAGCCCGTCTTCAATATGTGACCGCATCTCAGGGGCAGCATGAAAGATCAGGTGCTTTTGCATAAATGCTTGGCTTACAGCAGCGCTTTCGGGGCGGTGTAGGCGATAAACTTGCCGGTGCCCATTTGCACTTCGCCCCAATTCTCTACCTTAAAGTCCAGCACGGTAACCGCCCCGCTTGGATACTTCCGGAAGGCGTCATGCGCGGGCGGTGGGTCTCGGCGTAGATCACGCGCAAATTCGCCAATCCCGGGCATATGGCCAAGCATTAATACGGTGCCTCCGCTAGCAGATTGCAACGCCGTCAGCATGGCCTGTGGGCTAGCAAGATAAAGCGGTTCATGAAAGCTTGCCTCTGGGTCAGAACCCAGCGCTGGGGCTATGCCTTCCCATGTTTGGGCGCAACGGGTAGCGTTAGAGGAAAGCACCTGATCAGGAATATAGCCTTCAGATTTCAACCAGTTGCCAACTTTTCCCGCCGCCGCGTGGCCACGGTCATTTAGTGGGCGAGACTGGTCATCTGCCGCCCCGCTAGACCAGCTAGATTTGGCGTGGCGTATCAGGATTAGTCGTTTCATCAGGGGCCCCTTTGTGAAAATAGCGCATATGAAAGGCCGATTGGCCTTCGGGGCGCAGTGCCTGCCCAATAGGGCAAGCCCGCCGCACCGCGCATCCACGCGCCATGCAATCGGCCCCTGCCTCACTATCCAGAAAAACATGGCAGGCGGCAACATTATAATTTTCTTTTTCAATCGCACCGGCTGGGCAGGCAGAAAGGCAGGGTTTTTTAGCACAAGTGATGCAAGGATTGGGCAAGGCAGGCGGCAGCGGGTGCTTGCCTTTAAGGCGCAAGGCCCCCCGAAAGGAGGCAAACAACCCAAGCTCAGCATGCACAAGCAGCACAGCAGGAGAGGCAAAACACCGTTTGCTTTCAAGCGCCCATTGAAAAAATGGCAGGTAAGGCGGCCCGCCGAACGGGAAAAGCGCCTCGGCGTTAGTGTCAGCCGCTATCGCCGCCAGAACCCGCGCTGAATAACGATCAATCGGATCGGGTTCGCCATCACTAAATTCTGGTGAGGTTTGAAATATGCGCCAGAAATCAGCGCCATCGGGGCCGAGCAAATAGACTGTGTTATCGCCTTCACGCAATCCTCCAAGAATTTGCAGACCCGCATGCCTGAGCGCTGTTTTCACAGTTTATCGGCTGGGAGTTTTAGTATCCAAACCAGCTTTTCCGTTTCATCATCCTGCCAGCGCAGGCCTACGGTCATGCCCTCATGCCCGCCCTTTGGCTCTGCGGTAAAGGTGCGAAACAGGTGGTCCCATATCGAGACAGAAAACCCATAGTTGCTATCATGCTCGGCCCGAATATCGGAGTGGTGAATGCGGTGCATATCGGGGGTCACGATAACAGTTCGGATGATCCGGTCCAGCGACTTCGGCAGGTTTATATTGGCATGGTTAAACATGGCCGCCCCGTTGAGGATAACCTCAAATATGATGACGGCAATCAGCGGAGCACCCAGCAGGTAGACCAACGCCACTTTATAGAGCATTGACAGCGCTATTTCGACGGGGTGAAAGCGGATGGCTGAGGAGACATCTAGGTCTCGATCAGAGTGGTGAACGCGGTGGAAGCGCCAGAGAATAGGGATTTTGTGCGTGATAAGGTGTTGAAACCAGATCGCCCAATCAAGGATGATAATCGCAAGCGTGATCTCCAGCCAAACGGGAAGCCCCACCATGTTGAAAAGCCCCCAGCCATTGCCCGCCGCATGCAGTGCCGCGCCCGTGGCCACGATGACGGGCGTTAGTAAGCCCATGCCGCGGATCAAAAAGCTATAGATCACCAGCAATATCCAGTGGGTCGTCCAGCGCTTGGTCTGGCTCTGCACCCGCGCGCGGCGCGGGAACAAGAATTCAAGAATGCCAAACAGGGTGAATAGGCCCAGAAAGACGCTAAGGCGGAGTGTTGCTTCATTTTCCATGGCCGGAAGATGGCGGTTTGAGGGCAGTTTTTCAAGTCACATTCACGAGATACATTCGTGATATTGAATTTATGTTGAATTTTCGGCAAAGACCGCCGAGCGCAGCGAGGCCACGGCCAGCGGCAGGCGTTTTTTAGCTTGCTAAAAAATGTGCTTTTTCGACGGGGGGCTTGTCCCCCCAAGGAGAAAAAGCAAGCGCGGCGCTTTAGGACAGTCCCGACGTTGCGCCTCCTCGGCGAGTTGAAGTCGTCGGCTACGCCTTCCTTTGTTCAACCCACCTCGTCGGCGCAAGGCGGCAAGCCACCTGTTGCCCTACGGGCTATGGCCTCGCTGCGCTCGGTGCCGCCTTACTCGGCGCTGCGAATAATGCTGCCCGCCCCGTGGGGGGTGAAAAGCTCCAGCAAGCACGCGTGTGGCGCACGGCCATCTAGGATGACCACCGCCCGCACCCCGCCTTCAATCGCTTGCAAGGCGGTTTCGGTTTTCGGGATCATACCACCGGCAATGATGCCTTCATCCGTAAGTTTGCGCACCGTTTCCGGCGTTAGCTCGGTTACCACATCGCCGTCGGCATCCTTAACTCCAGATACATCGGTGAGCAGCAGAAGACGGTCCGCATTCAGCGCAGCGGCTATGGCCCCCGCAGCGGTATCACCGTTTATATTGTAAGTCTCGCCATTGCGGCCCGCGCCAATCGGCGCGACCACCGGAATGAAATCTGTGCTTTGGAACGAGTTGATGACCGAGGGGTCCACGTCGACCGGTTTGCCAACCAGCCCTAGGGCTTCATCTGCGGGCTCGCAGATAATCAAGTTGGCGTCTTTGCCAGACAGCCCCACGGCCTTGCCGCCTTGGGCGTTTATCGCCGCCACAATCCGCTTATTCACCGAGCCAGACAGCACCATCTCCACAACTTCCATGGTCGCGGCGTCTGTCACCCGCTTGCCGTTCACAAACTCGGACTTCACCCCAAGCCTTGAAAGCATCGCATTAATCATCGGCCC
>WTAL01000225.1 GCA_013139635.1 Paracoccaceae bacterium
TCGTTGAGCCGCTGCTGGATGCGCTGAAATACCTCCCATGAGATCAGCGCCTCATGCTTGCCTTTGGTCAGGGGGACGTCCCACGGCTTGTGTTCGTAGTATCCGGCATAGATCTTGTTGGTCAGCATGTTCTTCACCCTCTGCGGATGAATCTCGCCCTTGCTGTCGCGGGTGAATATCGGGTGCGGTTCCAGAAACCGTTTCACTTCCGCCTACGTCTGAAAACGCCCGGTTGCGAAGCCTTCCAAGGTCTCCTGAATGAGGCTGGCATTTGGTTCATCGCGCACCATAATCTTGCCGCTGTGGCCCTTCACACGGGCGTATGCATAGCCGGTGGGGCCCCAGAAAGTGAAATAGCCGTTCATCAGACGGGCTTTCATGCGGTGCACGACTTGCTCGCCATTTTTCTGGCGATGGTGCTGCGCCATGCTGGCAACGATGTTCTCAAACAGGATACTGTCGGCATCATCGCCAAACTCAATCGAGGGACTTTCCAGCGTTGCCCCCACTGAACCCAAGGCGCTACGCAGCTTGCGGTGAACTTCGGTATCTCGGGCCAGTCGAGAGATATCATCAATCAGCACAACTGGTTCCGCCGCTCGGTTCTTGCGTAACCACGTCATCATCTCTTTGATGCCGGGGCGATCAACTAGGCCACCGGAAACGCCCTCATCGCGGAAAACCTCGGCAACCTCATGGTCCTTATAGGATGCAAATTCTCGGCAACGCTGTTCCTGAGAACCCAAACCATCGCCCTTCTTAACTTGGCTGTTGCTCGAAACACGCGTGTAAATGACTGCAATGCTCATAGGCCCTCCTCTTTGTTTGATGTGCCGTTAGATTCTACCGCGATTGCCGCTTCAAGGGAATCAAAAGCTGTGCAGGCGAAGGCTAATTGCAGTGGGTAAATTGGTGAGGTCATAGATTCATCCACCAAAGCTTCGGTGATTGTCCAAAGATCCCGGAGCAGTTCGTCTTCTTGTTCAGTGGTGAGTTTTAACGGTGCGAGATGAGGACGATACCGTTCCTGGTCAAATGTCATAAATAGGCCTTTCCCATGCAGCGCGTGGCTGTCACGGCTGCATGTCATGCGGTTAAAGTGTTTTGGAAGTAAAAAAGCACCCGATCATCTACGTGGGCCTGATTAGGGTCGAACGCGGGTGAATTGCGGGCGCAACTGTAGGTATGAATTCCTAACCATAGCAAATAATATGTATTTTATCAATAGATATTAAGGGTTTACCATAATGCGGAAAGGTGGGTGGTCAAGATTTGAACTCAAAACACCCCTTCTGAAAAATACTCGCGCATTGATAGGTTAACGCCACATTAATGAAATTTCTGTACGCTGATGTTATGAATTTTGAACAAAACGGTGATGATTTGAGCCTGACCGCGCGGTTTACCAAGCAAGCGCAAGATTTTGACGACCTTCAAAATGAAATGGCAGGGCGTGAAGTTGGCCGGATCAGCCGGTTCCTGACGGGTGACGAACATGGCCCTATGGCGGCTGAGAAGCGTCGGGCAAAGTGGAATGCTACACTCACTAATCTACAAATCATGATGAATGACTTGGAATACGCGCAGCTATATCGCGATACAGAAACAAAACTGCGGGAAACCCAGTCTACCTTGGATTCGGCATTGGAAAGGGTTCAGCACATGAAGATCGGGGCAGAAGCCGCCCTGAGCGAAACTTTAGAACATGCTGCGCGCCTGCCAGATGGACGGCGTGTGTTCAAAGATCAAGTGGACCAAGTTCTGTTCGAGAACGGCGATCAGGTTGATGCTGATTTGGCTGCCACAGTTGTTTGGAATGGCTCCGAGCCCGGCTATGAGGAAATGCGCGCGCAAAGTGACGCGGTTAACGATTTGATCGTATTAGAAGCTGACATTTACACTGGTCAGGCCGAAATTGGCGACATGCAGGAACGCATGGCGGACGAAAATGATCCTGTTACCGAAGAGCAGATGCCTGAATTTCAAGAGCGTTCAAACGAAATTGGAGCTGATGTCACAAGCAAACTTCAGGCGTATACAAACTCAACACCTGTAAATACAGCAGCACCGTTCTCAGCGCCTGAAATCATTGAGATACCAACGCTCTAATCGTTCTTGAACGATCCACATTCCCTTTCGATTACGGCAAGAACGATTGCCTGTGGATGTAGCGTTGGAAACCGAGTGATTGCGTCCCTAATTTCCAAGTTTTTGTTTGGGTCCAGTACTCCGTTTGGCCAATACCACTGGTTCAAACATTCAACTATATCATTTGGGAAGTTGGTTTGTGTGCCGACAACGGCCACCATACCGATGGACGTTTGAAAATAGCTATCCTGTGCCTCCACGCTCCATTCCAACAGTTCTGAGCCGGTGAATCCACCCGCAGCGGAAACCTGTGGATAAAGCGCCAATGTGGCCAAAATTCCCTTTGTAAACAATCTCTTGATGTTGATCATAATCGAAGGTTTTTGATCAACATAGATTTACAGGAAACAAAGGAATTGATATACAGGAAAAATCGCAGAAACCCGCTAAAAATGCGGAATTCACGCTCCAATCCGCCAATAATCCGGCGCTGCTCAAAAAGGTTCGTTTTTGAGCAGAACGGGAGTATTCCGCTATGACCATCGTGCCGCATATCTTTAATGAGGGGCGCAAAATCGGGTATGCCCGCGTGTCCACGAAAGATCAAAAACTGCGCATGCAGCGCGACGCGCTTGAAGCAATCAACTGTGATCTGATCTTCGAGGATCACGGCGTGTCCGGCGCGAAATCCAACCGTTCGGGACTGGACGCAATGCTGGAGGAATTGCAACCAGGTGATACCGTTATTGTATTCAAGCTCGACCGTCTGGGCCGCTCTGTCCTGCATCTGGCCGACCTGCTTGTACGGTTTCAAGACAGCGGC
The DNA here is from genome assembly GCA_013139635.1 of Paracoccaceae bacterium. Classification (GTDB taxonomy): domain Bacteria; phylum Pseudomonadota; class Alphaproteobacteria; order Rhodobacterales; family Rhodobacteraceae; genus UBA3077. The sequence goes on from WTAL01000225.1 coordinate 2,912, forward strand.
ATTCACTTTTGCAGCCTGTGCGAGGGCATCAATACCACGACCCCGGGCGGCAAGCTCGTATACCACCTGTTCAGCGCCTTCGCCGAGTTTCAAAGAGACATCATCCGCGAAAACACCGTGGCGGGCCTGGAAGCCGCTAGAAAACGCGGCAAACGCCTCGGCAGACCGCCAGTGCTTGATATCGAAACGGTTCTGGCGGCGCATCAGGCAATCAACCAGACGGGTATAACGGTGAGCGACGCCGCCCGTCAGATCGGAGCATCACGGGCAACCCTCTCGCGTAATCTGAAAAACTTGCGGGACAGACCCCCAAATTAGGGTCGAACCTGCGCGATTTGTCATTTTCCTTAGCAGCGCACCTTCACCTATTTGAGATTGCATCTAAAATGCAATGTCTTCGCCCGATGGCCTTGCCATTGGGCGGAATTTTTCAGGGAGAATTGGCAAAAAACAACCCCAACCAATGACCTGCATCGGATGGGGTTTGCTGTGGGGTTTTAGCTGTAGTTCGTCTTCACAGCATTCCAACCAGTCATCGCCCCAATGCCACCGCGTTTGGTGTAATCCGCCATTGGGAACGCCATGTAGTTTGGCTGCCAGTCTTGTTTTTTGCCCTTGCGGGTGCCGTTCAGACAGTCCTGAATGATTTGCTTCTGCACCTTGGCGGTAGAGGAAATATGCGCATCCGCTGTGACCTTGCCTGCCACCTGTTTCAACATAGCGTTGATGGCGGGTTTATCGCGCAACAGGTTAAAAAACGTCTGATCTGGTTTCCAGCTTTGCGCCATATCGACATTTAGCATATCGCCCAGAACCTCGACTATCGCAGAACCGCTTGGCAGGGTTTCGGCAATTACAAAGGTTTGGATTGTTATCACCTCTTCATCGTTCAAGTTGATAAGTTTGGCAAAGATGGCGTGGAGGTCATTAGACCTATGCCAGTCACTCTTTTTGCAAACGAGTGTGTCCTCTGCATTGCCATCAATGCCCAACAATTCCTGTACGGTCTTGCGTTGTTCTGCAAAACTCTCCTCTGCCTTATTGTCGGCAAGACTTCCTCCAATGGCATCGCTGTTCGCTTTTTGCGCATCAGCATGAACCGTCCACAATTCAGACCCTGCAATCATTTGTGCCACACCAAGGCGCAAAGCAATTCCGCTGTGATTTAACAGTTCCGTGCGAACCGCTGAATGGCGGTGCAAATCCAGATAGTTCTGCATGGCTTTGGTCAGTTCAGGTTTTGGCGCGGTGGTGGCTTCGCCATTATCAACGTTCAATTTGGCTTTGGATTCCTTACGCGGCAATTGCCCTTCATAGAATGTCACTTCGCCATCATTTGAGGTATGCACATAGACCTTGCCACCGTCCTCCTTGGCGGTATCCACATATTCATAAGATGGGAAATAGTCGCCAACATCCAAGACAATCACATCCTGCCATCCCTGCGCCAGATAGGCATCTTTGGCTTTGGCAATGGCGGTGTTCTGCACTTCCCAGAATTTGGCGATGTCGTCAAAATATTGCTCCTCGCCAAACAGGTCAGCAACAATTCCACCGCTATAATCAGCCAGATCGAACAGAGCGTTTTCTGTCGGAATGTTCGCGCCGCCAAACAACCAAGCTTTAAGCTGATAGCCTTCGGGGGCGCGGTCATCATCACTGTTGAACAGCTTCAGCCAATCCTTTTGCTGACGCTTGGTTGCCATGGTCAAAATGCGGATGGTGGACGGGTGGATTTTCTCTTTGCGGTAGTCGGTCAGGATGGGCGCAATCAGGTTGGCAATCGCCAGTCTTTGGGTCACAAGCCGTTCGGTAATGCCAAACAGAGTGGCAATTTCTTCGGCACTCTGCCCCTGCTTCACCAAAGAGGCAAAAGCCTTGTACTGGTCAATCTCGTCCATCGGCAGACGCGCGATGTTCTCGGCCAATGACGCTTCAATCGCCTTGGCATCATCGCCCTTTGCCATGATGATACACGGCACGGGTTCAATATTTTGCTCCTCGGACAGTTTCTGCAAAGCATAGAAACGGCGTTGCCCCGCGATGATCTCAAACCCTTCGCAATTCTGGCGCACCAAAAGCGGTTGCAGCAGACCAAGCGAGCGGATGCTTGGCACAAGGTCAGCAATATCTTTCGCGCCTTTCTTGCGCACGTTCAGGGCGGTGGTTTTAAGGTCGTTTAATTCAATATGTTGTAGTTCCATGATAGTCTCCATTCAGGTTAGCGGTGCGGAATTGCACCCCGAAACCCCTGTTTGTTTTGATTCTCGCAGGGGCTTGCGGGTGCAATCACGCTAATTGCACCGATAAATCAGCCGTTTTCCTGCAACTTTGATCTCGGAATAATCCACGGCCAAATCCCGCGCGATAGCATCATAATTGATGTAGAACTGAAAAGATTCAGGCACTTCTCCAAACAGACCCTCGTCAACAAACTGCTCCGCTAGTTCGCGCATGGTGTCGGTTTCATAAATTTCTACGTCAAAATCATCGGGCGCAATATCCGCATCAAAGACATAGCCACAGTTACCAACCGCAATAATGACCTGCTGTTTCTGCAGCTCATTCCAATCGTCAACACAATCAAAGAACTGTGCAAAATTGGCTTGGTTCAGGCTAATTGCTGCCGCCAGATCGCAATCGATATGATCTCCATCAATGAACTGGATTTCAAACTCTTCAACAGTGTCGCCGTAATCATTGCGCAAGGCTTTTGCCTTTGCCGCATATTCTGCTGCGGTTTCAAAATAAAAGCCGTTCGCCGAAATATCGTAAGGCTGTGCATGTAACTGTGTCATCTTTCTTTCCCTTCAATGGGTTTGGGTTTCGCATGTGAAACCTTGCCCTTCGGCGAGAATGGGTGTGCAAACGGAGGGGAAAACCGGCGAAAGAAAATTGCTTTGTTGGGGGGAACCTTCAGGGGGAACCGACAACGACATTTTCTGTTCGATCTGTTTTTATCGAAGTGCGCTGAGGGCTGGCCCTAAGCCTTACTTCTGTCAGGGATGGACGCCGACTGGCTGAGACAAGCCTGCGCAGGCTCGGTTCACGACAGTCCGCTTGGACAGTAAAAAGTTGGTCAAAAAATGGGGGACATAAAAAATGTGATACATCTGACAGATTTAGCGCAAGCCGCAGTTTTGATAATTCCAATGTGCGCCAATCGACTAACCATGCATTCTCAGCTAATGATGATCTGACGCGCCTTGTGAGAAATCAGAAGTAAACCCATATGAAAAATATTAAAATCACGCGCACATTGAAATCTGTCATTGACCTAAAATCAATGGCATCCATAAGATCGTCTGATCTTATTTCCGCAAACCTTGAAGAATACAATGCAATCAGACGCGCGGCGGCCGAAGGCCGACATAACAATAACCCGAGGTTCGTTTGTAGTCAGTGCGAACATCCGGTTTATGCACCATTCGATATTCATAGACGCCCATACTGGAAGCATTTCACAGGCGCTCCACAAGATTGCCCTTGGTGGACTGGAAACCCAGAAAAACCTGACTTGATTTCTGCAAGGCAATTTGAAGGAAGGCAAGAAGGGCCACTACACAAAAGAATAAAAACCTTAGTCGGAAAAATATTGGAATCCGATCAAAATGCCGACGATGTGAAAATTGAGAAATATGTGGTGGCGGAAGGGAATAGACGGAAGCCCGACATTTCTGCCCTTTACAATGGAGTGCACACTGCTTTCGAAATTCAGCTCTCAACTACTCAATTGCCCACGATTGTTGCGAGGGAAGCATTCTACGCTTCAAACGGGATTCGATTGATTTGGGTGACATGGGATTTTCAGGAGCGTGATCTACGAAACATTCGGCAGGCATTCGTTGATATTTATTTCAGCCATGAGCAAAATTTGTTCTCACTGAATTCCCAGATCATTGAGCGTTCGGAGGCCGAGCGCAAACTATTTTTGAATGTACACGCATTCCGGCGGGAAAAATGGGAATGTAAAGTTGTCAGTATGGATGAACTTTTGTGGAATAGGAGCGGATTGCCCTTCGTGTTTCCCAAAGTGATCAGTTGGGAGAGGAATTTCAAATTACGATGGATATCATGCAGACGAGTCGACCAATATGATTGGAACATGGAAAGATCATTATTGGCCGAACTTTGGGAACGCGTTGGCATCGAGATTGAGGAGGATGAAACTCAAAGTTATGGCGTACCTAACCTCATAGATGTCCTCTGCTCTCTGGAAGAGGGAAAGCCAATGGTCAGCCGTCAGCGCAACCTAATTGAGCTTGCGAATACATTCTTGAGCACCAAAATATGTAGAAGATTTGGGCGCATTTTCGAGTTTGCAGCGCACCGTTGTGGACAGCAGACTTTGCTCCAGAATGCAACAGTGGTACGAAAATTGTCGAAAGCTAAAGAAGTCCAACAGGAAGCAAGAAATACGCCCGCAACTTTGGCTGTACGGGCACTATTCCCAACTTGGGTTAAGAGCTGAAACTAGTAAAGGTTTTTGATCGTAAAAGGCATGTGTCGAACGGCGAAATGGCCTTCATAATTCATTGAACGGTGCGGAGATACCAACGTATTGAAAGTGCCACAATGTATCTATCATTCAAAAATACGGGTGGTGTGCGGACACACAATTTCATGGTGGCGCGGTAGAGCCATGACTGCTGGTAGGATCATTGCGTCTAGCAAGGGCATTGTTAAGAATTAAATGGAAATAGAACTATCCAAGTTGCAAACTCTTGCTCTCAGTATAATCATTTACATGACCTTCTTACCTCATCGCTTGATGTCGCGTGGCCTTTATTCGTTGGTAAAAAATACTATATATAGTAGGGTTAGCTACGATTCACCCATTAAAGGTTTTGCTGAAGCATTATGCCCAAGAAAATAACTAAAAGCCAACTCATAGGAGAAATCGGAGAAGCTGCGACTAAATCCAGATTTCTGAATATTGGCTTCCAGTTTGATGGGCGCTCTCGTCTTGAGGCCGGAATAGATGGTATAGCCGAAGTCATGGTTGACGGCACTCCGCTTGCCAAGATGATCGCCGTACAGGTGAAAGCAACAGAATCCGCTAAATACACCGGCGAAAACGATCAGAGTTTCACCTACCTTTTAAGAACTGATGATCTGAAATACTGGCGCACCTCAAACCTACCTGTCATTTTGGTGCTTTACCGACAGTCCGACGAAAGCTTCTATTGGAAAGAAATTCCACTTGATTTCGAAGTCAATCAGCGAAAACTACAGTTCAACAAATCATCTGACATGCTCAATCGCAATGCCGCTGACGCGATTGCTCAGTTGACTGTGCCAAAAGCTGGGCATGGGTATTATGTCCCGCCGCTCGGTGGTGGGGAAGAGGCCTTGGTCAATATGCTTCCTATTACACTACCTAACGAAATTTATGTATCGTCGACGCCCTATTCATCAAAACAAGCATTGGCGATACTTTTTAATAGCGGTGAGACACCACGTTTTGACTGGGTTATCAAAGGCCGTACGTTTTGGTCATTTCATGATCCGCGCAGCGAATGTACACGTCTAATTGTAGATCAAGATCAAATCGAAGCTATCGACACTTCAGATATTTCTCTGCATGAAGACCTTGATGAGCAATACAACTTTTCCTTCTTTCTTAGACAGTTATTACGACATCAATATGACAGAGACTTAGGCTGGGAGAAGGGAAATAAAGTTTTCTATTTTCGTGCTGAGGCAGAGAACACCTCCCGAATTTTTAAGTATTTGGCGAGCAAGAACCGAACTGAAACAAATGTCGTCAACGCATCAAAAGACAAAAAAGAGCCAGGAAAAATAGCATTTGTTCGTCACCATGCATTCGCGCCTCGATTTGAATTGATGCTTGATCAATGGTTTCTGATTATCAGCCCAACCTACCATTTTACGACCAATGGTTTTGCCGCCCATTCCTACCCCGCCGCTCTGCTATCAGGAAAGAAACGGATGGACAATAACGCGTCTCTGCGTGGTCAGGTCATTATGTGGCATCGGTTTCTCTCAGGCAGTGAAGAATCGAGTGGTGATCTTTTTGCATCTGGCGATAGTGAACCAAAATTCCTGACATTCTCTGCACCGCCCACTGTAATTTTGCCAACAACTGTCCCCGAGAAAGCTTGGAATACACCAAAGCCAAAGGTCATAGATGAAGATGATCAAGACGACATCCAAGGAGGGTTCAACCTTGACTGAGTTCGTAGGAAAGATATTTGATGAACCCCTGCTTGAGTTTGGTGACAAACATAGCCATTCAGATCCCCGACTCGGATTGCGTGAAGCTGGTCCTCTACAAACGCATCTTGGGGAAGTTATCACGATTGGTGTAGTCGGCAGTTCTAAAACTGTCGAGGACACGCAAAATTTCATGGCAGCCGCAGCCGAAGGCTTTGGAGGCAACACCGAAAAACACCCCAATTTACACCCTGACTTTCCTGGACTGCAAAATCAAAACCCGTTTCGTTGTAACTTTGTGATTGAAGAAGGTGGCACTGAAACACTCCCCAAGTCCCAACTCAATAAAATTTCCAAAGAGCCCAATCACACAAAGGCCGTTAAGATGGCCGTTGATGCGGTATGTGAACGCCTTCAAGTCCTAGAAGAAAGTGGAAATAGACCGGATGTTGTTATTATTGCTCTCCCCGTTCAATTGATTGAACGGGTTTGGGGGGCAAAGGTAGAAGCACGTGGTACAAGCGAAAAAGAAGATAGTGGTGGATCCGACGCGCCAAATTTTCGTGGTATGCTCAAAGCCAAAGCTATGCCGTTTAGTTTTCCCATCCAGATTGTGTGGGAAGATGTACTCGATGAAAAAGCTAAAATCCCCCGAAAGATCAAGGAATCCTCTAACCGTAAAATCCAAGGTATTGCGGGACGTACATGGAATCTTCTTACAACACTTTATTATAAAGGAAGTGGTCGAGTGCCTTGGCGACGCCTGCCTCAAGACGGCGAATATAAATCGTGCTTTATCGGTATCAGTTTCTACCGTGATGTAGACGGTCAGCAACTATGGACTAGTGCGGCTCAAATGTTCGATGAACGCGGTAAGGGTTTCATACTGAAAGGCGGTAGAGCCCAGACGGAAATCCGTGGACGACACCCTTACATGACGCAAGAAGACGCCTATGAACTTGTAAAAAACGTGCTGGAAGCTTACCGCGCCCATCACAAGCATTACCCTGCCCGCGTCATTATAATGAAAACGTCGCGCTTCCGTGATGAAGAGGCTGATGGCTTCCTAGAAGCACTTGATGAGCAAGGCACAGAACTGCGTGATTTGGTTTGGGTACAGGAGCATTATGCTGCAAAGATTCTACGCGACGGTGACTATCCGGTTTTGCGTGGAACCTTTATTGATCTGGATGGCAAAGGGTTGCTATATACGAACGGAAGTATTCCATATTATGGGACCTATCCTGGTCAATATGTGCCGAATCCGCTTTTGCTTTGCCCACACGAAAGTAGCGAAAGCACTATTTCACAAATTGCTCAGGAGGTTTTCTCCCTCACCAAGATTAACTGGAATTCAACCCAAATGAACCAGAAACTTCCCATTCCAATTCGAGCGTCCCGCAAAGTGGGTGAAGTTCTAAAATATTTGCCTGAGGGGGCCACAGTCAGTAGCGACTACAGGAAATATATTTGAGGATAGAATAGCACCTCATGGATGCCTTTTCAGAACCGTAATTACGCAGAATGGCTAGGGCAAACGATGTGCCGTCCCAGACCATATGCCCCCATCAGGAACACCTATCGTATGTATGATTCAAACAAAACATTGGACTGGTTCGTTTGTTCAAGGCTATTCTTCCCCTAGTTCGTCAAGGATTCTATGATCGAGCAAATTAAATATTGGATGTGAAATTTTGGCCTCTCTATCTACAACCTCATTCGGAAAAAACTGGATAAAAAACTTCGAGCCATCTGATCAAGCGGTTGCCACCATACTTGTAGACAGGCTGATGTTGGTTGGCGCAAGCGAGCTTATATCTGGGATAACAAAGCTGCTCAACGAAATCATGAGCCTGAACACGAAAAGTCAAAGCGTAGTGGCTTTCTACGCTGAACGCGAGGTGGATAAGGAAAATCGTGAAGTACTACCATTTTTCCCTAGATTCGGGACAGGCCGGGCAGTGGGTGATGGTGTCCAACCGGTTTTTGTCGATCTACAAAAGCAAGATGTCGGCAGTGAAGGCATAGTAGCCGCATTAATCTCCAAGTTTTGTAAGACTCACGCGACATCTGCCCTCTCCCACCCTGGCCCAGATAAACTCAGAGCAAGGCAGACTCGTAAGATAGTCATTGTCACCGATTTTGTTGGCTCCGGGCGTAGAGTACACGAAATGCTCGACGCGTTTGCAATGGTCGCGACAATACAAAGCTGGATATCATACGGTCTTCTAGACTTTCAAATCGTTTGTTTTTCAGCAACAGAGCATGGCCAGAACATTCTGGCACGCCATCCGCTACGCCCGACAATTTCAACGCACATTGCTTGTCCAGTCATTGAAGAGGCCTTTGAGGGAGCCGAACTAGGTGCCATAAAGCTTCTTTGCAAAAAGTACCCGAAAAAACGGTCACGTTACCCGTTCGGCTTCAACAACACAGGATCACTAATCGCTTTTTCTCATGGTATTCCAAACAATGCGCCGCAAATATTACACAGCTCTGCCGCTGGCTGGACACCGTTATTCAAAGGTAGAAGTACGCTAGGGTCAAATTTGGATGCTGTTGCCGACAGTTCAGATTTGCTTGTCCAAAACTCACAACGCGTTTTAGGAATCCGCGATGCCAAAAGACTGCTTACTAATACTGAAGGAGAACTTTGGGCACACACAATGTTGTTGTTGGATGCCATTAAAACGGGTGGCAGAACGCCCTCTAAACTCTCAGCACGCACACAAATTCCTATCTCTCGCGTTGAGAAGATTCTAGACCTTGCTTCCAAGGCTGGTTGGTTGACGCCAAAGAATTCCCTTACGCGTCTTGGGCAAAGGGAATTGAGGTGGTTTGTAAGCTTCGATTTTACGGACGAAAAGCTTGCTTACCCTGAAAATGAATTGTACTTTCCTAAACAGTTGAGGGCGCCGTGAGATCGTCTAGAAATGCACCGTGCAAACGGTGCCGGGTTGTTTACAGCCCGGAGTGCTGGATTTCCGGCATTCGTCAAGCGGAGCAGAATCTTCGCGCTGCGCGCCATAGCGAGAAAAGCCAGGCGATGTCTTGGGCATTCCTCGCTATGCCCCCCACCCTCGGTGGGCCGAAGTAGATGCATCAAACGAGCCCTCAACGCTACAAAGCAAAAGGCCAAGAGCTTGGGATTGATCCGGCAGTGCTGGAAAATTCCGCTAAGGCTATCCAACGAATCGCATCTGTTAATTCCCAGATATTCCCGCTTTTGACTCTCAATCACCTGAGTGTTGTGACTACGCTACCATATGGTTTTTTGCGAAAAATTGTTGCTCGAAAGGCTGGGCGATATCGTCACTTCTACATGAAGAAGCAAATTCCGGGTCGCAGAAATGTTCGAATGATCAGTATTCCTGAGCCACGTATTATGATCTGTCAGAAATGGATCTCAGACAATATTTTGCAGTTTGCATCACCACATCCTGACAGCTACGCTTATCATCCCAACTCCAACCCAGTTTTCGCAGCCCATGTCCATACGAGTGCCAAGTGGTTGATCAAAGTTGATATTCAGGATTTTTTTCACGCGGTTACCGAACATATGGACCTGTCCCGCTTTAGTGCCGCTCCAAGTTCTCATTTAAGCGGCAAACCTTTCGAAAGCCAAGGGGCTTTTCCAGCCTAGGGCTGAGTGTCTGCGACGCGGATTATAAAAGCCATTGATGTAT
>WTAL01000159.1 GCA_013139635.1 Paracoccaceae bacterium
TCGTTGAGCCGCTGCTGGATGCGCTGAAATACCTCCCATGAGATCAGCGCCTCATGCTTGCCTTTGGTCAGGGGGACGTCCCACGGCTTGTGTTCGTAGTATCCGGCATAGATCTTGTTGGTCAGCAGGTTCTTCACCCTCTGCGGATGAATCTCGCCCTTGCTGTCGCGGGTGAATATCGGGTGCGGTTCCAGAAACCGTTTCACTTCCGCCTACGTCTGAAAACGCCCGGTTGCGAAGCCTTCCGTAATGCCAAACAGCGTGGCGATCTCCTCGGCACTCTGCCCCTGCTTCACCAATGAGGCAAAAGCCTTGTATTGGTCAATTTCATCCATCGGCAGACGCGCGATGTTCTCGGCTAGGGATGCTTCTATCGCTTTGACATCATCGCCCTTCGCCATGATGATGCACGGCACTGGCTCGATGTTCTGCTCCTCGGATAATTTTTGCAACGCGTAGAAACGGCGTTGCCCTGCGATAATCTCAAATCCCTCGCAATTTTGGCGCACCAAAAGCGGTTGCAACAGACCAAGCGAGCGGATGCTTGGCACAAGGTCAGCAATATCTTTAGCACCCTTCTTGCGCACATTCAGGGCGGTAGTTTTAAGGTCGTTTAAGTCAATATGTTGTAGTTCCATGATGTTCTCCATTCAGGTTAACAGTGCGAAATTGCACCCCGAAACCCCCAAATTCGCGCAGGGGCTTACGGGTGCAATCACGCTAGTTGCACCGATAAATCAGCCGTTTCCCTGCAATCTTGATCTCGGAATAATCCACCGCCAAATCCCGCGCGATAGCGTCAAAGTCGATATAAAACTGAAAGGATTCAGGCACTTCCCCGAACAAACCTTCCTCGACAAACTGCTCTGCCAATTCTCGCATGGTGTCGATTTCGTAGATTTCCACGTCAAAATCATCGGGTGCGGTGTTGGCATCAAAAACATAGCCACAGTCACCAACGGCAATAATTACCTGCTGTTTCTGCCCCTCATCCCAATCGTCAACACAATCAAAGAACTGCGCAAAATTCGCTTGGTTCAGGCTAATCGCTGCCGCCAGATCACAATCAATATGTTCTCCATCAATGAACTGGATTTCAAACTCTTCTACAGGGTCGCCGTAATCGTTGCGCAGGGCGTTTGCGTTCTTTTTGTATTCTTCCGCTGTTTCAAAATAAAAACCTGTAGCTGAAATATCGTAGGGTTGTGCATATAGCTGGGTCATCTTCCTCTTCCTCTTCCTCTTCCTCTTCCTCTTCCTCTTCCTCTTCCTCTTCCTCTTAATTGGGTTGGGTTTCGCATGTGAAACCTTGCCCTTCGGTGAGAATGGGTGTGCAAACGGAGGGAAAAACCGACGAAAGAAAGTTGCGTTGTTGGGGGGAACCTTTACTTGGCCCGGCGGGATCTGCGAAAAGTTCTGCGGTTTTTATGAAAATGCTGGCCGGGAATTCCGAAAGCTGCATTGTCATTGATATCAAACGCGAGTTTGGCGAAACCACCGCCAAAATGCGCGAGACTAAATTCGGACACCGGATTGTAACCTTTGATCCTGTCGCTGAAGAAACGGACTACCTCAACCCGCTCGACTATATTTTTGTGTTTTTTGAGCAAGATTCTCCTGCGGCCCTGTCACTGACTCAAGGGTTGATCCTTCAGCTTTATCCTGAGCCGCCGGAAGAAGGGTCTAACCTGTTTTTTCGTCTGGGAACACGCTCGTTGCTGGCAACACTGGCCATGGCGGTTGTCGCGGTTTGTCCACCAGAACACCGCAACCTGACCACAGTTTTTCGGGCACTGACGAATGAAGCGTTTTTGAATGAATTGTTGATGCAAGCCGCCAGCTGCACGCTTTTGAAAGGCGAGATCGCGCAAATGGCGGAAGATCAGCACCAGATGGCATTTGGTGATGATGGGGCCGCCAAAACCTTTGGGCAGTTCAAAATCGCTGCCATGCATGCGATACAGGTTTTTGGGCCGGGAAATTATCTCGCTAATATTACCTCAAAGACAACTTTCGACTTTGCTGAATTAAAACTCGGGAAAGTAACCGCCTACATCACAGTGGATTTTGCCAACAAAGACGTTCTTGGCAAATGGGCGGGGATGATGCTTTGGCTGGCTACAGACCAGCTTGTTCGGGCGAATAACAATACACCGGTTATCATTTATCATGACGAGTGTTGTAACAGCCCGCTCTATAACCTGCCGACGGTGTTAACGCTACTTCGCTCCTACGGCGTGAAATATGTGGCGGCGACCCAAGATCTTGATGATTTTACTCGGGTATATGGCAAGCATGCTCTCGAGACAATCTTATCTGAGGCGGATTTGAAGCTGTTTTTGGGCGGAATTCGTTCACAAACGACGCTGGATTACCTCAGCAAATACCTTGGCGAGTTCACGACCAACACCTCCAGTTTTGCATTTTCGGAAGATGGGGTCAAAGAGAGCGTCAGCCGGACAGGCCGAGCCTTGCAAACAGCCGATGAGGTCAGGCGGTTAAAAAAAGACGCCCAAATCGTCATCTTTGGCAATCTTAAGCCGATTTTGGCGCGCAAGATACAGGTCTTCGCCGTGGAACCCTGGCGCAAGGAAATCGCGCCAAACAGCATGTATGGCGGCAAACGATACCTCAAACCAGTTGAGGTCGTTATTACAAAAAGACGCGCAAAAGCGACCCGCCGGGGGAGGTTTTCTCTCGCGCGCCGTCGGAAATGGCCACGGCTCGTCACGTATATTACCTCGCGCACGCCCGTTGCAGCCTTGCTTATCATCGTTGCGCTGGCTGCGGCCATCAATGCCTATGGCTTCCCGCACCTGCGCTGGCAGTACAGCTTTTATGGAAGCCATGCCAATCCCGGCGCAAAGTTCGACTGCCATTATATCGGCCCGCAAAGCTTCACCCAATACGGCCCGGGCTGTCCCCTCGTTGTGTTTAGAAAAACCTGGTAACCCCTGAAAGGACCCTCTTATGACCAATCGTATCGATCCCAAAACACACCGCTTCATTCAAACCCGTACCGGAACGGCGGCGGTTTCGCGTGACCAACAAGGCACCCCGCTGAACGCGTTCTTCCAGAATGCCGAATTGCCTAAACATCTGGAAAAGTCCGTGGTGTACCAGACCGAAAATGGCCCTGTGATTGCCAAACCTGATCCCGTGCCGTGGAACGAACAGCATTCGGAACGTGCGCGCGACCACGCCAATAGCCTCAAAGAGCTGATCGGCAGCAAGGGGTATTACCGGAAAAACTTGAACCTGCCTAACGTCAGCGCCTATGGGTCCAAATAGCAGCATTTGATAAGGGAGTGTTTCTGGTTCATCGTAATCCCTGAGGAGTGGAACATGAGACAGACAACTAGAACCCGAAAGAGCCCCGGCGAGAAGATCGTCAAAGACATCAAACGCGCCACGCGCAAGCAGTATTCTTCCGAAGAGAAGATCAGGATTGTGCTTGATGGATTGCGTGGCGAAGATAGCATTGCCGAGCTGTGTCGGCGCGAGGGGATTTCACAGGGCGTTTATTACAAATGGTCAAAGGACTTTATGGAGGCTGGCAAGAAGCGTCTGGCTGGCGATACGGCACGAGCAGCCACGACCGACGAAGTCAAGGAGCTGCGACGCGAAGCCCGTGATCTGAAGGAGGTCGTGGCTGAGCAAACACTGGAACTCCGGCTTCTCAAAAAAAGCATGATCGGCCCCTCTCGGTGATTATTCTAATCACCTGCCGGGCAATGGATGGAGGCGACCACGAATAAGGTATTCCGCATCCGAGAAACTGGAGATCATTGAGCTCGTCGAGGGGTCGCATTTATCTGCGCGACAGACGCTAGCCAAGCTGGGCATTCCCCGCACCACATTCTACCGCCCCCTCTCGGTGAATGCATGCATTTACCTGCCGGTCAGCGGGATATGATCGTTACCTAACGCGCGGAGAAGCTGGCCTGAAGGATCAATCTCCCAAGCCAAAAAACGTCTGGAACCGAATGCCTGACGAGGTTCGGGATAAGGTCGTCAAACTGGCCTTGAAGGAGACTGAGCTGTCACCACGAGAGCTGGCCGTGACCTTCACAGATACAGAAAGTTACTTTGTATCAGAGGCTTCGGTCTATCGGGTTCTCAAGGCGCATGATCTGATCACCAGCCCCGCCTTCATTGTGATCAAGGCGGCCAATGAGTTCAAAGATAAGACCACGGCCATCAACCAGCTTTGGCAAACTGACTTCACCTATCTGAAGGTCATCGGCTGGGGCTGGTTCTATCTCAGCACAATTCTGGACGATTACAGCCGCTACATCATTGCTTGGAAGCTGTGCACCGCCGCCCGGCAGGTGAATGCGCAGCAATCACCGAGAGGGGAACATGCGAATTGAAGATGTAACCGACACATTAGATCTCGCTTTGCAGGCATCCGGCTGTGATCAGGTTCACGTTGCCCACAAGCCACATCTGCTCAGCCCCTCTCATGGTTTGCAAGCAAACCACTGCCGGGCGGCGGACAATGGCTCCAGCTATGTCTCGGGTGAGTTGGCCGAGTGGCTTGATGACAAAGGCATGGATCACGTTCGCGGCGCACTATATCACCCGCAGACCCAAGGGAAGATCCCTCTCATGGTTTGCAGGCAAACCACTGCCGGGCAGTGGAACGCTGGCATCAGACCTTGAAAAACCGCATTCTGCTGGAAAAATACTTCCTTTCAGGTGAGTTGAACCACCAGATCGAAGCCTTCGTCGATCACTACAATCACCAGCGCTTTCATGAGAGCCTGAACAACGCCACGCCGTCAGACGTATACTTCGGACGTGCGCAAGCCATTATAAACAAACGAGAAAGGATCAAGCGCAAAACACTCGAAACCCGGCGCTTGCAACACCGCAAGTTCGCTGCATAATAAAACCAACCAGATGAGCCAGAGACTCGCTTAATTTACGCTACCTCTGGAACCAAAAATCCTGACGACGGACAATCATCATCACTCTTCAATGTCAGAAAATGGACGCGGGGCGGATGAGCTGCTAATAGGGTTTTACCCCAACCGCTCTTTTGCTTGGTTTCGTGTTGCGTCATTTGGCGCTTGTTGGAGCTCTGGCCGCGCTTTCCTCCGCCTAGCTTTCTTTGAAAGACGGGCCGCATTGCGCTCAATTTCCTGCATCTCCTCAAAAGCGGTGAAGATCCTTTCTTCATTCATTTGCTCTGTGGTCCGCTCGCGGACCCGGCGCAGCTCTGTGTTCCCAAAGGGTAATGGCTGGGCGTGACAGCGTGCGAAAAGGCATCGGGCCATTTTCTGCTTTTTTAAGCACCACCAAGCCCTCTTTGAGGCGCATCATGGGTGGTTCCTTATCAATCCCGCGATGAGGTAACTGATGATAATCCTTACAGATTACCAAGGTTAGCCATTTTTCCAACTCTTCAAGCGTAAGGCACGCCCGCCGTTCACTATTATACCTCCCCCGCTGTGTGGTATTTGAAAAGGTTATGCCCGGTAGCCGGTGAATGAGCGTTCAGATTATGCGCTCGATTACACCACCATATTTCGGTTGGCCAAGGGGCCGCCAATTGATTGTGATGCCATGTTGCGCGCACCCCCTCTCAAGCGCTTTTGGTTTGCCCATGATCGGCCGCGCAACATCGGAAATACTGCGCTCAGCCATCCATGCTGCCTTATCTGTCGCTACATGTGTCAGGCAAAGCCCAACACTGGTGGCTGAAACATAGACCCAGCGTTCCGAAATCTGCAGATTAAACGTCGCCGTTCTGGCTAAATGCACAAGGCAAACATCTAGCGCTGCAAGCGAACATAATATACCAGCACGCTTTCCATTTCGCATCTGAAAT
>WTAL01000250.1 GCA_013139635.1 Paracoccaceae bacterium
GCTCGGTTATTATGCTGGCCGATAATTACGGCCCGGATGATGACCCGCTTAAGCTTTTGCCCATGAAGGATAGGGGCAATATCTCGGTGTATGCCCGCAATAAAGATTACCACGACCCGCTGAAAAAGCGCCTTAAGCGGCTGGGGCGGTGGCTGATAGAGCAGGAGCCTTGCGATATTAAGGTGTTTGTGGACACCGCGCCAGTAATGGAAAAGCCGCTGGCGCAGGCAGCGGGGCTGGGCTGGCAGGGCAAGCACACCAATGTGGTCAGCCGCCGCCTTGGTAGCTGGTTTTTCCTTGGCGCCATTTTTACCACGCTTGATTTGCCTAAGGATACGGCCGAGCCGGACCATTGCGGCAACTGTCAATCTTGCCTTGATGCTTGCCCGACGGATGCCTTCATCGCGCCCTATAAGCTGGACCCGCGCAAGTGCATTTCTTACCTCACCATTGAGCAAAAAGGGCCGATAGACCCGGCATTGCGCCCGCTTATGGGCAACCGAATTTATGGCTGCGATGATTGCCTCGCCGCCTGTCCGTGGAACAAATTTGCGCAGGTATCGCGGGATGCCAATTATTGGGCGCGTATCGAGCTACGCTGCCCGAAGCTAGAGCACCTAGTGGCGCTAAACGACGCTGATTTTCGTGAGGTTTTCGCGGGGTCTCCGATTAAACGCATTGGCCGGAATAGCTTCATTCGCAACGTGCTGTATGCCATCGGCAACTCGGGCGATGCCTCACTTGCGGCAGCGGCGCGCCCGTTGGCGAGCGACCCTGACGACACAGTAAAAGACGCCGCAAACTGGGCCTTGGAGAGACTTTCATGAACCTACTTATATTGGGCCTTGGTTACACTGGCCGTGTGGTGGCCGCGCATATGCGGAGCTTGGGTTGGGAGGTGCGAGGCACAAGCCGAAGTGCTGAATTCGGCCTGCTGCAATGGCCGGGCAGTGACATTTCTGCAACGCTTGACTGGGCAACGCATATCCTTATTAGCGCCGCCCCCGATGAAAATGGAGACCCGTTTTTGGCGGGGCTGGAGGCCGAAATACTAGCCGCCAAGCCCGCGTGGCTCGGCTATCTTTCGACCACGGGCGTGTATGGCGACCACGGTGGCGCATGGGTGGATGAGGCCACGCCGCTCTCCCCCGCCACCACCCGTGGCCACCACCGCGTGGCCGCTGAAAGCCAGTGGCTGGCGTTGCACGCGGCCCATGGCCTCCCCGTGCATATATTTCGCCTAGCAGGGATATATGGACCAAACCGCGGGCCATTTGCCAAGGTTCGCAATGGCACGGCAAGGCGTATAATTAAAGAAAACCAAGTGTTTAGCCGTATTCATGTGGAAGACATCGCGCAAACGATTGCCGCCTCTATCACACAGCCAAACGCTGGCCAAATCTATAATGTGTGTGATAACGACCCCGCCCCGCCGCAAGATGTGATCGGCCATGCTGCCGTGCTGCTTGGCCTGCCCATGCCCCCCGCACTGGATTTTGAGACCGCTGATCTTACCCTAATGGCCCGCAGTTTTTATGCGGAATCCAAGCAGGTGAGCAATGCGCGGATCAAGGATGAGCTCGGGGTCAAGCTCCGCTACCCTGACTATAAATCAGGCCTTGAAACCTTGCTTGCGCAAGAGCGCGCCGATAGCTGACGAATCATCTTACGCCCCGCGCGGAATCAGGCTAAAAATAGAGTCTGTTTTTAGAAGATAGATTCGGTGAGGGGTAAAATGACGGCTCGTATTTCAATGATCGCCATGTCGGCGTTGCTTGCGGCAATGCCGATTGGCGCGCTGGCACAAGGCTTTGCCCCTAGTTTTGGTAACCACGGCTCTATCGGCATTATTGATATGCCCAATGCCGCCATGCAGCCCGATGGCGAGACCTCGTGGTCGTTCATCAACAACGGCACCAGCTCGGGCGGTGTGCTTAACTTTCAGCTTTTGCCCAATATTGAGGCCTCGGCCCGCATCATCAGCCTTGATGACTGGACAGCGCCGGGGGCCTCTTTTGGCGACAATACGCTTGATCTCAAATTCCGCTTGGTTGACGAGGGCAATATGCGCCCCGCCATTGCCATTGGCTTTCGGGATGTGCTTTCCAACGGCCCTACGGCCTCGGAGTATATTGTGGCGACCAAAAGCATTGGGGAAAACCTGCGGGTGTCGGCTGGCCTCGGCTGGGGGCGGCTTGGGTCGTCTAACCCGATATTTAGCACCGGCACGCGGCCCGCGGTTGATAACGCGCTTGGGGTCTCTCATATGTTTGCCGGTGATGCC
Organism: Paracoccaceae bacterium; assembly: GCA_013139635.1. Classification (GTDB taxonomy): domain Bacteria; phylum Pseudomonadota; class Alphaproteobacteria; order Rhodobacterales; family Rhodobacteraceae; genus UBA3077. The sequence continues at coordinate 2,285 of WTAL01000250.1, forward strand.
GCGCTTTTTGGCGGGGTTGAATGGCAAACGCCGGTTAATAACCTGACCCTCAAAGCCGAGTATTCCTCAGACGCTTACACAGGCGAGCAAGTGTTTGGCGATTTCACCCGAAATTCGCCGTTTAACCTTGGGGCCGAATACCGCTTTGGGAGCCACCTTTCCTTGGCCGCTTATTATAATTACGGCTCGGAGCTCGGGTTTAGGGTTACGATTTCTGGCAATCCAAACCAGCCGATCACCCCGCAAGACCTTGGCGTAGGCCCTGCGCCGGTAAATGCCCGTGCCGCAGATTATAGCCGCGATGTGTCTTGGGCTGCCGTGCCGATTGTGCGCAAAAAGATGATGGAGATTCTGGCGAGCGCTTTGGCGCAAGACGGCATTATTGTTCAGGAAGGCCGGATTAGCGGCGACACGCTTGAGCTTTACGTTAACAACAATAAATATGCTCGTCAGCCCATGGCTGTGGGCCGTTTGGCCCGTGTGATGGCAGGCTCTACCCCGCCATCAGTTGAGGTGTTTCGCGTTACGCTGATGTCTGGCAACCTGCCAACAACAACCATGGAAATTAAGCGCGCTGACCTTGAGGCGCAGGTAGATCGCCCGAATGCGGGGCCGGATAGCTTTAATTCTACTGACTTTAGCTCAGCGCCTTACCATATTGCTGGTGAAGGTGTTTGGGAGCGCGAGCTTGAAAAACGCTTTAGCTGGCGGCTTAGCCCTAACATTCCGGTGAACCTGTTTAATGCTGGTGGCTTGGGCGAGATCGATCTGATTTTAGCCGGCACGGCGCAATATCAGGTGTCTGACGCCTTTGCGCTTAACCTCTCGATGACCCAAAAACTGCTGGGCAATATCGGTGATGGCGCGGGCATAAACCTAAGCCCGCTGCCGCATGTGCGCTCAGATGCCGGCCTTTACAATAGCTCGCGCCCCGTGGTTGGGCGCTTAACGGCTGACTTCCAAACCAAAATTGCGCCTAGTCTTTATGCGCGTGTTTCAGCAGGCTACCTAGAGCGCATGTTTGGCGGCATAGATGCCGAGCTGCTCTGGAAACCCGCCACCCAAAACTGGGGCCTCGGGGCCGAAATATCCTATGTAAAACAGCGGGATTTTGATTCATTTTTTGGCTTTCAAGCCTATGAAACCGTAACCGGTTTTGCTTCGTTATATTGGAATACCGGCTGGAACGGGTTGGAAGCACAGGTAGATGTTGGCCGCTATTTGGCTGGCGATTGGGGCGGCAGCTTTACGCTGTCGCGCCGTTTTACCAATGGCTGGGAAGTGGCCGGCTATATGACCCTCACCGACGTGAGCTTCGCTGATTTTGGCGATGGCAACTTTGATAAAGGTATCCGTTTGCGCATTCCGTTTAACTGGACACTGCCCTTTGAAAGCCGCGCAGCCACAACCGTTGCCTTTGGCGGCTATGGCAATGACGGCGGCGCACGGCTTAATATCAGCAACCGGCTTTATTCGACCATACGGGGCAACGATACCACCGATTATTACGAGACATGGGGAGCCTATTGGCAATGAAGCTCGTTCTCGGCGCATTGGCCGTGGCCACGGCTCTTTCGGGCTGCTCAAGCGGTGGCAATACCAACCCGATTATTTCGGCTGTTTGGCAAAAGGTGAAGCCCGGCGCGCGGCGAGAAGCCGAAGCGGCCACCGCAGAAGCCGCCGCCCGCCCGCAAATTGTGGTGACCTTTGACAAGATTAAAGACACCGGCCTTGCAATTATCCGCGCCCGCGTGGGCGAGGATACACGGGGCGTTATGCTTTATGGCCGCGCGGTGAATGATGAATATGTAACCTATGCCTCACAGCTTCAGCAAACCATGACCCTTCAAGGCAGCCTGATCACCGCGAGCCGCGCCATTGGCTTTGACATGCTTTCGCTACGCACCGACGAGGGCGACCCCGTAACCGTGCTTACGCCTCCAGATGAGTGGAGCGGCTCTGTAACCCGCGATTATCGCTTTACCGGAGATACACCGGGCGGGCGGCTAATTTCGGTAACTTGTCGCTTTAGCAAAGGCCCGGCATATGAGCTGGAGTTGCTCGATAAAACCTTTGATACAACGGTTATGAAATCGCGCTGCACAGGGGATGGCCAACGCTTCACCAATGTGCATCTTGTGTTGGAAGATGGCCAAATAATGCAATCAGCTCAATGGCTCGGGCCAGATCAAGGCATGATTGAGCTCGATATTCTTGAGCCGTATACCCCATAAAAAAGGGCGCCGAAGCGCCCGATTTCTGAAAGTTAACAATCTTATTAGGTTGGAGGCGGTGTGTTGTCAGATTGTGTAACCGCAAGAATGATAACCGCAGCAATGATGAGCGGGATAATCCAAGCACCCGAGCTGCCCATGCGGGAAGGCTCTTCAATGGCAACCACATCAGGGGCGATATAAGCAACTGAGCCCGCAAAGGCGGATGTGCTGGCCAAAACGGCAGCGGTGATGGTGGCGATTTTTTTCATTTTATCTTCCTCGATCGATCTAAAAATTAACGCGTTGACTAAATAATTAGTCCTCTACGGCGCTGTTCTGTGTAACCGCAAGCAAAATTACGGCTGCAATGATGAGCGGGATAATCCAAGCACCCGAGCTACCCATGCGGGAAGGCTCTTCAATGGAAACCACATCAGGGGCGATATAAGCAACGGCGCCGGCAAAGGCGGATGTGGCGCTAGCTAGCGCTGCGAAGGTGGTGAGAATAAGTTTCATCAATCAATTCCTCGATAAAGTTACGTGGCTTCAAATAAGCCAACTTGTTAGCGTTAATGCCCTGTTAATATCGCGCTAATCAAGGTGTTAGGCAAGAAAAAACCACACCAAAATTTGATGTGGCTTTCAATAATAATAAGGCTTATCTTTAAGTATGTTAACGCGTCAAGTTAAACCAAAAGCACTTGTGTTCCGACTTTTGCAAGTTCAAATAGCGTGGAAATATCCTCATTATAGAGCCCAATACAGCCGTTTGAGGCTTGCCGCCCTATCTTGCGGGTGTCATTCGTGCCGTGAATTCGGTAAAATTGCCAGCTCAGATAAAGCGCGTGGGTGCCCAACGGGTTTTCTGGTCCTGGGCCTACATAGGTTGGCAGTTCAGGGTCTCGGCGGAGCATGTTTGGGGTCGGGCGCCACTCGGGGCCAACCACTTTACGAATAATACTGGTGCGGCCACGCCGTGTGAGGCTTTCGGATACGGGCACGGATGTCGGGAAAATCATGTAGGTTTCGCCGTCTTCTGACCAATAGTGCAGCACACGGCCATAGGTATCTACAAGGATAGCGCCCTTGCGGCGGTTGCTGAAATGATCCTGCCAATTTTTGGTCACAAAGGCATTTGAGACAAACTGAGGGGCCTCGGTTTCGGTGCCAAGGGTTGCTTGCGCGCGCAGCATGGCCGGCGACAATAGCGGCACCATAAGGCTAGAAGCCCCAAAGGCTTTGCCAAATTGGCGGCGGGTCATATTACTATTTTTAATCGGCATCGGTATATTCTCAAAATTGGAAAAGACAGCCCACATTATTACGCAATCCCACCGATTGCAATTCACTTCGGCGTCAGGCTTTGTCAAAGGGGTTTGAAACCTGTTCCAAAACAGGCTATGAGCGCCTGTCTGCGGTTTTTGGAGTTTAAGATGTTTCGAATTATTTCTGTGCTTTTGGTTTCGCTGTTTATGGTTTCTGGCTGTATCTCAACAGAAACCAGCGCAGTGCACCAAATTTCAGCAAGGGAGGCCAATGCCATCCGGCTTAACCAGCTTGACCTTGTGAACGCGGTGCGGGCCCAAGCCGGTGTGCCGCCGCTTACGCTTTCTGCCGAGCTTACCGCCGCTGCCCTGACCCATGCGCGCGATATCGCGGTGCAAAAGCGGGCGTGGAACTTTGGCTCAGACCGTTCAGCCCCGCAAACCCGCGCTGAGCGCGCAGGGTTTACTGGCTTGATCACTGGCGAGGATGTGGCCGAAACTTTTATGAGCAATATTGAAATTTTTCAGGCATGGGCGGCAGATTCGCGCTCGCGCCAAGCCATGATAGATGCGCGCGCGACCCATATGGGATTTGGCTGGTTTCAAGAGGCCAATGGCAAGCTGTGGTGGGTAATGGATATTGGGGCCTCAGTCACACCGCTCGAAGTGGCTATGGCTGAATAACCACCAGCGCGCCGTTAGGCACCATCTGCCAAATTTCCTCGATCTCCTGATCCGAAACGGCAATGCAGCCCGCCGTCCAGTCACCTTGCTGGCGCTGCTTGCCCAAGCCGCCATGGATAAATATCTCCCCCCCCGGATTGCGCCCTTCGGCGGCAGCCGCGGCTACCTGATTTGGATCAGGGTATGAAATACCTAGGCTGAGATGAAACGCGCTATTGGGGTTGCGACGGTTGATATAATAGCTGCCCTCGGGCGTGCGCCCGTCGCCCTCAAATTCTTTGGTGCCCGTGGGGGCCCAACCAAGGCCGATATCATAATCACGCAAGGGCGTGCCATTACGATATAGCACCATCCGGCGGCTGCTTTTAAAAACAACCACCATATCGGCGATATCAGGGTTGGCCAGCACAGGGCTGGCAACGGCTGCGGCAGCCGCGCTGGCCAGCAGGGTTCTGCGGGTGAGATTCATTTTGTGCCTCGTATCTGCTCGAATGCGCCAATTCTGGCTGCGGTTAGCTGAGGCTATACACGGTTTTTGGCGGTTTGCAAATTCACGATTCTGTATGCCTTTGGATAAACTTAAGCACACTAGCCTATATTTTTGATTTTACTTACTTTAACGTGCATTTCTTAATCAAAACACATGAGGCCATAATGCTCAAAAAAATCTCGCTCATCTTAGCTGGGTCCGCCCTTGTTTTCGCCGGTCTTGTCGCCTGTGACCAAGTTAATGAGGCCAATGACGCCGCCGCGCGTGAGGCCGATGCCCTGCGGCGCGGGGAAGCCACGCTTGCGGCTTGCATTGAAAGCCAGTGCGAAACGCTGGATATCGACGGGATGCGGCTGGCGGATTATGCGGTGATTAACGGCCTGACCCATGTGAAGGTTTTGATGGTGAGCCGCACGGGCCTTGACGATTTGGCTGACATTGCGGACATGCAGCAGCTTACCGAGCTGCACATCACCGATACAAATATAGCTGACCTGACGGGCTTGCAGAACTTCCCCAAGCTTAAGGTGCTGCATTTTGAGCGGATGTCCGCAGGCGTAGATATTTCTCCGATTGCTCAGCTCACAGGCCTGACGGAGCTTGCGTTGAGCGAATTGACCGAAACCCATGATGTTTCATTTGTTAAAAACATGCGGCGGTTGGAGGATTTGAAGATTTCTTGGCTGAGCGGTGACGCGGATCTTTCGATTTTGCGCAGGCATCCTTCGCTGCGTAACGTTGATCTTGATGGCAGCTTGCCAACGGATCAATCAGCGCTTTTAACCATGCCAAAGCTGGAGTCTATTAATTTCACTTATGCCTATATGCTGAATATTGAGACCCGCGAAGAGCTGGAGCGCCTTGGCGTGTTTGACTATTTTGAAACCATAGTGGTTTGCTGATTTAGGCAACCACGGCCCGGGCAATTGCTTAGAAAGCCATGCCCGGGCTGTTGTTACTTCAGGATAATCTCTGGCCCCATAATGCTGTTAGGCAGGAAGGTGGAGATGATCGGAATGTAGGTCACCAAAATCAGGAATACGAACAGGATGCCAAGCCATGGCAGGGCCGCCTTTACCACACGAAGCATCGGCATGCCCGCCACGCCCGAGGTCACAAACAGGTTGAGGCCCACCGGCGGGGTGATCATCCCGATCTCCATATTCACCACCATGATAATGCCGAGGTGTATAGGGTCTATTCCCAGCTCAATCGCGATGGGAAACACCAGCGGGGCAACGATAACGATGAGGCCGGAAGGCTCCATGAACTGCCCGCCGATCAGCAAAATCACGTTGACGATCACGAGGAACATGATGGCCCCGAAGCCCGCTGTCAGCATCGCGTTGGCGATTTGCTGGGGGAGTTGCTCCTCTGTCAGCACGTGCTTTAGCAGCAGCGCGTTGGCGATGATGAACATTAGGGTGATGGTGAGCTTGCCCGCTTCAAACAGTGTATCACGGGTGTCTTTATGCACCCATGCCGTTACCAGCGCCCAAGGTCGCCGAAACAGGCTGACAGGCGTGCCGCCCTCGGTTTTTGCGGCCAGTGGCCCCATGTCGCGATACACAAAATTGGCAATCAGGAAGGCGTAGATGGCGGAAACCGCTGCCGCCTCGGTGGGGGTAAAGGCCCCGCCTTTCCAGTAGATGCCGGAGACCATCGAGCGCACGCCCTCGGCGCCTGCCACTTCGTGCATGCCAAACCAAGGGTGGCCGTAAATGCCGCCCATGATGATGACCATCAGGAACAGGCCCCAAAGGGCATCTCGGCCCGCGTAAAAAACCTCACCCCAGCCGAGCCACTCGCCCTTGGGCATGTTTTTGTAGCGCGCCACAACATAGATGCCGACCATAAGCATGGTGCCTGCAAGTATGCCGGGGATAACACCGGCGAGGAACATCCGGCCCACGGAAACATCGGTGGCGGAGGCGTAAACCACCATCACGATGGAGGGTGGAATAAGGATGCCAAGGGTGCCGGCCACGGCAATGATGCCCGCCGCAAAATCTTTGGTATAGCCAATTTGGTGCATACCCGCGATCACGATAGAGCCGATGGCCACCACGGTGGCGGGGGAGGAGCCGCTGAGCGCCGCAAACATCATGCAGGCCAGCACGCCCGCAATGGCAAAACCGCCGCGCAAGTGCCCAACCATAGCAATGGCAAACCGGATTATGCGCCTCGCCACGCCGCCCGTGCTCATAAAGCTGGAGGCTAAGATGAAGAAGGGAATGGCGAGCAGGGTATAGTGCGCATACATCGCCTGAAACATGGTTTGGCCAACTGAGGCGAGGGACGCATCAGAGTAAAGCAGCATGAAGGTAATAGAGCTAAGGCCAAGCGAAATGGCGATCGGTACGCCGAGCAGCAAAAAGCCGATAACCATGCCGAAGAGAAAGAAAAGTTCCATAATTAAGCCTCCTGCGCGGCTTTGGCAGCCACTTCTTTTACATCGTCTTCGGCCTCATGGCTCACAATCAGGGTGTCTCGGGTGCCTTTGGCAAGGCCGGTGAAGGCTTGCACAAGGCGGAAAAGCAGGAGCGCGGCGCCAACGGGCAAGATCACATACGGGATGAAGCGCGGAATTTTATTATAGGCCTCGCCCTCGTTTATGAGCGGCTCGATAAAGCGGAGCCAGTCGGGCATGGGCACGCGGTCCACCTCATACCAGCTGCGGTAGCTGGTGCCTTTCATCTCTTCGAAGCCGGTGGGAAACCAGTGGCCGGTGGTGGCCGGAAGGTTGGCGAAATTTGCGTAATAGTCCCAGCTGGCTTTCAGCAGCAGCAGGGCATAGATGATGGAAAGTGCGGTGGCAAATAAGGCCAGCTTACGGCGGGTGGGCATGCGAAAAATATTGATCACAGAATCAACACCCAAATGCGCAGTGATTTTTATGCAATAGCTGACGCCGAAGAGCACCAGCCATGAAAACAGGATTGAGGTCATCTCTAGGCCCCAGATCAGGCCGCCATTAACGCCCCATGTCTCTTTCATATAAGCACCAAAGCCGGTGCCAGCGGTATAGCGCAGCACAACATTCACAAATGTTATCAGCGTCATAAGCCCGAGGATGGTCGCGATTAGCGTTTCCTCAAGGGTATCCATAAAGCTCTTGTTCTTGCTATGCATGCTGGCCTCCCGAAATGAAGTGCGCCGCCAGCGGAGGCTGGCGGCGCGGTGTGTTTTATTGGCTAGCGTTAATGGCTTGAGCCGCGGCAATGTTCTCAGCGCCCACGTCGCCTTCAAACTGTGCCCAAACCGGCTTCATCGCATCAACCCAAGCTTGACGCTGCTCGGCTGTCAGCGAGCGCACAACGCCGCCGGAACCGATGATGTCTTGCTTGGCTTGCTCATTAACCGCTGTGGCTTCTGCATTCCGCAGCACAGTCACTTCCTCAAGGATGGTCAGGAACTGGTCGCGCACTTCAGGCTCCAGTCCGTCAAGCCACTCTGTCGAAGTTACCACGAGGTAATCAATGATGCCGTGGTTGGTTTCGGTCACACCGTCCTGAACTTCAAAGAACTTCTTGCCATAGATATTGGACCATGTGTTCTCTTGGCCATCAACAACGCCGGTTTGCAGCGCGCCGTAAACTTCAGAGAATGCCATAGGCTGCGGGATAGCACCAAGGGCTTCCATTTGGGCAACCAGCACGTCAGATGTTTGCACGCGGAACTTTAGGCCAGTGGCATCGGAAGGGTCAATCAACGGTACGTTAGCCGAGAAGTTTTTCATGCCATTGTGCCAGAACTCAAGGCCCATAAGGCCGCGGCGCGCCATGGAAGCTTTCATCGCTTCGCCGGTTTCGGAGGTTTGGAACGCATCAACCGCGTCGATGTTGGTAAACATAAACGGCAGGTCAAAAATGCGGAATTGGCGGGTGAAAGCCTCGAACTTCGAGAGGCTTGGCGCGGCCAGCTGAACATCGCCCTGAAGCATGGCTTCGAGCACTTGGTTGTCATTATAAAGCGTGGAGTTTGGGTAAACTTCCATGCAAGCAACGCCGTTCATTTCCTCGTTAACGCGCGCGGCCAGCAAAGTGGCGGCGATGCCTTTAGGATGGCGGTCAGTGTTGGTTACGTGGGCAAATTTGATAACAATCTCGCCCTCGTCACAGGCTTCTTGTGCAAAAGCGGTGTTGGCTGTGATGGTAGAGGCGGCCAGAACGGCGGCCATGGTAAGAAAACGCATGATGTTCCTCCCAGAACGTTGAAAGCCGCTGGTGCGGCCGATGCGGCATTGAAACACAGATTGCCGCTGGGGAAAGAGGATTTTTCACTAAGGCGTGATTTTGGGGTTTTGGCTGGATTCACAATTGGTTAAGGAAATTGAGGGCGTGGAGACTGTGCGCCTTGCCGCTCAATTCTGATGGCTTTGTGTGAAAAACCGCACAGATATAGGGGTAGGCGCTGTGGCCTCGCTTCGCTCGGCTATCGCGGCGCGTCAACCATTGTGCCTGTTGCAGCGTAGCGCTCGCGCCGCGCTGCGAGCTTTGCGCTTGTGGCTAGGGGCGCTGATGTTGAGGCGCGGCGCGAACCCAACATTGCCAAATAAAAACCCTCTGCGCGCCGCGTCAGGACTTTAGGTTAGCGAAAGCGCTCCGGCTTTATCCCGTGGCGTTTGAGCTTGTCATAAAGGGTTTTTCGAGGCAGTCCGAGCGCTGCGCACACCTCGGGAATTTTACCGTTAAACTGTATAAGGCTTTGCTCGATCAGGTGGGCTTCCACTCGTTCAAGTGCGGCACTCAGGCCTGCCGCGCCTAGGTTCTCGGCATCGTCCAGCCCCATCGCGGCCCGCCGCGCTTGGTTGCGCAATTCACGTGCATTTCCGGGCCAGCTTTTGGCCAGCAGGCTCGCGAGCGCCACGGGGCCATGCGGCAAGCCGAGCTCTGCCTGTGCCTCTTCGAGGAAATGCATGTAGAGCACGCCGATATCTTCGGGACGGTCCCTCAGGGGCGGGATTTGTAGCCGTGCTACATCGAGCCGGAAGAAAAGATCGGGGCGGAAGCGGCCAGTGGTGACCATGTCCGGCAGGTCTTCATGGCTGGCGGCCAGCACACGGATATCAAGTTTTTGTGGGCGGCCTAGCCGATCTTCCACAGTGCGTTCTTCCAAAATGCGGAGCAGGTTTACCTGCTGGTCCAGTGGCATGGCTCCGATTTCATCCAGAAAAATCGTGCCGCCATCGGCCCGCGCAAAGGCGCCCTTGCGGGTGCTGTCGCCAAACAAAACCGCCTGCGTTAGCCCCTCAGTCAGCATACCGCAGTTCACCGCTATAAAGGGCGCGTTGCCGCCTGAAAGCGTGTGGATAACCCGTGCGGCCAGTTCTTTGCCCACGCCCGTTTCGCCAAGAATCAGCGCGTCAGACTTCGCCGAGGCCACGACCCGCAATTGCCGCCGCAGGTTTTGCGTGGCCTCAGATTGCCCAATGATCAGCCGTTCGGCGGCGTCCTTGGCCGCCAGCCGGGCCTTGAGCGCGCGGTTTTCCAGCACGGTGGCCCGCAGCCCGCAGGCCCGCGCCACCACCTCGCAAAGCCGCTCGTTGCTCACGGGTTTTTCCAGAAAATTTAGCGCACCGGCTTTCAAGGCGCGCACGGCCATTGGCACATCGCCCTCGCCAGTGATGAGGATTACAGGTAAATCACTATCAGTCTGTTTGCAGCGTTCCAGCAGGGCAAATCCATCTTTGCCGGGCATGCGCACATCGCTCAACACCACGCCCTCAAAGCTGGGCGAGATGTGATCAATAGCCTCAATAAACGACCCCGCCAAAACCACCGGATATCCGGCTATTTCAAGGCTTTGCCCCAGCGCTTCCCGCACTTCGCGGTCATCGTCCACCAGCAATATGCTCAAGGTCATTGCACGGCTCCCTTTGGCAATGTTACGGTAAATACCGCCCCGCCCTCGGGGTGGTTTTCCCCCTTTATAGCGCCGCCAAAGCTTTGCACAATCCCGTAAGAGATTGATAGCCCGAGGCCCATGCCGTCTTCGCTACCAGTGGTTTTGGTGGTGTAAAATGGCTCGAAAATCTTTTCGGGGGCTTCGAGCCCGGGGCCGGCATCACGCAGCTGAATCTGGGCTTCATTCGGGCTTTCCCGCAGGGAAATCTCTATCCGTTTACCGGCGCTGCCTGCCATCGCGTCCACCGCGTTTGAGATCAGGTTCAGCACCACTTGTTGCAGGCGCACAGAGCCGCCTTGGGCGATAATCTCGGCATCAGGTCGCTGCCAGTGCAGCACCACATTATCAGCCCGCAGGCGCGCCACCGCAATTTCTAGCGCGTCATCCACCACGCGCCCAAGGGCCACATCTCCTGTGGCTTCGCCTTCTTTTTTGGAAAACGCCCGCAGGTTTTTAATGATCCGCGCCATTCGGCCCGTAAGGTCAGCAATGCGGCCTAGGTTTCCCGCGGCCTTGTCCGGCTGGTCTCGCTCCAGAAACACCTGCGCGTTTTCTGAAAAAGACTGGATTGCCGCCAAGGGTTGATTTAGCTCATGGCTGATCCCAGCTGCCATCTGCCCAAGCGCGGAAAGCTTGCCCGCCTGCACAAGGTCATCTTGCGCCCGCTTCAGCTGCGCCGTGCGCTTTTCAACCCGTGCTTCCAGCGCTGTATTGGCCTCTTCACGCAGGGCCAGCTCGCGCGCCAGCGCCGAGCGGCG
>WTAL01000040.1 GCA_013139635.1 Paracoccaceae bacterium
GTGAGCTGGTTGCGGATCGCCAAGCGCGGTTTCCAACATCGGGGGAGCAAAACTTTACGATCGACGACCCGATGGCCGCGCTAAAGCTGCTGGAAGCCGAATTGGGACCAGAGGCAAATGAAGTGTCGCATGCGGATGGCCTTAGCCTTGATTTTGGGGAATGGCGCATGAATGTTCGCCCGTCTGGCACCGAACCACTGGTGCGGCTGAATATTGAATCTCGCGGAGATGCTGGGCTGGTTAGCCAGCAACTTGCGCGCGTTCAAGCGCGCCTTAAAGCGCTGTAAATCGCAACGCTGGCTTGGGCTATGTTTAGCTCTGCCACAAGTCCTGAACGGTGTACTCCCGCCTGCCGGACGATTTTGCTGCGCAAAACGCCGGCAGTTGGGCGTGGCCTCGATCCTCGGCAGGGGCCTTGCCCCTCTGCGCAAGCGCATTCACCCCAGAGTATTTTGCAGAGAAGATGGTTCGGTGATGCTGTTTCCAGCAAGCAAAAAAATATAAATTGCGGGCACTAGCAATCTGGTTGCGCAGATTTCTGGTTAGGAAAGCCTGTGCATTGAAATCTGGAAAACCCGCTCCTTATCAGGATGCAAGCAGGTTAAACCTTAAGAAAAAGTGTGCTATAATTGTTTTAGCGCGCCATGCATTCTTGAAACGCTTCGCCTTCTGTTCGATTCATTGGCGCGTTTATACCCTTTAAGACTTCAGGCAGTGGATCAAAGCCAATTTCTGCTAAGCATAGGTTTATCGCGGCTCTTTTTTCTGGGGTTAGTCCACTCGTGTTAGAGGCGGTCGAAGTCTCTGGCGTTGATTGCGATGGTTGTTGGCAGCCAGCCAAAATAACGACAGAAAGAAGTATTAGAAAACGCATAAGAGTAGTCCTTTAGGTGCTGGGAAGATATGTAATCGAATATGGGAAAAATGCACGATAAAAGTGAACTTACAAACATTACATCTGCGCTAGTAACGCCCTGTGCCTATTCAAAAAATCCGCTTTCACGCGCATGGGCGCGCGGAGCGGGAGCACTTCGTCCTCAACCCCCGCCAGTTTTGGCACCCCAAACAGCTTGTCAGCTTCTTTGCAGTCAAAGCCAGCGATCTGGATGGCTTCTAGCCACGCCGAAATTTTATCAGCCTTTTTAATTTGTTTTTTCACAGCCTCCGGCACCTGCCCCGGCAGGCCAAAGCGCAGCAGCACGGCGCTCATCAGGCGGTCGTCTAGCTCTTTGTAGCCGGGGCCAACGGCGGATTTGACGGGGGAGATCATATCGCCGATCACGTATTCGGGGGCGTCATGCAGCAGGGCCACCATGCGCCACTGCGCGGGGGCTTTGGGGGCAATTTGGGTGTAAATCCGCTCTACCAGCAGCGAATGCTCGGCTACAGAATAAGGAAACTCGCCCTTGGTTTGGCCATTCCAGCGCGCCACGAAGGCGAGGCCGTGGGCGATGTCTTCGATCTCGATATCGAGCGGCGCAGGATTAAGCAGGTCTAGCCGCCTGCCAGAAAGCATGCGTTGATAGGCGCGGGGGGGCATATGGGGCTCCGTTACTTGTGTCGGTTGTATATAGAATAGAATCCTGCTACTTGGCGAGGCGAAAACTTACGGAAAATGAGGAAGCGCCCGATGGCCGACTATATTGTAAAAGACATTAACCTTGCAGATTTTGGCCGCAAGGAGCTGGATATTGCTGAAACCGAAATGCCGGGGCTGATGTCCTTGCGCGCAGAATACGGCGAAAAGCAGCCGCTTAAGGGCGCGCGGATCGTTGGCTCGCTGCACATGACCATTCAAACAGCGGCGCTGATGGAAACGCTGACAGCGCTGGGCGCTGACATTCGCTGGGCTTCCTGCAATATTTTTTCCACGCAAGACCACGCCGCAGCGGCGATGGCCGCAGCGGGGATTCCGACTTTTGCCATTAAAGGCCAAACGCTTCCCGAGCATTGGGATTATCTTGATCGCTCGTTTAAGTTTCCTGAAGGCGCGAACCTGATCTTGGATGACGGTGGAGATGCCACACTGTATATCCTGCTGGGCGCGCGTGTTGAAGCTGGCGAAACTGATCTGATCGAAACGCCGACTTCTGAAGAAGAAGAAGCGATTTTTGCGCAGATCAAGAAGCGCATGGCGGCTAGCCCGGGCTGGTTTACCAAAACGCGCGGGGACCTTCTGGGCGTTTCCGAGGAAACCACCACAGGTGTGCATCGTCTTTATGAATTGTTTGAGAAGGGCCAGTTGCCCTTCCCTGCGATTAACGTAAATGACTCGGTGACCAAGTCTAAATTCGACAATAAATACGGCTGTAAAGAGAGCCTTGTGGACGGTATTCGCCGCGCCACAGACACCATGATGGCTGGTAAAACCGCTGTTGTGTGTGGTTACGGCGATGTGGGCAAAGGCTCGGCGGCTTCACTGGCGGGCGCGGGTGCCCGCGTGAAGGTTACGGAAATTGACCCGATTTGCGCGCTGCAAGCCGCGATGGACGGCTTTGAGGTTGTTACGCTGGAAGACGCGGTTGCGACTGCCGATATTTTTGTGACCACAACTGGCAACAAAGACGTGATCCGCATCGAGCATATGCGCGAAATGAAGGACATGGCGATTGTTGGCAACATTGGCCACTTTGATAACGAAATCCAAGTTGCCGCGTTGAAAAACCACAAATGGACCAACATTAAGGACCAAGTGGACATGATCGAAATGCCATCCGGCAACCGGATGATTTTGCTGAGCCAAGGCCGCTTGTTGAACCTCGGTAACGCCACGGGCCACCCTTCCTTCGTGATGTCGGCCAGCTTTACCAACCAAGTGCTCGCCCAAATCGAGCTTTGGGAAAACGACGGCAAATATAAGAATGAAGTTTACATTCTGCCTAAGCATTTGGATGAAAAAGTGGCGCGTTTGCACCTTGATCGTATTGGCGTGAAGCTTTCAAAACTGTCTGACGAGCAGGCTGACTACATTGGTGTAAGTTCTGACGGGCCGTATAAGCCTGAGCATTATCGCTATTAAGGTGCGTGCAAAGACCCTACGGGGCGCTCCGGTTGGGGCGCCCTTTTTTAATGCGTATCAAATTTTACGGGTAATTCAGTTGCCCGCGCGCGCGCCCTTTGCTATCCATAGTTAAAGGTTCGGGCAGAAGCTCCATAAGGAACATCAGGTTCCACCACCCCCACAATTTGCAGTTGGCCGCGAGGTTGAGCGAGGCGTAAAGCATATGCTTTGCGTGGGTGGGCGGAGAGGGCGCTCGCGCGAGCACCCTCTCCGACTTCATTTTTCAAAACAGCCCTAAAACCAGCCCGATTATGGTGCAGCCAATGGTGGCATAGCCGCCATCAATCAGAGTGAGCGTGGGCGGCTTCATGCTGTAAGCGTGATTGGTGACGATCCACGGTGTGGCCATAAAGGCCCCAATGCCAAAGCCCGCCAACGCGCTCTTGCCTGCGCTTTCTATGCCAGCCATGGCCAACCCATGGCGCATCATGCCTGCCACGGTTAGCAACATAATAAAGCTGATAATGAAAGGTTTCGGGCTTTTCATCGCCCCGCCTTCCACTTGTTCTGCTGTTATGCCCGTGGCCTTCATCCATGGCTTTCCGAGCGAACCATACCATGCGCCGCCAAACATAAATGCGGCCACAGTCGCGGCCAATACTGATAAAAAACCCATACTCTCTCCCCTGTTTGATTATATTTCACCAGCATCGCGAGCACGGATGTTGTTGTCAACCGGATGAAAAAATGAGAGGATAATGCTAGAATTACCCACCAATAATTTTTAGGTAAGTTATTGGCATTCATAATAAAAATATACATTCATGACATCTACTAAACTAGTTTAGTAGATGTCGTGGCTATATCGTTATTCGCTCAAGAGCCCGAGGGGCTGGCCGCGGATTTTTAGGCTGACCTATACTCACCCATTTCACAAACAAGCGCCCATTCTTCAGGTGTGACTGGCTGCACCGAAAGGCGCGAGTTTTTCACCAGCACCATCTCGGCGAGGCGGGGCTCGTCTTTGATCTGTTGCAAGGTTACGGGCCGCGGAAAGGGGGCAATGGCCATGATGTCCACGCACTCCCAGCGCGGGTCATCTGTGGTGCTGTCAGGGTGGGCCTTTTTGATCACCTCAATTACGCCCACTACCTGCTTTTCATTCACAGAATGGTAAAAGAACCCAAGATCGCCCACCGCCATTTGCCGCATAAAGTTGCGGGCTTGGTAGTTGCGAACGCCGTCCCATTCCTCACCCGCCTCACCTTTGGCGGATTGCTTGTCCCAGCCCCATGTGTTGGGTTCGGATTTAAAGAGCCAATATTGCATTTATTCCTCCTTTAAGGGCCGCGAAAGCAGGGATTGCATAGCGGATTCAACGGTGGCCTTGCCGGAAACCACAGCGGCCACGGCGGCGGTGATCGGGGCATCTACCCCAAGCTTAGCGGCCAAGTCCGCCGCCGCTTTGGCGGTCGCGAGGCCTTCCACAGTGCCGCCTGTTTGGCCGTTCCCCTGCCCGAAAGCCAGTCCTTGTGCAAAGTTACGGCTCTGGGCACTGGCGCAGGTCAGCGCGAGGTCTCCCAGCCCCGAAAGCCCCTGAAAGGTTTCAGCTTTGCCGCCCAGCGCCACGCCAAGGCGTTGCATTTCAGCAAAGCCACGGGTGAGCAGCGCGGCGCGGGCACTTTCGCCCAAGCCTGCCCCAATGGCCATGCCGCAAGCCAGCGCGATCACGTTTTTAAGCGCTCCACCCGCTTGCGCGCCGATAATGTCATCGGTGCGGTAAAGCCTTAGGCGCGGAGTGGAAAGAAGCACCTGCTGCGCGGCATTTCCGCCCGCAAGCGCAAGCGCCGTGGGCAGGCCCGCCGCGATTTCTCCGGCAAAACCGGGGCCTGTGAGGATGCTAACGGGGGCCACAGAATACTGCGCGGCAATCTCGCTTTGTAACTGGCCAGTGGCGGCATCAATCCCCTTGGCGCATAGCACCAGCGGGGCGGTAGGAAGCTTGTTTTTGCCAAGAAAATCGGCGGTTTTCTGGGCGGGGACAACCAGTAATATGGCAGCTGCGCCGGCCAGATCAGCCAGATTACGGGTGTGGGCCACGCTGTCAGGGTAATCCCGCGCGTGCGGCTTCCCCCGCGCCCATAGCGCCACCTCTAGGCCTTTGTGCCCATAAGCCACCGCCAAGGCCGAGCCAAACGCGCCTGCGCCAATGATTCCGATTTTCATATCTTCGCCCTGAAAACTGATTGCCTGCACTCCTCACAAGGGGTATCACCCCAAGCATGACCACGCAATATAGCATAGACTCCCCGCTGAAAATCGGCACGCGCGGCTCGCCTTTGGCGCTGGCGCAGGCCTATGAAACCCGTAGCCGCCTGATGCAGGCGCATGGGATGCCCGAGGGCGCGTTTACCATCGAGGTTATCCAAACCACGGGGGATGCTGTGCAAGACAGGCCGCTGTCTGAAATCGGCGGCAAGGGGCTTTTTACCAAAGAGATTGAGCTGGCGCTGCTGGATGGCCGGATTGATATTGCGGTGCACTCACTGAAAGATGTGGCGACAGAGCTGCCGGATGAACTGGTGATTGACTGCACCCTACCGCGCGAAGATGTGCGGGATGCGTTTATCAGCCGGAAATATACCAGCATTGCCGAGCTGCCCGAGGGGGTCACGGTGGGCACCTCCAGCCTGCGGCGGCGGGCGCAATTGCTGGCGATGCGGCCAGACCTGAATTTGGTTGAGTTTCGTGGCAATGTGCAAACACGGCTGAAAAAGCTGGAGGACGGCGTGGCTGAAGCTACGTTTTTGGCCTGTGCGGGGCTGCGGCGGCTGGGGAGTTTCGACATCGCTAATCCGATTGAAACGGGCGTGATGCTGCCCGCTTGCGCCCAAGGCGCTGTGGGGATTGAACGGCGGATTGCAGATGATGCGGCGGCAGCTTTGCTAGCGCCTATCCATGACGAAGATACGTTTATTCGCATCTCTGCCGAGCGCGCGTTTTTGAAAGAGCTGGATGGCTCCTGCCGCACGCCAATAGGCGGGCTGGCGGAGCTAGACGGCGAAACCCTGCGTTTTCGCGGTGAAATCATTCGGCCTGATGGCTCGGTTATCCATGCCGGAAGCTGGGCGGGGCCGATAAGCGAGGCGGTGCGCATTGGGGCCGAGGCTGGCCTTGAGCTACGCGCCAAGGGCGGCGAAGGGTTTTTTGCCTAGCCTGCTGCTCACCCGCGCCCGCGCGCAGGGCGAGGCTTTTGCCGAACAAGTGCGCGCAAATACCAGCCTTGAGCCGATTATTTCTCCGATGCAAGAAATGCGCGACCTTGAGGTCAAAATTGACCTTTCCGGCATATCTACGCTCGCGTTTACCAGTCGAAACGGCGTTGAGGCCTTTGCACGGATATCGAGTAGGCGCCTGCCCGCTTATTGCGTGGGCGAAGCCACGGCGGCGCGCGCGCGGGCACTGGGCTTTGAGGCCAAAGTGGCGGCAGGCACGGCCGAGGCTTTGAAAGCGATGCTGCCTAAAACGGGTGTGCTTCACCTGCATGGGCGACATGTGCGCCAGGTGCTGGGGGCACAGCATTTGGCGATTTATGATCAAGTGGCGCTGCCGCTGAGTGACGAGGCACAGAGCCTGCTGGCAGCAGGAAACCTGAATGCGGTGGCGCTGTTTTCGCCAAGGTCGGCGGAAATTTTAGCGGAGTCTCTGCCGGAAGATACTTTCACTAAACTAGTTTTATATACCTTAAGCGAGGCCGTTGCAGCGGCCTGCCCTGCGGGAAATTCAGTGCATATTTGCGCCACACCTAGCGCTGCCGATATGCTCCGGCTTCTTTCCGCCGACTTTCCGGCCTAGAGCGCGGGCGAATCCTTGTTGCTTTGCCAAGCCCGCGCTAGACTTTGCCCCAAAGCCTCCCCATATAGCGGAAGAGCTGATTTAAAGAGGGCGCCAAGCGCATGAGCAAAGAAAATGAACCGGTTGAGGAAGCGGCGCTAGCCCCCTTGCCGGACCCCGTGGAAGACGAGCACGAGGAGGAACACCACGTTTCCTTTGCCGCGCGCAGCTTGCAGATTTTGGCACTGGTGGTGGCTGGTATTATTTTTGGCCTATGGGCCGGGCCGCGTGTGGCCCCGCATTTGCCCGCAGGAATGGCCCCGGTGGCGGCATGGCTTAGCCCGCAAACCAATGCCTCAACCGATGCCTTGGAAGCCTTGCGCGCCGAAACAAACCTGCGACTGGCCGTGTTGGAAACGGGCATCAAACGCGAAGAGATTGAAACGCGGTTGGCGAATTTTCAAACCGATATCGTAAACCCGCTTCGTGATCAGATGAACGCCTTATCTGGCCAAATAGCTGCGGCGGATAGCACGGCCATTGAAGCGCGGCTTTGGGCTGTCGAAGGCAAGGTTGAAGGGCTGATTGCAGAGCTGAAAAGCTTGCAGGAAATGCTAGGGAGCGTGGCGGCTGAGGGCGGCGCGATTTCAGCAGATACCGCCGCCAGCATTGCCGCTTATCGCACGCGTATTGATGCGCTTCAGGCGCAAGTAAACGAAATTACGGCGCGGCAAGGCGAGCTGACATCGGCTGTGGCCGCGGCGCAAACCACCGCAACAGAGCGTGTGGAAGAGGCGCAAACTCTCGTAGAAGAAGCCACTGAAACTGTGGTGAGCGGCCAAAACAAGGCCCAACTTGAAACGGCACTCACAGCGCTAAGTGCGGCCTTGCAAACGGCAAAACCCTTTACGGGCCCCTTGGCCGCCATTACTGAAATCAGCAATGTGGACGTGCCGGAAGCGTTGGTGAAGGCCTCCGAAACCGGTGTGTGGGCGCTAGAGGATTTGAAATCCGAATTTGTGCCGCTTGCCCACGCCGCGATTAAAGCCGATGTCGCCACCGAGGGGGACTCGGGCATTACAGCCTTCCTGCGCTCACAGGTCACAAGCCGTTCGCTTACCCCGCAAGAAGGCACTAGCGCTGATGCGGTGCTGTCTCGTATCGACCCTGCCTTGCAAAACGACGATCTTGAAACTGTTCTGCGAGAGGCGGACGCTTTGCCGGAAGCCCCAGCAGACGTGTTGGCGGAATGGTTGGCACAGGTGCAGGCCCGCCACGCGGCGCTTGTGGCTTTTGGCCCTTGGGAGGCCGCTTTGAAAGCGGGTGAATAGTATGATTTTTTCTTTAATCAAAACCGCGATCTTTATTGCCCTGGCCACAGCGCTGGCCTTTGGTATTTCCTATTTGCAGGAAAGCTCCGGCGGGGTGCTGATTGATTTTCAGGGCAAACAATATCCGCTTTCACCACTAATGTTTGTGATCGGCATAATTGTTGCCTTTGCGGCCTTTTGGATATTGCTCAAACTTTCTGGCCTTTTGGTTGCTACCATTCGGTTGCTGCGCGGTGATAAAACCGCGATTAGCCGGTTTTTCGATAAGCGCCGCGAGCAGCGCGGCTATCGGGCGTTGGCCGATGGCATGGTGGCGCTGGCCTCCGGTGAGGGCAGCGTGGCGGTGGCCAAAGCGGCCAAGGCCGAAAAGCTGCTGGCCAAGCCAGAGCTAACACGGCTTATTTCTGCGCAAGCCGCCGAAATGGCGGGGGACCGCACGCAAGCCATTGAGATCTATAAAGAGCTTTTGGGCCATGATCGCACCCGCTTTGTGGGCGTGCGCGGGCTGATGAAAGCCAAGCTGGCTGAGGGCGACACAGAGCGCGCGCTGAAACTGGCGGAGAAGGCTTTTGCCCTAAAGCCCCGCCATGACGAAACGCTGGACACGCTTTTTGCCCTACAGTCCCAGGCCAAAGACTGGGACGGTGCCCGCAAAACCCTGCTGGCAAAATCTCGCGCCAAGCTGATGCCAAAAGACGTGGCCACACGCCGCGACGCGGTGCTAAGCGTGGCGGATGCCATGGCCGCCCATAGCGAGGGTAACGCACCAAAAGCCCGTGAAGCCGCTATTTTTGCCAATCGAAACGCGCCGGCCCTTGTGCCCGCCGCCGTGCTGGCCGCACAGGTGTATATCTCTGAAAACACGCCTAAAAATGCACTGCGCGTGCTAAAAAAGGCGTGGGAAGCTAACCCGCACCCCGATGTTGCCGCCGCTTTTGCCGCCATCGCGCCAGAGGAAACCCATCAGGAACGCCTGACCCGCTTTCAGCCCCTGCTCAAGCTCCGCGCTGACCATCCAGAAACGGCCTTTCTGGAAACAGAGCTGCACCTCGCAGCCGAAGATTTCCCTGCTGCCCGCCGTGCTTTAGGAGACCTACCGGACACCACGCCAACAGGCCGCTCGCTGGCCTTAATGGCCGCCATTGCTAAGGGCGAGGGTGCGCCGGAAGAGGTTGTCCGCAGCTGGCTGGCCCGTGCTGTGAGCGCGCCACGCGGTGAAGCGTGGGTGTGCTCGGCGTGCCATTCTGTGCATGCCAAATGGGCCCCCGTTTGCAGCAATTGCGAAGGGTTTGACACCTTAAGCTGGGAGCTTCCAGCACTTGGTGAGGCACAAGGATTGGCGGACGCCATGCTGCCCTTAATCTCACGGCCAGAGCCGGAAGAAATTGAGGAAGACACAGAGGTTGAAGACCCTGAATCCAAAGAGCCGTGACTCTTGCCGAAGGCCGTTGTGCTTGCACAACCTGCGCTGACGAGGGGGGCCTTTAGGCTCCTCGAGGAAGGGCAAGCTGCGGCAATTTATACCTCTGGATATAGCCGCCAAATGAGCATAGATAAGAAAGCATCCACCTAGGGGAAGGACTACCCATGAACCGCATTATGCTATTTGCCACCGCCGCTGTTATTTCTGTAGGAATCGGAGGGGGTGCGTATTATTATACCACCGCCGCGCCAGATATTTTTGAGCAATGCCGCACCAACAGCACCGCGCCCGGGGCCACCATTGGCGGACCATTTGAGCTGGTAAGCGAAACCGGTGAAACGGTCACGGAAACCGACGTGATCGAAGGGCTAACGCTTGTTTATTTCGGCTACACCTTCTGCCCCGATGTTTGCCCGTTTGATACCGCCCGCAATGCCGAAGCGGTTGAAATACTTGAGCAGCAGGGCATCATGGTTAAGCCGGTGATGATCACAATCGACCCCACACGGGATACCCCCGAAGCCATGGCCGATTTCACCTCCTATATCCACCCCCGCATGGAAGGGCTGAGCGGCACCGAGGCACAAACCAATGCCGCCGCCAAAGCCTATCAGGTTTATTTTGCCAAAGAGGCGGACCCGGAAGACCCCGAGTTTTACCTGATGGAACACTCAACCTTCACCTACCTGATGCACCCTGATTACGGCCTCTTGCAGTTCTTTGGCCGCGCCCCGCGTGGCAATGAAATGGCCAAAACCGTGGCCTGCTATGCAGACGCCATCGAGAATAACTGACGGTTTTTCGGCCAAGATGTTTGACCTCGGCGGAATGTCGCTCTAGTCTCGTTGAAAAGAACAAATTTCAACGGGAGTAAAGCATGGCAGACCGCAAGCTGGCCGATATCGGTGAGGACAATACACTTCTCCTTTTGGATGATGACGAACCCTTTGTGCGCCGCCTCGCCCGCGCGATGGAAAAACGTGGCTTTGAGGTGGTGACGGCTGCTGGCGTAAATGAGGCCAAAGGCATTGTGGCTACCAAGCCCCCCGCCTATGCGGTGTGTGATTTGCGGTTGGAAGACGGAAACGGGCTGGATGTGGTCGAGCTTCTGCGCGAAAAACGCCCCGAAGTTAAGGTTGTGGTGCTCACAGGTTATGGCGCTATTGCCACCGCCGTGGCCGCGGTAAAAATCGGCGCCAATGATTACCTCTCAAAACCGGCAGACGCCAATGACATCACCAATGCCTTGCTGGCCTTGCCCGATGACAAACCTCCGCCCCCTGAAAACCCGATGTCAGCTGACCGCGTGCGCTGGGAGCATATCCAGCGGGTGTTTGAACTGTGTGACCGGAATGTTTCTGAAACCGCGCGGCGGCTAAACATGCATCGGCGCACCTTGCAGCGGATATTGGCCAAGCGTAGCCCGCGCTAAATTTATCCCTCCAAAACCACGGTTAGCATGAGCTAAGTTCATGCTAACCCAAGTAAACCTAATGCAGTGAAATCATTAGAACATTTGCATCGCATTTGGTCAATTTTATACAGTTTTGCTCTTGTCTCGCGATTCTTTCTGCCTTATTGCCCGCCATTCTACGATTTGTAGAGAGTCAATATTTTGAAAGGATTGCAATTATGCGTATGTTAATTTCCGCTGCCCTGCTCGCCCTGAGCGCTGTATCTGCCCAAGCCGAAAACCGTTGGGTGACGGTGCAAAACTATACCGGTTTTGTAATGATGGAGTTTTATGCTTCAAACCGCGACCAAACCAACTGGGGCCGTGATTGGTTTGGCATGGATGTGCTGATGAGCGGCGATGAGCTGGCTTTTGATCTGGATGATGGCTCGGGCTATTGCCTCTGGGATCTGAAGGCCGTGTTTGATGATGGTGACGAGGTGATCACCAATGGCTTTAACGTGTGTGAAGAATCCTACTGGACCATTAACTAAGCATGTAAGGCCCCGTGCACCCGCGCGGGGCCATTCCCTATCGCCGCGTTAACCCTTCCTTAAGGCTTTGGCGGCAGGCTGCATATTATGCAAATGCGCCTCAAAACCACGAAAAATTGTCTGGAAGCCGAAGGCGTCCTGATCCCTTATGACCCCGCCATCATTACCCCTGCCATTAAGCACGCCATTGAGTCGGGTTATTTTGAGGCGGAGGAGGCGGCGCAGTTGCCGTTTATTGTAAAACCAGAGGATATCGTGCTCGATATCGGTGCCGGTATCGGCTTTATTTCAACCTTGATCGCTCGTCGGGCAGAGCGGGTGATCTCGGTTGAAGCTAACCCTGATTTACTGCCATTTATGGCAAAGCTGCACGCGCTAAACAGCATTGAAAACGCAACGCGCCTCAATGTCGTTTTGGGGGAGGTCGAGGCCGGACTTGCGACCTTTTATCAGCGCCGCGATTTTTGGATGGGGTCTTTATCCAAGGGGCCTAACCCCTATAAATCAGCTGTAAAAGTGCCATATATGGCGCTGAACCCGCTCTTGAAAAAAGAACGGGTGTCGTTGATTGTGTGTGATATCGAGGGTGCAGAGGCGTTTCTGTTTAATCGTGCAGATCTTGCTGGCGTTGATCGTGTTTACTTGGAGCTGCATGACCATATTACCGGGTTAAAAGGTGTTGCAGCGGTTTTTGAGGCCATGGCGGCACAGGGTTTAGCCTATGACCCACGGCACTCAAACGGCGCGATTGTGCTCTTTCGGCGGGTTGAAAAAGATGAGGTTTTGCGCCCTTATGCACGGCTTCAAACGTAAGCCTTTCATCTGACCTTGCAGTGCAATTTGGCATTATTGACCGATTAGCGATTTGAGCGTAGAATATTACCAATTCAAACGCGATAATCGCAACGGAAAGGTAAATTAATGAATAAATTTTTAGCTGTCGCACTTATTTCCGGCATGGCTGTTTCGGCCCAAGCTGGGAGCATTACTTATGTAGCTCCGGAAAATGTTTTGGTCGAAGTTGAGCCCAATATGGGCAGTGGGGGCAGTTGGGTTCTTCCGGCTGTGATTGCCTCTGTGTTGCTCGTGGCGATCCTGACGCAGCCGCAAGTTACGCCGCAATAATAAATCAAACCACGTGAGCTCTTTGCGGCTGCTCGCCGCATTCTTGTGAATTGTGAACGCTGCCACATTTACAACACTTTGTTGTGGAAGTTTAGGCCATTAACAATTGCAAGAGGAAGAATCATGCGGATTTTAATTGCACTTTTGGCGCTGGCAGCCAGCACTGTTTCCGTTCAGGCGCAAAATCGCTGGGTGACCATCGAAAACCTTACTGGCGTAACCATGCTTGAATTCAACGCATCTAACCGTGATCAGCGCACTTGGGGGCGTGATTGGTTTGGCTCAGAAATGCTTTACTCTGGTCAGTCAGTTCAATTCAATATTGACGACGGGTCGGGTTATTGCTTGTATGATCTTAGGGCCGTTTTTGTCGATGGCGATGAAGTAACATCGATGGGCTTCAATGTTTGTGAGCAATCGACCGCAACTTTTCGCTAACCCACTTCAAATATTTGATGGCCCCGCTCTCTGGCTCGGGGCCTTTTATATGGGCAACCCTTTAAGCAACCGCGGCAAATCTCCGGTAAGCCCTGCGGCTTCTCGAATGAAATCCCGACGTGCCGCAGGAATAGCATTTACTATACCCAGCCCAGCAACACGCGCCGCGCGCAAAAGCGGGTTATCGTTTGAAAACAGCTTGTTAATCAGGTCAGTCGAGGCGGTAAGCGCGGCGGTATCCACCCCACGCCACTGCGCATAGCGCGCCAAAACCAGCGCGTTGCCAATGTCTTCGCCGCGCCGCGCCGCATCCAAAAGCACCTCAGCAAGCACGGCCACATCGCGCAGTCCGAGGTTCAAGCCCTGCCCTGCGAGGTAGTGAATGCCGTGCGCCGCATCGCCCACAAGGGCCAGCCTTGATTGCGCAAATTCAGTGGCGACGGTTAGGTTGAGCGGGTAGGAAAACCGCTTGCCCTTGAGCTTGATTTCGCCAAGAAAATCACCAAAACGGGGGCGCAGCTCTGCCATAAAGTCTTGGTCAGACATGGCGGAAATTACGGCGGCGCGCTCTGTGGTTTCTGTCCAAACTATAGCCGAACAATCCCCCTTCAGCGGCAAAATTGCCAAGGGGCCAGAGGGCATAAACTGCTGATAAGCCACACCATTATGGGGCAACGCGTGTGAAACCGCACACACAAGCCCGCTTTGGTGGTAGTCATGCCCCGTGCGCGAAATACCCGCACGCATCGCCACACCAGAGCGGCGGCCATCGCAGCCCACAAGCACCCGCCCGTGCAGGGTTTTGCCATTCCCAAGGGTCACTTCGGCATGGCCGGCGGTGATCTGCTGCGCCTCCACCTTGGCGGGGGCGATTTGGGTGATCAGGGGGGAAGCCTTCACTGCGTCAAGCAGCGCGACGCGTAGATAACGGTCCTCCAACATATGCCCCATAGGGCCTTCGGAAATCTCGTGATGGTCAAAATGCACATGTAGCGCCGCCGCGCCCTCGCCCGGCTTGCCATCAGAAACCTTGATATCGAGCATCGGCTGGGATTCGGCCTGCACGGCCTGCCAAATACCCAGCACTTTTAGCATCCGCACCGAGGTGAGGCTAAGCGCGTAGGCGCGGCCATCAAAGGCAGGCTTGCGGCGCGTGGCCAGTGGCAGGGCATCAATGATAACCGAGCTAAGCCCACCCGAGGCGAGCGCGAGCGCCAGCGCGGGGCCGTTTAGCCCGCCGCCAACGATGATAATATCTGCATCCATTTTCATGCCGCCAATTTGCGCCTAAATCTGCCGATTGTCCATTGCTGAAATTGGCGTTAACGTGCTTTCAAAAGGAAAGGGATTCCTATGATTGATGGCTGGAACAGCATGAGCGCCACGGCGCTGGGGCGCGAGATCGAAGCGGGCAGGGTTGATCCTGTGGCGCTCACGGAAGCCTTTCTGGATGCCATCGACCAGCACCAATACCGAGACCTTATTTTTGCGCGCAGCACAGCAAAGCGCGCGCTTTCGGAGGCCGAAGCGGCGAGCACGCGCGCTAAACAGGGTGTGCGGCGAGGCGTGCTCGACGGGGTGCCGATAAGCTGGAAGGATCTTTACGATACGGCGGGCACAATCACCGAGGCGGGGAGTGCGCTGCTGAAGGGGCGGGTGCCCTCGAAAGATGCCGTTGTGCTGCAAAATGCCACCCGCGCGGGGCTGGTTTGCCTTGGCAAAACCCACATGACAGAGCTGGCCTTTTCAGGCCTCGGGCTAAACCCCGTTACGGCCACGCCGCCAAATGTGAATGATCCGGCACTGGCGCCGGGGGGGTCGTCCTCTGGCGCGGCCACGTCGGTGGCTTTTGGGTTGGCGGCGGCGGGCATTGGCTCTGATACCGGCGGCTCGGTGCGCATTCCGGCGGCGTGGAACAACCTCGTGGGGCTGAAAACCACCAGCGGGCTGCTTTCGCTTGAGGGCGTGGTGCCGCTGTGCGCTAAGTTTGATACCGTTGGGCCGCTGTGCCGCAGCGTGGAAGACGCGGCGCATTTGCTGGCCGCGATGGGCGGGCCAAAAGCGCCGGATCTGGAAAACGCCAGCCTTTCGGGCATGCGCTTTGCCGTGCTTGAAACCGTGGCGCTTGATAATTGCCGCCCCGAGCCGCTGGCGGCTTTTGAAGGCGCGCTGGCAAAATTAGAAACCAAAGGCGCGCAGATCAGCCGCTTTACCTTTGCAGGTATTCAACGCGCAATGGACTTGGCGGGGTGCCTTTATGTAACCGAGGCTTGGGCCCAGTGGGGCAAGGAAATTGAGGCCGACCCCGATAAAATGTATGGCCCCGTGCGCCAGCGTTTTGAGGCGGGCAAGGGGTTTGCGGGCTATGAGTATGTGCGTGCTTGGAAAGAGCTAAAGCAAATTCGGGCAGAATATGAGGCGCTGACTGCGGGGTTTGATGCGGTGCTAATTCCCTCAAGCTCGGTGCTGCCGCCCGACCGTGAGCGGCTGCTTTCGGATAATGATTACTTTATTTCGGAAAACCTGCTGGCGCTAAACAACACCCGCGTTGGTAACCTGATGGGTATTTGCGCGCTGACATTACCAACTGATACCGCTGGCGCTGGTTTAATGGCCATGGCGCCGCCCTTTTCAGAGCAGCGGTTGCTGCGCATCGGGGCCGCAATGGAGGCTGCTTTAAGGGCGGAGCTGTAGCTCTAGCAGGCGCATACCGTCGGCCACCAGATCAAAGCTACGCTCTTCCATTGACCAGCGCATCGCCATGCCCTGAATAAAGGCCAGCACAAGGCGGGCGGCATCGTCTGGGTCTAGGTCTGGCCGGATGTCTCCGGCCTCAATCGCAGCCTGAAACAGGCCGGAAAAAAGCTCAAGCCGACGGGTGATCATGGCCGAAAACTGCTTGCGAAGCGCCTCGTTTTCAGCATGGAGTTCGCGGGAATACAGGATGGCAGGGATTGACGGCGTTTTGACAATAAACTCAAATTGCCGCCGCACAATGGCCCGCATACGGTCGAGCGGTGGCTCGTCTGACTCGAGAATTCTGGCAGGCATAGCAGAGCCGATCCGGTCGGCCACCGCTTGCCAAATCTCGGATTTACTCGGGAAATGCCGAAAAATGGCGGCTTGGGTGATGCCCACGGCATCGGCCAGTTTTTGCGTGGTCATCCGGTCTGGCCCCAGATCAGCGGCGAGGCGCATGGCCTCATCTACAATCTGCGCTTTCCGCTCGGCGGCGGGTTTTCGGGTTTTGACCGTTGGCATCTTATGTCCTCTACATCGTGGCAATTACCACGCGAGCCGAATGGCCCCCGTGGCACTGGTTGGAATGTATTTATAAACCCGTTTATTTTCAAGTAATAACCGGAAATGGGAGGCTGACTATTTTCCAGTGCCAGCGACATCAAACCGATAGCCCGCATGGCAGCTGGTGCAGTTTTCCATCAAAACACCAAGGCTGGCGGTCACCACCGTTGGGTCGCCAATGTCAGTGGCCTCGGTTGCGAGATCATCAAACAGCGCATGCGTTGCTAGGCCGAGGGTTTTGAAATCAAGCGGGAGCTTGCCAATAAGCGCTGCGGTTTCGCCGCCGGTAGAGGCCATGCCGACAGCCGTTGAAAGCTCGGCCACTTTAGCCATGTCATTCTCGGCAACCGCCGCTACAACGCCTTGCACAGTTTCCAGAAACAGCCGCATTTCACCGAGCACAAAATCACGCTCGCCCGCTTCCAGCAGAATAGCGGTGCGGCCATCGTCGGCAACTTCCGTGCTGCCCGCGATGATGAATTTATACGCGCCCACGGCGATGACCGCTATAAAGACGATATTAAGGATAAGGCTAAGTTTTTTCATGTGGTTTCTCCCGTTTAGTTTTCAATTTCAAAGCGATAGCTGGCGTGACAGGCCGTGCAATTGGCCAGCAGCCCACCGATTTGCTCCGTGATCTCCGCAGGATCGCCCAAATCAGTGGCCTCGCGTGCGATACCGTCAAACAGGTTATGGGTCGAAAGCCCAAGCAGGCGGAAGGGCTCCGGCAGTTTGGCAGTGAGGGATTCGGGCGTATTGGCGGTGGCCCGCAGGCCAGA
>WTAL01000125.1 GCA_013139635.1 Paracoccaceae bacterium
CTGATGCTAAAACTCACGTTTTCTGATCACCTGCCATACATTAAGGATAAGGGTTATCGAGCCGCCAAAACCACCTTACCATTCAAGGTGTTAGAGGGTGTTTCAATGTCAAATTCAGAAGTGGTGGGCGACCCTGGAATCGAACCAGGCGTGAGTCGCCTCGAGGGAGTTACAGTCCCCTGCCACACCTTGCGGCCTGTCGCCCAATCACTTCTGAGGGGTTGGATAATCTGCCCCGCGGGCGGCGTCAATGGGCAAATGATGAAGCACAGAGAAAAAATGAAAAGTTCTGATGCGGCGCGTCGAGCATTGTATGGCTTTGCGAGGTTTCGCCCGCGCCGCGCTGAAAGGTTTGCGCTTGTGGCAAGGCCCTTTGGAGGTTGCCACAAGCGCTGATGTTAAAGCGCGGCGCGAGCGCTATGCTGGCCAAGCAACACGATGGTTGCGCGCCGCATCAGGACTTTTGTTTGCCACCCGATTTGAAGGAAAACAACCACATTGCGGCCAAACCAATGGATACAATTCCATTCCAACCAGCCATGGAGATGCCAAACAGACTCCACGGGATGTCATCACAGCGCACCACGGGGCGGGCAAAAAGGTCATCCACCGTGAGGGTGCCGGTGAGGCTTGGCAAGCCAGTGCAGGTGTCTGGGCCATCCCAGAATTTCAGCTCCACGCCCGCGTGATAGAACGCAATACCAGCCCCAACAAGCACCACAAGCCCACCCAAAAGTGCTATCCAGCGGTTGGGCAGGAAAAACATAACCACTCCGAGGGCAATCGCAATTTTATGCGGCCAGCGCTGCCACAGGCACAGCTCACAGGGGGCCATATCGCCGATATATTGAAAGCCCCACGCGCCCAGCATCATACCCAAAGAGCCAAGTGCGGCCAGAAGTGCCAGTTTTTTTGTCATGTTTTGCGTCCTCAGAAGAATTTTACGGCCACAAAGCCGCCAACTAACAGAGCCAGTGCCACGGTAAACACCAGCCCCAACCGCTTTTCAATAAAGGTTCTAATCGGAACACCAAACTTCCACAACAGCGCCGCGATCACGAAAAAGCGAAGAGCGCGGGCCAGTACCGAGCTGAGCACAAATACGCCGAAATCCAGCCCTGTAGAACCGGAAAGAATGGTGATGACTTTAAACGGAAACGGGGTAACGCCAGCAACCAGAACCGCCCAAGCGCCGTATTCATTATAGGTGTCTTTAAACTGGTCAAATTGCGACGCTTTGCCATAAAAATCCAGCAAGGGTTGGCCGATGCTGTCAAAAAGTACAGCCCCGATATAATAGCCAAACATACCGCCAAGCACCGAGGAAACAGTGGCAACAAACGCGATAAGAAAGGCGCGGCGGGGCAGGGCGATGATCATCGGAATTAACAGCACGTCAGGTGGGATGGGGAAAACGGAACTCTCCACAAAAGCGATCGCCGCGAGCGCATAAAGCGCGTAGCGAGACTCGCCGAGGCGCATTGTCCAGTTATAAAGGCCACGTATCATGGTTGCTCCCGAAATTTGGGAAGGATTGCCCTATCTTATGGGGGGTGGTCAAGGTTTAACCGCCCGCTGTGGCACCATAAGCACGATCAAAGCGCTCTGCTTGCAGGTCTTCTTGGGAAATCCAGAAATCAATGATGCCCCCGTCACAAAACATAAACCCGTTTGCACGGTCACTATCAAGCTGCAAAAGCTTGATGCCTTGGCCGCCTGTGGGGTTTGTCTTATAGGATTTTGCGCCAAAAATCATGTGTTCGGCTTCCGCTGGCATCGACTGTAGTTGAGCCATGAAACTGGCTGGAAAACCATAGGGAAGCTGCGCCTTCAGTTGGGTGTCCCAAGCCGCGTGGCGGGCCAAATCAACGAGGAGTGCATTTATGGTGTTGGCGAAGTTTGGGGTGTGAAAATTGCGAGTGACCCATTCATTAAAAGGGGTCGTTATATCGTCTGAAAGAGGAGGGGATTCAGGTGCGCTATCTACCAACCGTTTAAGCACGTGCAGGTCCTCAAGCTCGATTTTAGCTGATTTTATCTCTGCGTGATACTCTTTAAATATCGAGGTTTTTTTAGGTGGGTGATCTTTGTAATAGGCAATCATGCGCGCGGCAGATTGCTGCTTTTGCTCCGCTTTATCGATAAAAACACCTAATACAAAATTTGCCACATGGCGCGAATAAGGGAACATGCTGCCAAACTTTTCCGGCGAAAAAACGGTGCGAGGCACCGTGCGCTGCCCAGCCTTTATTTCATCCTCCATTGCGGCATCACTCAACCGCTCTACACTGATCAACTTTGGTGCATACGGGGCGCCGTCTATCGGAAGGCATGCTGCTATTTGTTTGGTTTGTCGCTCTGAAACAGCGGCAGAATACCCAGTGCTATTGGGCGGAACATTGCGCGCGGCTTCGATCTCATATGTTTGGATGATGTGCGGATCAACGGGCCAAAGTGGATATGTTTTTAGGGTGTTATTGTTGTAGCCGCCACTCATTTGCTTAAGCTCATGGCCGATATAGGGCAGGGCGTCTGGTTGTGGTGCTGCCTTTAGGTTGCGGGTTTCCTGTGTGGTATAAAGCACTTTGGTGCTTTCCCCCGGCGCGTCTTCCCATAACATTTCCTCGTTAATGTCGGCAAAGAAAAAGAGGGTGCCATTTTTTGGTAGCTGCGGGCCGCTGGGCAGTTTTGGCATATCGGCGCAATATATTTGCGCTAAAAAATGCAGGGGAAAGCCGGTTTCGCCTGAGAGTGGCCATGCCAAGCCCTCGGGCAAGGTTGGCGTGCCACCAAAATATGAGCGTGCATTTTTTGAGTTACGAAGGGGCCAACGGCGGCGCAGTAAAATGGTTGGAAACTGGTTTTCCGCCAAGAGCTTATCAATCTTGGAGGGGGAAAGCGCCACTCGTTTGGCTGGCTTTTTAAGGCTTGGGCGCCCACGCCTCAGGCCAAGCAATATTTCATTGGTCATCTTTCTGGAAAACAGGACAGTGACCAAGAAGGGCGCGAATATTTTGATAGCGGGGGTAGCCTCAAACCGATCCAGCAGGGAAAATGTGCCAAAA
>WTAL01000138.1 GCA_013139635.1 Paracoccaceae bacterium
TGACGATGATAAACATCACCGTGCCCGTAAGGGTGACAACAAAGGAATAGGTGAAGGCCACCATCCAGAAAGGCTGCATCAGCATGAACACGCCAAGGGCAATCAGAATCGTTGCCAGCATTTCCCATGCGCCACGGCGAAACCGCAGCAAGCCGTTGATAAAATTGCTCATTTGCGCACCGCCCCGAATGTGATGCCCCGTAGCAGGTGCTTACGCAGCAATATGGTGAAGATCATTACCGGGATCAGGAAGATGGTGGCTCCGGCGGCTACGGCTGGCCAATCTTGCCCGCCAACCCCGATGATCGTTGGGATGAAGGGTGGCGCGGTTTGGGCGTTGCCCGAGGTGAGCAGCACTGCAAAAGCGTATTCGTTCCACGCGAATATCAGGCAGAAAATCGCGGTAGAGGCAATGCCCGTGGCCGCCTGTGGCAGCACCACTTTATAAAACGCCTGAAAGCGGGTGTAGCCGTCGATTAGTGCCGCTTCTTCGTATTCAAACGGAATTTCATCAATGAAGCCTTTGAGCAGCCAAACCGATAGCGACAGGTTTACCGCTGTATAAAGCAGGATCATGCCAAGCTTTGTGTCGTTTAACCCCAGCTCTCGAAACATCAAGAACATCGGGATGGCCACGGCAATGGGCGGCATCATCCGTGTGGACAGGATGAAAAACAGCAGGTCATCTTTCAGCGGCACCTTAAAGCGGGAGAAGGCATAGGCGGCTGATGTGCCAAACACGATGGCCAGAAAGGTGGAGCCAAAGCCGATGACAACCGAGTTAAGGAATCGCTGCCCGTAGCGTGAAGGGCCAACGATGGTGGTGCCGGCATCCCGCGCCACTTCTTCATACCATGTTTCGGGTGGGGCAAGTGTTTCTTCCATGCTGGAGGTCACGCGCGTGCGCGAGGTAAACAGGTTTACATAGCCCTCAACGCTTGGCGTGAACACCACTTTGGGCGGGTACGAAATGGCATCTTCGGGCGATTTAAAGCCGGTGGCAATGATCCACAAAAGTGGCAAAAGCGTCACCATCGCATAGGTGATTACCAGCAGACCGGCAATCCATTTTTGCCGCTTAGACGGCTCTGTGACAGAAAATCCGCTCATCTTTCCTTAACCTTATTCAGGGCTTTGACGTAGATAGACGCGAGGCCAAAGACAGTGACAAACAGGATGACAGCATAGGCCGAAGCATAGCCCGTGCGCCACTTTTCAAACGCTTCCCGCTTAAGATCAATCGAGGTGAGTGTGGTCAGCGAGCCGGGGCCGCCGCCAGTGAGCTGCACCACGAGATCAAACATCTTGAAGTTCTCAATGCCGCGAAACAGCACGGCCAGCATTAAGAAGGGCAGCGCCATCGGGATGGTCAGCGTCCAGAATTGCCGCCACTTGCTGGCGCGGTCGCATTCGGCGGCCTCGTAAATGCTATCAGGGATCGAGCGCAGGCCCGCGAGGCAGATCAGCATCACAAAGGGCGTCCACATCCATGTATCTACGATCACGATAGACCACGGGGCGAGGTTAACATCACCGATCATCGAGAAGGACGAGGATTCTATACCGGTGAAAAACTCGACCACATAGTTGAACAGGCCGATTTGCGGTTGGTAGAGGAATGTCCAAAAATTACCAACCACGGCGGGGGAGAGCATCATCGGGAGCACAATGATTGTGGTCCACATATCGTTGCCCTTGAATTTTTTGTTAATCAGGTAGGCCAGCGTGAAGCCAATAAGCACCTGAAAAAAGATCGTCCAAAACAGGAAATGCGCGGTGGCCTGCATGGAGTTCCATGTGTCGGCGTCTGTTAAAATGCGCTCATAGTTGCGGGTGCCGATGTATTCCACATCCCGCAGGCGGTTAGCCTTAAAATTGGTAAAGCTGAGGTTGATCGTCCAGATCAGCGGGAAGATATTTACCGCCAGCAGCAGCACAATTGAGGGGCCGACAAACAGCCACGCGATGGCGCGGTCTGAAAGGCCACGCACTTTGTTGGCAATAGCCGGCGGGGTGGCTTCTGCAACACGATCTATAGGATTGCCAGACATCAGCATATTTCCAGATTTGGAGGGGAAAGGCGGCCATTATTGGCCAGAAAACGCGCCCCGACAAAGCCGGAGCGCGTGTTGGTTTTAGCGCAGACCTTCGTCCTCAAAAACTTCAACCCAGTCAGCTACAAGGCCATCAAGTGCCTCTTGCGCTGTGCCTTGGCCCGCAATCACATAGTTGTGCATGCGGCTCTGCATTGGCAGCAGGAGCGAAGCATAGGAAGGCTCAGCCCAGAAGTCTTTCACAATCGCCATCGAGTCCAAGAACGCTTGGTTATAAGGCTCTTTGTCGGCAAACCCTTCGGCTTCGACCACGGCGCGCATGGCCGAGGCCCCGCCCATCGCTGTCCACTGTGCTTGCACTTCAGCTTGGGCAAACCACTTGATGTAAGCCATTGCGGCTTCCATGTTGTCGGTGTTAGCCACAACCGAAATACCTTGGCCACCAAGCTGGGCAAACTGGCCAGCAGGGCCTGTGGGGTTCGCGAAATAACCAGTGTTATCGCCACCCACATTCGGATCAGCATTTACGCCGGGCCAGATAAAGGCAAAGTTCATTTGCATCGCAACTTGGCCAGATTTATAGGCGTCGATATTCTCGCCCATATACCAGTTGGATGAGCCCGGAGGTGTGCCGGTATCATAAAGCTCTTTGTAAAGCTCAAGGCCCGCAACCGCGCCGGCATTGTTTACAAAACCTTCCAGCTCGCCATATGGGTTTTCAGGGTTACCATATTGGAAACCGTAGTTATAAAGCGCATTGGTTACGCCCATAGTGATGCCTTCCGAGCCGCGCTCGGTATAGATAGCAGCGCCATAAACGGTTGTGCCGTCAATATCGCGGCCTTGGAAAAACTGCGCGATGTCTACGAGCTGCTCAAGGTCTGCTGGTACGCCCAGATCATAGCCGTATGTTTCTTTAAACTCGGCCTGAAGATCAGCGCGCTCAAACCAGTCGCGGCGGTAGGTCCAGCCAACAACGTCAGCATAAGCAGGCAATGCCCAGTAGTTTGGTGTGCCTTTTGGCCACTCGGCATAGCCGGTTACGGTCGCCGGAATGAAGTCATCCATCGAGATGCCTTCTTGGTCAAAGAAATCATTCAGCTTAACGTAGTTGCCATTTTCAGCCGCGCCGCCAATCCACTGGCTGTCGCCGATGAGCAGGTCACAAAGCGTGCCGTTTGAGTTCAGCTCGTTGAGCATCCGGTCAGCGAAATTTGGCCAAGGCACAAATTCAAATGACATATCGGTGTTGGTTTCGGCCTCAAAGCCTTTGCTCAGCTCAACCAGCGCATTGGCAGGGTCCCACGCGGCCCAGCACAATGTGAGCGCCCCTTCAGCCGCGGCGCTATTCGCCCCGCTGACCGTTGCGGCGGTCAAAGCCGTCGCCATCAATAGTTTTGAAGCTTTCATTGGATCCTCCCAGATCTTTGTTTTACGGCACAGGGCCAGTTTGCAGAATCTTCGCCTTAACTAACCGTAAAGGACAGAGGCGCGTTGGGTCAACAATTTTCTGAGGCACGCACCTCATTTATTATATTGATTAATTATCAAAGGGATAGAGTGAGAAAATTTGAAGATTTAGCCGTTTGCCTCAGGCATGTTCTCCCTCAGGATGATTTCAATCCTGATTCGCTCTTGTGAAGCGACGGTGCCCAGTTGGGTGATTTTGGCTTTTAATACTCGAATGGAGCTGCGCACCAAGTGACCTACATCTTGCGTGATAACCGCATCCATTTCGCCCATTAGCAGGCAGGCTCGGGTGCGCGGTGTCAGCTCGTGGCCGATGATAACCGTATCCTCGGGCGTGCCAAATTTGCCGATGGCCTGCATGGTTTTTTTTATGTTGTGATTCATCAAATAGACACCCGCCACATGGGGCTGGTTATGCAGGGAGGTCGCAATAATTTTTGCGGTGCGCGCGGGGTCTCCATAGGTTTCCATAGTGGGTCGTACGTGCAATCTAGGGGCATATCTGGCCATGATCGCATCAAAGCCCAGCCGCCTTTCTTGGCTATCTCGCGCTTGCATTGACTCGGTTATTACAAGCACATCTCCTTGAGCCGCCCCTGTAAATCGTGCCATAAGTTGGCCAACGGTCCGGCCCGCCGCTGCGTTATTTATCCCAACAAAATAAGCATTTTCGGCCGAGGGCTGGTTAGAAACAAAGGCCACTACTGGAATACCACGCGCCGTAAGCCGCGCAATCGCATCGCGCACATGCGGGGTTTCAGACGCCATCACAGCCACCCCGTCCACCTGCTCCGCCGATAAGGTATCCAGCAGGGCGGCAACCTTATGCGGGTCATTGGCCGGCGCACGAATTATCGATGTGCTGGTGCGCTCATGCGCCATGGAATCATTAGCCTCATGCAACGCTGTTTGGATCAAATCCAAGAACTCATCGTCGTGGTCAGGGAGTAAGAACACCAGCCGATAATCCTTACCCCTCGCCAAGTTGGCCGCAGCAATATCGCGTACAAAACCGATGTCCTTGATCGCCTTTTGCACCCGCTCAACAGTAGCCTGCCGCACCCCCGCCCGCGCGTTCAAAACCCGGTCTACCGTAGCAAGGCTAACCCCGGCCGCTTTAGCTAAATCTTTTGTAGTCGGCTTTCCCATGCCTGCCTTCCTTTTCTTCGTTCAACATAGAACGAAGTCTTGAGGCACGTCAATCAGCTGGCTTAAGGTGCCTGATTTCACATTGTGGTGGCCGTCGACAAACAAACGGCTCTGAAGTGCTTTAGAGGCGCTCCAAGATCTCCTTTAAGCGGCTCTTTGTTCGAATTCAATTCACTACCTGATAATGGATGGTGAAACTATTCATTATTAGGTGCTTTTCGGTCTTAAGCCGAATGCCTCCCGTGACCGCATTATACTACCGCTACAGTGATCTAGTATCGCGCCGCCCTTTGGAAAAACCGCACTGAATAGCCCCTAGATTTGTAGACGCCTTGTTTGGTAATTTTGGAAGCAAGGAGGGCACTATGTTCAGACACAGATTTACGAAAGAGTTTAAGCGCGATGTGGTCGCACAGGTGGTTGATCGGGG
>WTAL01000056.1 GCA_013139635.1 Paracoccaceae bacterium
AAGGCATTTCGGGCGCGCTCGACGACGAGATCATGCACCTCGCCTGATTTTATCAGGCAATCGTCGAGGTCTGTGCGTTCCATGGCGGTGAGAATGGTGACGGCGAGTATTTTGGTTTCGCTTTGCCCTCGCCCAGTGACGGCGGCGCGCACCACGTGGGGGTCTCCATGCACGGTTAGGAAATCGAGGTCATACTGAGCCAAGCCACGGGTGGCTTTCTCGACCGTCGCGGGGATATCAAACAGCTTCATATCGAGAAAAATGCGCTTGCCCATTTCCTTAAGCTCAATCGCCAGCGCCAGCCCGCCGCCGGTTAGCATGCCAAGGCCGATTTTGTAAAAACTCACGCTGTCACCCAGCTTTTCGGCCAGCGCGAGGCCTTCGAGCGCGGAGGGGACATCAAGGGCGACAATCAGGCGGGGGTCGGTATTTGGCATGGGAGGCTCCGAATTTAAGGCGGGCAGGGTTGCAAGGGCTATCTGCATTTCCCATCTATGAGTCAAGGGGCCGTGCCATTTGGGCGGCTTGAAACTAGGGCCATAATGGCGTGCCGCATGGGCGCTGTAAATGGATGCTTAAAGGAGAACGATATGAATTTTGAGAAATTCACCGAGCGCTCAAAGGGCTTTGTGCAGGCCGCGCAGACAATTGCACAACGTGAAGACCACCAGCGGTTTTTGCCTGAACACCTGCTAAAGGCGCTGCTAGATGATGAGCAGGGCATGGCGGGGAACCTTATCAAATCAGCTGGGGGAGACCCCAAAGTTGCCGCTAGGGCGATGGAGCTTGCGCTGAGCAAGTTGCCAAAAGTCGAGGGCGACGGGCAGCTTTATATGGATGGCCAAACCAACAAGGTGTTGGGCGAGGCCGAGAAGATGGCCGAAAAGGCAGGCGATAGTTTTGTGGCCGTTGAGCGGCTGCTGACGGCTTTGGCGATTGTGAAATCCAAGGCGGCGGATGCGTTGAAAGACGCGGGCGTGAATGCGCAATCGCTGAACGCAGCGATTAACAAAATCCGTGCTGGCCGCACGGCGGATAGTGCGAGTGCTGAAGATACTTATGAGGCGCTGAAGAAATTTGCGCGCGATCTGACAGAAGCGGCGCGGGAGGGCAAGATTGACCCGATTATCGGCCGCGACGAGGAAATTCGGCGCACTATGCAGGTGCTTTCTCGCCGGACCAAGAATAACCCTGTGCTGATTGGTGACCCCGGTGTGGGTAAAACGGCGATCGCGGAAGGGTTGGCTTTGCGGATTGTGAATGGCGATGTGCCGGATTCTATCGCGGGCAAAAAGCTGATGTCCTTGGATATGGGCGCGCTGATTGCAGGGGCGAAATACAGGGGTGAATTTGAGGAGCGGTTGAAGTCGGTGCTTAACGAAGTGACGGATGCTGACGGCGATATTATACTGTTTATTGACGAGATGCATACCTTGGTGGGCGCGGGCAAAGGGGATGGCGCAATGGATGCCAGCAACCTTTTGAAACCCGCCTTGGCGCGGGGTGATTTGCACTGCGTGGGGGCGACCACGCTGGATGAATATCGCAAGCATGTGGAAAAAGACCCAGCCTTGGCGCGGCGCTTTCAGCCTGTGCTGGTTGAGGAACCAACGGTAGAGGATACCATCAGCATCCTGCGCGGGATCAAGGAAAAGTATGAGCTGCACCACGGAATTCGGATTAGTGACGGGGCCTTGGTAGCCGCGGCGCAGCTTTCGGACCGCTATATAACCGACAGGTTTTTGCCGGATAAAGCGATTGATCTGATGGACGAAGCCGCCAGCCGTTTACGCATGGAAGCGGATAGCAAGCCCGAGGAACTGGATGCGATTGACCGCGAGCTTTTGCAAAAGCGGATTGAAGCGGAGGCGTTGAAGAAGGAGACGGACACAGCGTCAAAAGATCGGCTTGAGAAGCTGGAGCGGGACTTGGCGCGGCTGCAAGAGGAGTCTGACCAGATGACGGCCCGCTGGCAGGCGGAGCGGGATAAGCTGGCGGGGGCGCGCGATATCAAAGAAGCGCTGGAGCAAGCGCGGGCGCGGCTGGAGCAGGCTAAGCGCGAGGGTGATCTTGGCAAGGCGGGCGAACTTTCTTATGGGGTTATTCCAAAGCTGGAGGCCGAACTTGCTGAGGCTGAGGAAGCCGAGGAGAAAGACGTGATGGTTGAAGAGGCCGTGACGGCGGAGCACGTGGCGGGCGTTGTGGCGCGCTGGACGGGTATTCCGGTAGACAAAATGCTGGAAGGCGAACGCGATAAGCTGCTGCGCATGGAAGAGGAGATCGGCAAGCGGGTAATTGGCCAAGGCCAAGCTGTGCGGGCGGTTTCTAACGCCGTGCGGCGTGCGCGGGCGGGGCTTTCAGACCCGAACCGGCCGCAGGGGAGCTTCCTGTTTCTGGGGCCAACTGGTGTGGGTAAAACCGAGTTGACCAAAGCGTTGGCGGAGTTCTTGTTTGATGATGATCAGGCGATGGTGCGGATTGATATGTCGGAGTTTATGGAGAAGCACTCCGTGGCGCGGTTGATCGGGGCACCTCCGGGCTATGTGGGCTATGATGAGGGGGGCGTGTTGACAGAAGCTGTGCGCCGGAAGCCTTATCAGGTGATCTTGTTTGACGAGGTCGAAAAGGCGCATCCGGATGTGTTTAACGTGCTGTTGCAGGTGCTGGATGATGGCCGGCTGACTGATGGGCAGGGGCGGGTCGTGGATTTTAAGCATAGCTTGATTATCCTGACCAGTAACCTTGGCTCGCAGGCGCTTTCAACGCTTGAAGAGGGTGCAAATGTGGATGAGGCGAAGGCCGATGTGATGGACGCGGTGCGCGGGCATTTCAGGCCTGAATTCCTGAACCGCTTGGATGAGATCGTGATCTTTGATCGGCTTAGCCGCGCAAATATGGACGGGATTGTCGATATTCAGATCGGGATTTTGCAGCGCCGTTTGGCGGACCGGAAGATTACGCTGGAGTTTGACGCGGCGGCCCATAAGTGGCTGGCGGATGAGGGCTATGATCCGGTTTATGGGGCACGGCCTTTGAAGCGGGTTATCCAGCGGAGCTTGCAAAACGAGCTGGCCGAGCTGCTGCTTTCAGGCGAGGTGTTGGACGGGGCGGTAATTCCGATTTCAGCGGATGAAAGCGGACTGCTGGTGGGGAAAGGCCCTGCGGTGGTGCATTAAGCGGGGGAGGGCGGTAGATTCTGCCGCCCTACTTTTTCAAGGCACCCAAAGTATACAATTCCAGACTATCCCACAAAGCAATCATGTCGCTTTTAGCCGGAATTTCTTGTTTGGCATGAAGAACTCTTTGCAATGCGGGAATGGAAGATAGGGATTTTGGGTCTTCAACTCTGCGTTTGATGTCATTGTGGTGCTTTATATCGTATTCCCCTGCCTTTTCGAGAGACAGAGAGACTGCGATAATTCTGTTTTGCAGCGTGTCATTGTTGGGCTTTGTTAGATTATTCCTTTCGAAGGCCGAATGGGTAATTTGTTCGAGCAAAACCCTGAAGACTATTGCGATCGCAATATCGTTCTTATCAAATTTGAGCTGAAATTGGAGTTGCTGCCAGAGAGTCAATAATTTTTGCTGCCCTGCCCGCCATTCGATACCGTAATCGGTTTCTTTTGGTATCAAGGTGGTGCGTTTCCGCAGTCGTTGTTTTTGGTTGGTGTTTTTGTTCTTTGGCCCTGCTCCGGGCTTTGGTGAGTTTGCCGGATTTGGGCTTTGAAGCGCAGTTTCAAAACCTTCCAAATCGAGTTGATCGAGATAGGCATTTTTATCCTCCGTTAAGAGTAACTGTTTAAGCGTTAATACGCCCGAAACAATATCTTCGGATATTTTTATAAGTGTCGCATGAACCTGTGCTTCGTCCTTCGTGAAGGTTAGGTTCATAGAGTCGTCAAGGTCGATTCCAACACGGTTTTTCCTGATACGAGTATCCAAAATTTTGTCGAGGCTTGATAGCTTTATTCGGTGTGAATTGGGATATCCTTTACTCGTGAGATAAGCTTCAATTTTCCTCGCCAGTGGATACGCTGTGGTTCTTCCTGAGCGTTCGGCATGGTTTGATTTTGCGCGTGTATCCCATTTTAACTGGCCTTCGCCTGACAGCTTCCCGCTATGCCGCCTTGTTAGGATTTTATCAATTATTTCCTGTGAGTTTTCTAGCTGGCATTCCAATTCGATAGGAAGCCCGGTTGATGCATTATTCACCAAGTCATTAAAAAACGCTTCAAAAGCCTTAGGGGGTTGAAGATATCCCGTCAAAATTTTCAAGCAAGTCGTACGTCTATTTCCATCAAATACAATGTATTTATTGTCAATTTTTGCGACAAGCGGTGCATCAAATATTCGGGCCTCTTGAGCGATGTCCCTAGCCAAACCCTTCATTTCGTCTTTTTTATTGTCAAATAACCACTGAACAGCTTCTTGTTCTGAGTCGAGCTGACCATGACGATCATTCCTTGGATTAACAGTAAGATCTTTTAAGGAAATTGTTTTGTAGGTCATGTGGCACCACGCATAATTGTCTTGCAAAGCTCAACACTACTTAAGGGGTGGAGTCAATTCCTAGAGTTGTAGATGGTAGTGTTTTCGAGATGACGGCAGCCTCGCTACGCTCGGTGGCGGCGCGGGGACGTTAGTGGGTGTTGCGAGGCTGCGAACGCGCCGCGCGGCACCCTTTTTGCTTGTGGCAGGGCTGGCCAAATTTTGTGCTGCATGGCATGATTATGCATGACACTGAAACCCTGCATCCCCAAGGACAAATTTGATACCGAGGCCGTGTCGCGGGCCGTGGCGTTGGGTTATCCTGCAATAAACCCAATTCTGCCGGAGTTGTTGGTTTGGATGCAGGATTTGAATTGGCCGGTTGCCCAAGACCTTGCGCCGATATTGGCGAATGCTGGCCCCGAAATTGCACCTGCGTTGCGGGACATTATTAGGGGGGATGATTTGGACGGGGTCTATTTTGTGATTGTTGGCGTGGTGCTAGATGCTAACAACGAGGTTTGGAAACTTATTGAGGATGATGTCCGGCGATTAGCAGATCACCCAACTCAAGGCCAGAAATTGGAAGAGTTAGATGTGGTCGCCAAAGAAGCCATTTTGGCGCATCGGGTATAGCAATGCTTTGGTGGCTAACACGATTTGTAATCCGCTGGAGCATCCGGTTGGCAATTTTGCTTTGGCCGGTGTCGCTGGTGCTTGGGGCTTATGTATATGTGATGTATTTCCGCTAGTTTATTGAGCGCTTGGGCGGCTTAGCCCTTTGAGCATAGTTTCGGTCGCAAACACGAGGGCGGTGCGAAAATCCTGTTTGAAGCGGCTGAATTCCGGCTCTTGATAAAGCGTCGAGAGCGCGGGGCCGGGGGTGCTGTGGGGCCACAGCCCGATGGTCAGCGTCCAGAGAAACTGAACGGCGTTTTTGCTTTGGTCAGCCGAGAGGGCCGGGATGGCGGTGTGCAGGGCTTTGGCGGTTGTCTCAAGGGATGTGACCAGATCACGCTTGATTTCGCGCAGGGTGTCGGTGGAAATATTGTGCTCTAGCGTTGAGGCCGTGATGCTGATGAGCAGGCACAGCCGTGGGTTGGCGGCTAGGCCACTGGCGAGCGCTAAGGCGACCTCTGGCAGGGGGCGCGGTTTTGTGAGGGCTTGCGTAAGGGCCGCACTGGTGTGGCGTAAGTCTTCGGTCAGCACCCGCATCAAGATTTCTTCGCGGCTTTCAAAGTAGCGGTAGATGTTGGATTTTGTGGTGCCTGCTTCTGTGGCTATGGCGCTGAGGGTCGTGGTTTCTAGCTCGCCTTGGGCCAGCAATGCACGGGCAGCGGCCAAAATGGCGGCGCGGCGTTTGGCTTTGGCCTCGGGGGTGCGGGCGCGGATGAAATCTGGCTTGCTCATGGCGAGACGGTAGCGCGGGGCGGGCGGAAACACAATAAGAAACCGACGGTCTCTTATTGACAGTTGCGCGAATCTGGTCTTTAAGAGACTAAAGGTCACTTAACGGGAGCGCCACCATGGAATTGCAGGTAAACGGACAAACGCATCAGGTAGAGGCGCCCGACGACATGCCCCTGCTTTGGGTGCTGCGGGATTTACTCGATATCAAAGGCCCGAAATTTGGCTGTGGCGTGGGGGCTTGTGGGGCCTGCACGGTGCTGGTGGATGGCATTCCGACGCGCACATGCACAACGGCGGCGGCTGATGTTTCGGGTGAAATTACCACCATTGAGGGCCTGCCTGACGGTGAGCGGCTGCACAAGGTGCAGGAAGCGTGGATCAAGCATGAGGTGCCGCAATGTGGCTATTGCCAGAGCGGGCAAATTCTGGCCGCCGTGGCTTTGCTGGAGGAAACCCCGCAGCCCACCGACGCGGACATTGACGCGGTGATGACCAACCTCTGCCGCTGTGGCACCTACCCGCGCTTGCGGGCCGCCATTCATGAAGTGGCAGGAATGGAGGGTTAACCTATGGGAAAGATTGCAAAATATACGCGCCGTGGGTTTTTGGGCCTTGGTATTGCCGCCGCTGGTGGGCTGGCCGTGGGGTATTACTATTACAAAAAACCGTATCCAAACCCGCTGCCCGATACGTTGGCTGAGGGGGACTACTCCTTTACGCCTTATGTGATTATTGGCAGCGATAATGCCATCACCATTATTACGCCCCGCGCCGAAATGGGGCAGGGGATTCATACCACGCTGGCGGCTTTGGTGGCCGAAGAGTTGGATGTGGATATGGACCAAATAACCGCTGAGCACGGCCCCGCAGCGGCGGCTTATTATAATAGCGCGATGCTGGAAGAGGGTGCGCCGTTTCCGTTCTTTGAGGATGGCT
The DNA here is from genome assembly GCA_013139635.1 of Paracoccaceae bacterium. GTDB lineage: Bacteria > Pseudomonadota > Alphaproteobacteria > Rhodobacterales > Rhodobacteraceae > UBA3077. The sequence goes on from WTAL01000056.1 coordinate 6,835, forward strand.
TTATGGCTGAAACCACGCGGGGGGCGATGGGGGTTTTGGGAAAATTTTTGGCGCTTCAGGTTACGGGCGGGTCATCTGCCAGTATTGATGCTTTTGACAAAATGCGTGAGGCAGGGGCCACTGCGCGGGCGGTGTTGCTGGAAGCCGCGGCCCAGCATTGGGGGGTGGCGGCTGATAGCCTGACCACCACGCGCGCCGAGGTTATTAACCCGAATGGCGAGCGCTTAACCTATGGGGCGCTGGCGCAGAGCGCTGCCAAGCTTACCTTGCCCAAGCCACCCGCGCTAAAAGACCCCTCAAACTGGCGCATTCTTGGTAAAAGCCAGCCACGGGTTGAGCTGCTTGAGAAGGTTACGGGGGCATCGATTTACGGAATAGATGTGCAATTGCCGGATATGCTTTACGCAACCGTGGCGATGTCTCCCCGCTTTGGGGCAAAAGCCAAAAGCGCAGACGAGGTTGCCGCGATGGCGGTGCCGGGCGTGTTGAATGTGGTGGAAATTGTAACCAGCGCGGGCTTTGGCTTTGGCATTATTGCCAGTAATACCTGGGCCGCTTTTGAGGGCGCACGGGCGCTGGCACCTGTTTGGGAAGCGGCAGATTATCCGGCCGATACCGCGGGGCTAAAGGCGCTGTGGAACGAGGCGCTTGATAAAGACGCCAGCTTTACCCTTGGCGGCGTGGGGGACCCCGAGGCCGCATTGCAGGGTGCCGAGGTGATCGAGGCCAGCTATAGCCTGCCCTACCTTGCCCACACTACAATGGAGCCTATGAATGCCACGGCGCATTTTAAAGATGGCAAACTCACCCTATGGCTTGGCACCCAAGCGCCGGGGATAGCGGCGATGGTAACCGCTGAATTGCTGGGGATCGAGGCCGGTGATGTAGAGGTGATCACCACCCATCTTGGTGGTGGTTTTGGCCGCCGTGCCGAGGCTGACGTGCCGCTTTATGCCGCTGCGATTGCGGCGCAAACAGGGGGAAAACCGGTAAAGGTTACCTGGTCGCGTGAGGAAGATATGCAACACGATACCTACCGCCCAATGGCGGAGGCGCGCCTGACAGCCACACTGAAAGACGGCCTGCCTGAGGCGCTGGATTATCGCGTCGCCGCGCCTTCGATCAACAAATCCCTGTTTGCCCGTACGTTCCCCAATATGAGCTCAGCGGGGCCGGACCGTTCGATCCTTGATGGTAGTTTTGACCAGCCCTTTAGCTGGCCTCATAGCCGCTTTGCGGCGCATCAGGTAGATACAAATATTCCGGTGGGCTTTTGGCGCTCGGTTGGCCACTCGATTAACGGCTTTGTGCATGAAAGCTTTCTGGATGAGCTGGCGGTGGCGGGCGGGCAAGACCCGCTGAAGATGCGCTTGGCGATGATGCATGACGAGCGTCATGAACCTGCCCGAGAGGCTCTGAAAGCCGTGGCCGAAATGGCGGGCTGGGGGCAGCCACTGCCGGAAGGCGTTGGCCAAGGGATTGCCCATACGCTGAGTTTTGGCACATGGGTGGCTGAAGTTGTGCAGGTGGATATGCGCGGGGGAACTGTGAAGATAGAGAAAATCTGGGCGGTGGCAGACCCGGGGATGGTGCTTGATCCGGGTAATTTTGAGGCTCAAATAACATCGGGCATTATATATGGGCTTTCTGCCGCCGTCGGGCAAGAAATCAGTTTTGATGACGGACGGGTCGTGCAGGAGAATTTTTATGATTACGACGCGTTGCGCATGGCAGGTGTGCCGCCGATAGAGGTGGCCTTGCTGGAGAACTCCCCTCGTATGGGCGGGGCCGGAGAGCCGGGGACGCCACCCATTGCAGCCGCACTTGGGAATGCTATATTTTCGGCCTCAGGGCAAAGGCTGCGGGCGCTGCCCTTTGGCAATGACGTGGAGTTTGACCTCGGCTAGCAAAAGCCAGTAAGTGATTGCCGCACCGCCGCATACGCCCTGCGGGCGGCTTTTTGCCAAGGGCAAAAATGCGTGTGCGACGCGGTGGCGGCGCGGCGAGCACAGCTCTGCTTGGCAGTGTAGCACACGCGCCGCGCTGAGACGTTGGCGTGTGGTCTGGTGATCGTTGAAAGGGGCGCAGGTGGCTGAGGGCGGCGCAAGCCAGAGCTTGCCAAGCCATGCGACAGTGGATGCGCCGCCACCGGAGGGTTTACAAGTGCTACCCTTGGCTTAGAGTGGCTGTGAACGCCTGAAGAAAGATCCCAGAATGCAAATTGCCACTCCTGAATTGCTAGCGGACATTCGCGGCCGCTTCGCGCTCGTTGATAGCTGCCCTGAGCAGGGCAAACGGGTATTCTTTGAAAATGCCGGAGGCGCGTTAACGCTGACTGCGGTGGTGGAGACCTCGGCTGAATATGCAGCCATCCCTGATAATCAGGGGCGGGAAAATGTGGCGTCCAAGGGGGGGAGCGCTGCAATCGCAACTGCAAAAAAGGATATCAGGTGCTTCCTGAACGCCTCTGCTGGTGAGGTTTTTATGGGGGAAAGCGGCACTGAGCTGTTGTTCCGCCTCATCCGCACCGCCTGTCTTGGGGTGGAAAAGGGCGGCACCGTGCTGGGCAGCAGCATCGAGCATCCCGCCTCGCGCAGTGCCGCCATTCGCTGGGCCGAAATCGCGGGGCTACGCTATATTAGCGTGCCGCATGAGGATGCCACCGGCCTCGTTACACCTGAAGCTTACCGCGCGCATGTGCGCTCTGATACCCGCGTTGCCACCATCCTGCACGGCTCGCCGGTCACCGGAATGGCGATGGATGTCGGGGCGATTGCTGCCGCCATCCGTGAAACCGCGCCCGACTGCCTGATCATCGTTGATGGCATCCAATATGCGGCCCATGGCGGGGTGGATATCGAGGCTTACGGCATCGACGGCTATGTGATCTCGCCCTACAAGGTTTTCTCCCGTCACGGCTACGGCTTGGCTTGGATATCAGACCGCCTTGCCGCCCTACCGCATGATAGCCTGATCGGCGCGCCCGATGCTCCTTGGGAAATGGGCACGCGGGATGCGGGGGCTTATGCCACATTTTCTGAAGTCGTGCGCTATTTTGAATGGCTTGGGGGCAGGGTCTCCAACGCTAAAACCCCTCGTGGGCAAATCGAAGCCGCAGGCAAAGCCATGGCCGCGCAGGAATGGGCGCTCACCGAGTTGATGCTGCACGGCAATGCCACCCAGCACGGGTTGGCCGATATGCCCGGCGCGCTTATCATTGGCGGCATCCAAAACTCCGCCCGCCGCGGGCTGGTTTCGGTGGCTTTTGACGGGGTCGAGACGGGCGAAGTGGTTGCTGCCCTCAATGCCCGTGGCATTCGCACACATATCCGCAAAGCAGACCACTATTCCGGCAATGTTCTGGTGCCACTGGGCTTGGAAAGTTGCGTGCGCATTTCGCTGTGCCACTATAATACGGCGAGCGAAGTTTTGACCCTGCTGGCCGCGCTGGAAGATATCCTTTAGGCTCACTAAATCCTCCCCTAGCCCGCACGCGCGATCAGGCCTTCAAGCATGGCTTCGATTTTTGGCGCTAGGGCGCGGGCCAAGCGCAAAGTGGCTGTGTTGATGCGGTTTTGGTTGTGCAGCCGCCCGCCCCAGAAACTTCTCGGCCCGCGCCCTTGAGGCGCTGTTTCGGCACTGGCATAGGGGTAACCGCTGCGAACATCCATAAAAAGGGCCTCGGCGGTGTTTTGGCTCGGGTCATAAGAAATGATCAGAACATAATCCAGATGGCGGGAGGCCGCGAGATGCCGGATCCGGTCTTGATCGAACCGAAAGTGATTGCGGTTGTTTGACATGCGCGCTTCCAGTGCGCTTAGCAAAACAATCTCCCCGGGGGCACGCGAAAGGGTTTCTGCAAAAACCGCACGCTCGGCGCTTGGCGTGGTTGTGATCTGGTTATAAACCAGTTTCACCACGCCTATTCGGGCGGGGAAGTGCAGTTTTGGTTCGTAGGCGGCGGCGCGCCTCAATTCGGGGTCGTTAACTTCGCCCGCAGCAAGATAGGCTGCGCCCGAGGTGTTTTGGTAGTCGACGCTACAAGCGGTGAGTAAAGCTGTGGTGATGAGGATTATGAAGGGTTTCATTGTATTCTCCATTAAATGTGCAAATTACACATTTATATAAAAGAGCTTTCACTTGTTGTCAAGATGTGCAAAAAATACATTTATGAAATCTACGCTAATTCACCTTCTGCGGCCCTTGGCCCGCCTTGCCCTTGCGAAGGGCGTGCGCTTTGCCGACATGGCCGAGCATATGAAGCGCGCTTATGTGGATGTGGCTCTCGATTCGGCCAAACCCAAAGCGCCGGTGAGTCGAATCAGTGTGATGACCGGTTTACAGCGGC
>WTAL01000045.1 GCA_013139635.1 Paracoccaceae bacterium
CCGCCCTGCCCGCAGGAGCGGCCCGCAACGCGGTTGATTGCGCCCTGTGGGATTGGGAGGCCAAGAAGGCCGGAAAACGTGTGTGGGAGTTGGCCGGATTGCCCGCCCCCGCGCCCGTGCTCACCGCCTATACCCTGTCGCTGGATACCCCTTCGAAAATGGAGCAACAGGCCACCAAACACGCGGCCCGCCCTCTGCTTAAAATCAAGCTTGGCGGCGAGGACGACATGGCCCGCCTTGAAGCCGTGCGCAAAGGCGCGCCAGATACCCGCATCATTGTTGACGCCAATGAAGGCTGGACCCCCGAGCTTTATACCGCGCTCGCCCCCGCCCTCATCCGCCTCGGCGTTGAGGTGGTGGAGCAGCCCCTACCTGCGGGCGCTGACGATATGCTGGCCGAGATTGCCCGCCCCCTCCCCGTGTGCGCCGATGAAAGCTGCCATGACCGCGCCAGCCTGCCCAGCCTTAAGGGCAAGTATGATATGGCCAATATCAAGCTTGATAAAACCGGTGGCCTGACAGAGGCCTTGGCCCTGAAAGAGGTCGCGCTGGCCGAGGGCTACGCCCTGATGATCGGCTGCATGGTCGGCACTTCGCTTGCCATGGCCCCCGCCACGCTGTTGGCCCAAGGTGCGCAAATCGTAGATCTTGACGGCCCGCTGCTTTTGGCGCGTGACCGCACCGCCCCTTTGCGCTATGACGAGCGCGGGGTTTACCCGCCAACCGCAGAACTATGGGGATGAGCATGAGCAGAATTGTATACGTAAACGGCGAATATGTGCCAGAGGCCGATGCCAAGATTTCGGTGTTTGACCGCGGATTCCTGATGGCCGATGCCGTCTATGAGGTCACCTCGGTGATCGACGGTAAAATCCTTGCATTTGACGGCCACACCGAGCGGCTAGAGCGCTCGATGCAGGAGCTTGATATGAAAGCCCCCTGCACGACTGATGAACTGCTGGAAATTCACCGCGAGATGATTGCACGGAATAATCTCACCGAGGGGATGATCTATTTGCAGGTCACCCGTGGCACTGCCGACCGAGATTTTGTGTATCCAGATGTAGAGCCAAGCCTCGTGCTGTTCACGCAAGCCAAAAACGTGGTCAATTCACCAGTGGCAAAAACCGGCATGAAGGTGATTTCAATTCCCGATATCCGCTGGGGCCGCCGCGACATTAAAACCGTGCAACTGCTCGCGCCCTCCATGGGTAAAATGGCCGCTAAGGCCGCGGGCTGTGATGATGCTTGGCTGGTGGAAGATGGCTTTGTAACCGAGGGCACCTCAAATAACGCTTACATTGTCACGCAAGACGGCACGATTGTGACGCGGAACTTGGGCCACGAAATCCTCGCGGGCATCACGCGCGCCGCCGTGCTGCGCTATGCGGCGGAAGCTCAAATCAAGATTGAAGAACGGCCTTTCACCATTGAAGAAGCCCAAGGCGCAAAAGAAGCGTTTGTGACCTCGGCCTCGACCTTCGTATGGCCCGTGGTGGAGATTGACGGCGAAAAGATCAGCGATGGCAAAGTCGGCGAGATCGCCCGCCGCTTGCGTGAGATCTACCTTGAAGAAAGCCTGAAAACCGCAATTTAGGCGCTAAACCAAAAACACGCACCCCACAGGGGGGAGCGTGTTTACGCGAGGGGGCGTGTCGCCCCCTTTTGCTTACGTTTATCCGCCCAGCAACTTTTGCGTGGCCGCACGCAGCCCGTCCACCATGCCGATATAACCGCTAATAAACGGCTCCAACGCTGGCACCGCCTCTGCAACCACGCCGCTAAACACATAAGTAACAAGCGCCAGCACAAACAGGATTATGACGAGCATAAAGCCTCTTCGCCGTTTTGCACCCGGTAGCGGCCCGCTTTCAATTTCAAGCAAAGCTTCTTTCAGCGGGTTGGAAGGTGCTGCTTTAGGCGGAGCCGTCTTTGGAGCCGCAGCTGGTGTGGGCATAGAGGGTTCATCCGCCTTGGTTTTCGCCAATTTTGCAAATAGCCCCGTTTTTTCTGCCGGTTTTTTGGCCTCTGGCCGAACCGCGGGCGTGTTCATCTGGGTTAGCTGCGCGCGTATGGCCGCTTCCACATCCTCGGGCGAATCCACCGGTGTTGGTTTTCTCGGCGCGGCCGCTTTTGGTCTTGATTGGCCACTGGCCATGGTTGCCAAAGGCGCCTGCGGAATATCCGCCTGAATAACGTTGGAGGCCTCAGGGAGTTCTAGGCCCATGCGCCCATTATTTTGGCGCTCAAGCGCTTCCATATGCTTAACAACCAATGGGTCATCGGTGTCGGGCTCGGGGTCAAAGGTGAGCGGTTCATCTGCATTAGGCGGCTCATCCCAGTCAAAGTCATCATCCTCTTCCGCTTCAGCCGAAGGTTCCTCAACCACATCTGCGGCCACGTCGCCATCCCAAGGGTGGAAAACCTCTTCCTCCTCAACTGCGCTGGCACCAGTGGCTGGCGCTTGCACGGGGGCTTGTGCTTCAGGGCTCGGCATCTCGTCCGCTGCCTTGGCATTATCCGAAAGCGAGCGGATCAGATCTTCCATATCTTTGGCCGCCTCACCTGCTTCAGCGTCAATCGCCGGCTTTGGCTGCCTGATAGCAGCAGCAACAGGGGCCAAAGTGGCAGACACTTCGCTCCAATGCGGTACAACAGGCTCAGGCTCAGGCTCAGGCTCAGGCTCAGGCTCAGGCTCAGGCTCAGGCTCAGGCTCAGGCTCAGGCTCAGGCTCAGGCTCAGGCTCAGGCTCAGGCTCAGGCTCAGGCTC
>WTAL01000031.1 GCA_013139635.1 Paracoccaceae bacterium
TATTTCCCCGATACCCAACCGAGCTTTCCACCGGATAAACTGGCTGAATTCATTGAGCGCGCGGGGCTTTCGGGCGTGCTGGGGGACAAGCATGCCTCGGGCACGGCCATTCTTGATGAGCTGGGTGAAGAGCACATGAAAAGCGGCAAGCCGATTTGCTATACTTCGGCTGATAGCGTGTTTCAGATCGCGGCGCATGAGGAAAGCTTTGGCTTGGCACGGCTGCTGGAGATTTGTGAAATCGCGGCTGAGATTTTTCATCCGATGATGGTGGGGCGCGTGATTGCAAGGCCCTTCCTCGGCCAGCCCGGCAGCTTTAAACGCACGCCAAACCGGCGTGATTATGCGATTGCCCCTCCCGAGGCAACGATCTGTGACCGCGTAGTGGCCGCTGGTGGCCGCACGCTGGCCGTTGGTAAAATCGGTGATATTTTCGCGCATCAGGGGATTTCTGAAATCTTTAAGGGCAAAGATGATATGGTGCTGGTGGACCATACGGTCGCGTTGATGGACACTGCGCAGGATGGCGACCTCGTGTTCGCGAATTACGTGGAATTTGACAGCCTCTATGGCCACCGCAGAGACGTAGCGGGCTATGCGCGCCACCTTGAGGCCTTTGATAAACGCCTACCGGAAATTTTAACGGGGCTGCGGGACGGAGACCTGTTGATGATTTCAGCTGACCACGGTAATGACCCGACATGGCCCGGCACCGAGCATACGCGGGAGCGGGTGGCGGTGCTGATCGCGGGCACCTCGCGTAGGGGCAACCTCGGGCAGGTTGGCTTTGCGGATGTTGGCGAGACCATAGCAAAACATTTGGGGCTGGCCCCCGGCATACATGGAAAGAGCTTTTTATGAACTTCAGCGAGATCGCCAAAACTGAACTGCATTTGCATCTTGAGGGCGCGGCCCCGCCCGCGTTTATCCGGCGCTTAGCGCAGGAAAAACGCGTGAATATGGACGGCGTTTTTGATGAAAACGGCGCTTATGTCTGGACGACATTTGTCGAGTTTCTCGCCACCTATGAGCGCGCCTGCGAAGTGCTGAAAACCCCCGAGGATTTCGGGCGGCTCGTGAGCGCAGTGCTAGATGAGCAAGCGCGCCACGGTGTGGTTTACACCGAGCATTTTCTGGCCCCCGATTTCTGCGGTGGCGGAGATTTGGTTGCGTGGAAAGAATACCTCGCGGCAATGACCGAGGCGGCAGAGGCCAGCCCCGTTGAGGCGCGGTTTATTTCCACCTGTGTGCGCCACATGGGCCCAGAGCAGGCCAAAATTACCGCAAAAGTGAGCGCCGAAACCGCTGGCGGGCTGCTAACGGGCTTTGGCATGGGGGGCGACGAAAGCCAATTTGCCGCCGCTGATTTTGCCTATGCCTTTGATATGGCCCGCGAGGCGGGGCTGGGCCTCACAAGCCACGCGGGGGAGGTCGAAGGGCCTGTTTCGGTTGCCGAAACGCTCGATGCCCTGCGCCCTAGCCGCATCGGCCACGGCGTGCGCAGCGTTGAAGACCCAGCGCTGGCGGCACGGCTCGCTGATGAAGGCGTGGTGCTGGAAGTTTGCCCCGGCTCCAACATTTCGCTGGGAATTTTCGCGGATTTAAAAGCCCACTCTATCACCGCGCTGCGGGATTCGGGCGTGGTGGTCACGGTTTCCACCGACGACCCGCCTTACTTTCACACTGACATGACGGCAGAATATCGTAACCTTTCCGAGCAACTGGGCTGGACGCAGGGCGATTTTGACGCGATAAACCAAGCAGCCATGAAGGCCGCTTTTTGCGACGAGGCGACTCGGAGCAAACTTATGGCCAAGTTTAACGGAGCCTGAAATGAAACACTTTACCCTCGTAGACCACCCGCTGGTGCAGCATAAACTCACCAAAATGCGTGAAAAAACCTGCTCAACCGCCGTGTTTCGGCAGCTTTTGCGCGAGATCAGCCACCTGCTGGCCTATGAAGTCACCCGTGATTTACCAATGACCACCACCACCGTGGAAACCCCATTGGAAGAGATGGAAGCCCCTGTTCTTAAAGGTAAAAAACTGGCGCTTATATCCATTTTGCGGGCTGGTAACGGGTTGCTAGATGGCGTTTTGGAGCTTATTCCGTCGGCGCGCGTTGGCTTTGTTGGCCTGTATCGCGACGAAGAAACCCTGCAGCCAGTGCAATACTACTTCAAAGTCCCAAAAGAAATGAGCGAGCGCGTTGTGATCGCGGTAGACCCAATGCTGGCCACGGGCAACAGCTCGGTCGCGGCCATTGATTTGCTCAAAGAATCAGGCGCTACAGACATCCGCTTTATGTGCCTGCTGGCCTCGCCTGAAGGCGTTGCGCGCATGAAAGAAGCCCACCCGGATGTTCCTATCATCTCAGCGGCGCTTGATCGCCAACTCAGTGATATCGGCTATATCCTCCCCGGCCTTGGCGACGCGGGTGACCGGATGTTTGGCACCAAATAACGGGTGGTGGGGTAAAACCCCACCCTACATTTACCCCATAAATAACGCCTCGAACCGCAGGGCCGCGATTTGGTGCACTTGGTCGAGCGCCTCGCGAAATTCCACCTCGGGTGTGTTATCCACACGCGCCCTGAAATTCTCAAGAATCTCGGTGCGGTGCCGCCCTCTGACCGCCAAAATATACGGAAAGCCAAAGCTCGTTTTGTAGCGCTCGTTCAGCGTTGTGAACGCTGTGAACTCTTCTTCAGTGCATTGGTCTAGCCCCGCGCTGGCTTGCTCCGAGGTACTTTCATTGGTCAATTCACCGGTTTTGGCGAGCTTTCCTGCAAGGTCCGGATGGGCGCGTAACAATGTGAGCTGTGCATCTTTCCCCGCGTCCTCAACGATTTGGCGCATGATTGCAGGTAGTTCTGCGGGGTCGGGCGGCCCCATGTCAAAGGCCTGTTCAGCAACCCAAGGGCTATGCTCGTAGACCCCGCCAAATCTGTCGACATATGCATATTTGTTATGAATCATCTCGGCTCCACTTTTTTGCTTTTCCTTTCTATATTGGCAGGTTACGCTCCTCCGAAACAAGAAAAATCGAAAGGGACGGGTATGGAAACCATTTTGCAAGAATGGATCAGCCTATTTGTGCGCTGGGCGCATATTATTTCTGCGATCGGCTGGATCGGCTCCTCGTTTTATTTTATGTGGCTTGATAGCTCGCTTAAAAATCGCGGCGGCCTGCCTGATGGGGCCAAGGGCGATAGCTGGTCGGTGCATGGTGGCGGGTTTTACCACGTTGTAAAATACCAAGTGGCGCCGGAGGAAATGCCAGACGCCCTGAAGTGGTTTAAGTGGGAGAGCTACATGACGTGGCTCACCGGTTTTACCATGATGTTTGCCACCTATTACTGGAGCGCGACGGGGCTGCTGATAGACCGCGACGTGCTCGATATGAACGAGGGGCAGGCGATTGCGGCCTCTATGGCGGTGCTGGCATTATCGTGGATTTTTTATGACCGGCTGTGTAAATCCTTCCTGCGGAAGTGGCCTGTTGCGGTGATGGCGGTGCTGTTTGTGGCGATTGTGGCGGCAAGCTGGGGCTTTCAGCAGGTGTTTTCGGCGCGGGCGGCGTGGCTGCATACGGGGGCGATTATTGCTACGATGATGACGGGGAATGTGTTTTTTGTGATCATTCCAAACACCAAGATTTTGGTGGCGGACCTGATTGCGGGGCGTGAGCCGAAGGGTGAGTTTGGGGTGATCGCGAAACTGCGCTCGACCCATAACAACTACCTGACGCTGCCTGTCATTCTGATGATGATTTCGAACCATTATCCGATGACCTACTCCCACCCTTATGCGTGGGTGATGGTGGCCATGGTGCTGGTGATCGGCGCGGCGGTGCGGATATTTTATAACCGGCATGAGGCTGGCGAGCATGGCTTTGCGGTGCAATGGCAGTGGCCGCTGGTGGCGGTTATGTCTGTGGGGCTGGTGGTGTTTTCTATGTGGCGGCCAGATCAGAAAAAGGTGGATTTTGACCCGCTGGTCGCGATGGAGATTGTGAATGTGCATTGCGTGGCTTGCCATTCGGCTAGCCCCAGCAGTGATATGTTTGATGAGGCGCCGGCGGGGGTGAAGTTTGATAACCTTGACCAAATTCGGGCGCATGCCAGCAAAATGGTGGCGCAGGCGGTGCTTTCAACCACCATGCCGCTGGGCAATACCACCGAGATGACGGATGAGGAGCGTAAGATTATGGGCTCATGGTTGCGAGCTGGCGCGCCAAGCGAATGAAGTTGCTCGTTAAAAACGCCGATGTGCTGGTGACCATGGATGGGGACCGGCGAGAGCTGAAGGGCGGCTGTTTGTTGGTTGAGGACGGCGTGATTACCTCTGTTGGGCCGGAGATGCCAGCGGATGAAATCCTTGATGCTACGGGCTGTGTGGTTACGCCCGGCCTCGTGAACACCCACCATCATCTTTACCAGAGCCTAACGCGCGTGGTGCCCGGTGGGCAAGATGCGCTGTTGTTTGGCTGGCTGCAAACGCTGTATCCGATTTGGGCGAAAATGCGGCCTGAACATATGAAGATCTCGGCACAAGTGGGGCTGGCAGAGCTGGCACTTTCGGGTTGCACGATGTCGTCTGACCATCTGTATTTGTATCCAAATGGGGTGCAGCTGGAAGATACGATTGAGGCGGCGCAAAGCCTTGGAATGCGGTTTCATCCGACCCGTGGCTCTATGAGCATCGGGGAAAGTGACGGGGGGCTGCCACCGGATAGTTTGGTGGAGCGGGAAGCGGACATTCTGGAAGACAGCATTCGGCTGGTTGATAAGTGGCATGATGCGGCGGAGGGCTCGATGCTGCGCATTGGGCTAGCGCCGTGCTCGCCTTTTTCCGTGAGCCGCGAGTTGATGCGGGACTCAGCGCTTTTGGCGCGAGATAAGGGTGTAATGCTGCATACGCATTTGGCGGAGAATGATGAGGATATTGCGTATTCTTTGGAGAAGTTCGGTTGCCGCCCCGGGGAATATGCGCAGGAGCTTGGCTGGGTTGGGGAAGACGTGTGGCACGCGCATTGTGTGAAGCTGGACGTGAACGAGATTGACCTTTTTGCCGCCACCGGAACGGGCGTGGCGCACTGCCCTTGCTCGAATTGCCGGCTTGGCTCGGGCATTGCGCCGGTGCGGGCGATGCGGGATGCGGGGGTTAAGGTTGGCCTCGGGGTGGATGGCTCTGCGAGTAATGACGTGGGGGATATTATTTCCGAGGCGCGGCAGATGATGCTGTTGCAGCGGGTGCAAAACGGGGCGGATGCTTTTTCAGCGCGGGAAGCGCTGGAGGTGGCGACGCTTGGGGGCGCGCAAGTGCTGGGGCGGCCTGATTGTGGATCGCTTGAGATTGGTAAACGGGCTGATTTTGCGGTTTGGGATGTGCGCACGCTGGCCAATGCGGGCGCGTGGGACTCTGTGGCTGCGCTGGTTTTATGCGGGCCGCAACGGGTGCGAGACCTTTATGTGGAAGGCCGCGCGGTGGTGCGCGAAGGGCAGATTTCGCGGCTAGATATGCCAGTGATTGCTGAGCAAGCGCGGGCTTTGGCGGCAGGGCTGGCCTAGATCGCGGTGCCTCGGCGACCACCCTGCGGGCCACCTCGTTACCGCGCTGCGCTTGCAGGGGTGAACAGCAACACAATTGTATGATTGCCATAAAAAAGGGCGGTGCCTCGCAGCACCGCCCTTAATTTTAGCAGCCTTGAGGCTACCTTGCTTCTGGGTCTTCCTCTGGCAGCACCAGATTTAAGAAGATCGCGATGATGGCCGCGGGCAGCAGGCCTGATGTAAGCAGGATTTGCACGGTTTTATCCATGTGAACCAGTGCCTCTGGCACCATTTTGAGGCCCAAGCCTACCGACAGCGCAGTGGCAAAGATCACCATATTGCGGCGGTTCCAGTTAACATCTGACAGCATGGAGAGGCCAGCAGCCGCGACCATACCAAACATGATGATCACACCGCCGCCGAGCACGTTGATCGGCACGGTGTTAATGGCGGCCCCCACGGCGGGGATAAGGCCAGCGGCGATCAGGAACAGCGCGCCGATGGTTACCACGTGGCGGCTCATAACGCCGGTCATGGACACAAGGCCCACGTTTTGGCTGAACGAGGTATTTGGCAGGCCGCCAAAGATACCGGCAAGGGCTGTGCCCGCGCCGTCCGCATAGGTAGCGCCGGTGATTTCGGCGTCTGTGGCCTCACGCCCTGCGCCGCCTTTGGTGATGCCAGAAACATCGCCAACGGTTTCAATCGCGGAAACAACGGCCATCAGGCACATGCCGATGATAATCGCCCAGTTGAGCTCAAAGCCCCACCTGAAGGGGTTTGGCAGCTGGATGAAGCTATCGGCGGCCATGGCCTTTTCAAACGATCCAAAGCTGACTTGGCCCATGAAATAGGCCACGATATAGCCAGCAACGAGGCCAACAAGCACGGCGGCAATCGCCATGAAGCCACGCATGAAGAACTTGATGAGCAGGGTGACGATGATCACCACAAGGGCCGGGGTCCACATGGCGAGCGAGCCAAATTTCAGGGTTGAAAGATCAGCGGCTACGCCGGTGGCTTTGGCTTCGGCCATGGCACCCAAGAGCTTGCCATAAGCAGGCACGCCGCCAGCGGCATACTGGACGCCAACCTCGATAAGCGAAAGCCCGATCATTAGCACGATTAGGCCGGTAACCAGCGGCGGCAGGGCAAAACGGATTTTGCCAATGACCGTGCCGAGCATAAAGTGGAACACACCACCAATGACAATGCCTGTCATCAGGCCAGCCATGCCAGCCGTGCCAGCGCCCGCAACGGCGGGGATCATCACTGGCAAAAAGGCAAAGCTGGTGCCCTGCACGATGGGCAAGCGCGCGCCCATTGGCCCCATGCCGATGGTTTGGAATAGGGTGGCAATGCCGGCAAACAGCATCGACATTTGGATCATGTAGCGCATATCGGGGAAGCCGAGCGCGCCTTGATCGGAGCCAAAGCCAAAGCCAGCGGCCCCAGCGATGATGATGGCGGGCGTGACGTTGGAGGCGAACATCGCCAATACGTGCTGTAGGCCCAGCGGCACCGCTTTATAAAGCGGTGGCATTACATTTGGATCGGTAAATCGACCTTCGGTTGCGTCTGACATTTTGTCCCTCGTTGTTTATTTGCGCTCTAGTTGGCGCACGCGGGGAGTTTGAAGAAAATGGGCAGATATTGCAAGGAATTTGTGTTAAACACTAAATATAGTGCCGTTTAGGCTGGTTTAGTACCGTTTTCCGGCAATATACACAGCTTCAATCGCGCGGTCATCGCCGAGCATTATTGTGGGGAAAATGGCTTCCCACAGGGTATCTGCCCGTGCGGTGCGCTGGGCAATGACTGGGGTTGAGGCGAGGTTTATCACGATGATATCGGCCTCTTTGCCCACTTCAAGGTTGCCGACTTTACCGCCGATATGCAGGGCCTCGGCGCTGCCGACCGTGGCCATGTAGAGCAGCTGCGCGGGGTGCAGGGCATCACCGCGCAGCTGGCCGATTTCATAGGCCGAGGCCATGGTGCGCAGCATGGAAAAGCTGGAGCCGCCGCCGACATCGGTGGCGAGGCCGGTGCGAATGCCAGCGGCATGCGCGCGCGTGGCATGAAACAGGCCAGAGCCGATGAAGGCGTTGGAGGTGGGGCAATGGGCGATGGAAGCACCCGCGTCGCGGATGGCATCCCACTCGCGGTCGCTCAGGTAAATCGAGTGGCCCATAATGGCGCCGGGGCCGAGCAGGCCGAAGTGCTCATAAACGGCGAGATAGTCTTGGTGCTCAGGGAAAAGATCCTGCACCCACGCCAGCTCTTCGTGTTGCTCGCTCAGGTGGGTTTGCATTAGGCAATCTGGGTGCTCGGCCCAAAGGGCGCCGGTGGCCTCTAGCTGCGCGGGGGTGGATGTGGGGGCAAAGCGGGGGGTGATGGTGTAGGAAAGGCGGGCTTTTCCGTGCCATTTTTGCAGCAAGGCTTTGCTATCATCATAGCCGGATTGCGCGGTGTCGCGCAGGTTCTCCGGCGCGTTACGGTCCATCATCACTTTGCCGCCAAGCATCCGTAGGCCGCGCGCCTGCGCCGCCTCAAAATAGGCATCCACACTTTCAGGGTGAATGGTGCAATAGGCGCAGGCGGTGGTAATGCCGTTGCTCAGGTTGAGGTCCAGATAGGTGTTGGCGACCTGTGCAGCATAGGCCGCATCGCTAAAGCGAGATTCCTCGGGGAAGGTATAGGTGTTAAGCCAGTCGATCAGCCGCTTGCCCCAGCTGGCGATGATCGCGGTTTGGGAGAAATGCGCGTGGCTATCGACAAAGCCGGCCATGAGCAGGCTTTGCCCGTGGTCAGTGACCGTGGCCTCAGGGTGAGCGGCTTTGAGGGTTTCGGCCTCACCAACTTCAATGATGTTTCCGGCCTCAAGCAGCACGGCCCCTTGGCGAATGTGCTGCACGGCTTCATTGGGGGGCAACAGCCAGGGATTACCGGTGAAGCTGAGGGTTTGGCCGAGAAGAAGCTGAGGCATGACGGTCCTTAGATTGCGAGGCGTGCGCCAGTATTGAACACGTCTTTTCAGGCGCTGGCAAGGCTGAGCAGTTCATTGAGTAAAATTAGCGGAGATTAAATTTGCAGTGGTGGGCAACCTTGGAGTTTACGCATAGAAATATCAATGGGTAAGGGGGTATTGAACCGCTGGTATCACAAATTTATTTCACAAAGACCGCAAAAGTATCGCTTGGGTTATTGTGATATTGTGGCGTTCATAGTCACAATATGACACCCCGATATAATTTCGGAAGGCCCGCCTGTTCGACGTACTTACCCACTACCAGAGATTATTTTGGCTGTGCTAACAGAATATCTGTCGGTCATGCCCGATACAAAATCTGACAAAGCATGTAGTGCTGAGTAGCTGTCATTCACATCACGTAGATCAAGTCTTAATGCCCGAACGAGCTGAGAATTATAATTGGTAGCTTTTCTGAGTCCCAGTTTTTATCGTGCAATTCATCAAAGACCGGCGCGTCTCCATTAAGAACTCTGTGGATGGTGTTTCGCCCAAAAACCTCCAATTCGGTTTTCCTGACTGCTGTGAAAATCCGACGCTTCGCGAGGGCTTTAATTTCATTGAACTCACTAGACTTGTTAGACACCTCTATGAGTGACGAACTAAATGTTCCGTCCATGATTGCCGAATAGTTATCCTTAAATGCGTCAACGCATGCCCCGATTGCTGCGCCAATCCCTCTCGCTCTCATTTCTGCTATGCATTCTTCATTGGTTTGATCTTTTCTAGCTTGATTACTGGCACCAGCTAAAGGGCTTAGCTTCTCCTTTACTGTGTTGAAGCTTAGGTCTCCAGAGGTATAAGCATCTTCTATGTCCAGTATGTTATAGCAAATATCGTCGGCGGCCTCGACTAGGAATACCAGTGGATGACGCCTCCACCAATTGCCATTTGCACTGGTTTCTTTCGGCAACCCCAACTTTTCTGCAGTCGATTCAAATATGTCCATTTCTGATTCGAAAATGCCAAATTTTTTCAAGCCACAATAGGCGCTATTGGCTGTCGTTTGAACGTAAGAGGTAACGGGGTATTTTGTGAAGGCACCTAAGACGCCATGCGATAGTCGCATGCCACCCTCGTTTCTATACATCTCTAGCTTTGTTAAGATTCTAAAGCCTTGCGCATTCCCTTCAAATGCAACGAATTCATGACGCTTTTTTTTCATCCATGCCGCCAAATATACCCTTTTGAACGGTGAATTTCTCCCTGAACCAATCCCCAATGGCGGCTTCACCTGAATGGCCGAATGGAGGGTTGCCGATATCGTGAGTCAGACAGGCGGCTTGAACCATCCCCGAAATGACATGGACCTGTCCCGCTTTAGTGCCGCTCCAAGTTCTCATTTAAGCGGCAAACCTTTCGAAAGCCAAGGGGCTTTTCCAGCCTAGGGCTGAGTGTCTGCGACGCGGATTATAAAAGCCATTGATGTAT
>WTAL01000015.1 GCA_013139635.1 Paracoccaceae bacterium
AGCCCCGCAGGGCCGCCGCCAATTACCAGTGTATCAGCCACAGGAAACCTCCATTTTTTGCGTACCAAGCCCGTCTATGCCGAGCTCCAAAACATCACCATCACGCAGCCAGCGCTGTGGTTTTTGCCCCATGCCCACGCCGCTCGGCGTACCAGTTGCAATCAAATCGCCCGCGCGAAGCCGCATATATTGCGACATATCCGAAATAATTTCAGCCACGCTAAAAATCATATCCGCCGTCGTGCTATCCTGCATCATTTCGCCATTCAGCGACAGCCAAAGCCGCAGCGATTGCGGGTCCGGCACCTCATCGGCACTCACAAAATAAGGCCCAATCGGGCCAAAGCCAGGGAGAGATTTTCCTCTGATCCACTGCCCGCCGCCCTCAAGCTGTGCGGCGCGCTCAGAAAGGTCATTCACAAGGCAATAGCCCGCAACATACGCCAGCGCTTCGTCGATACTTACCCTGTAAGTATCGCGCGCTATCACCACGCCAAGCTCCACTTCCCAATCGGCTTTAAGCCCCGCTGACGGCAGCGTCAGCACATCATTTGGCCCCGCCAAGCAAGAAGTTGCCTTAGAAAAAATGATCGGAGACTCCGGAATAGCCATGCCGGATTCAACCGCGTGCGCCCTGTAATTCAGCCCGATGCAATAGAAATTCGGCACATCCGCAAGGCACGCGCCAATGCGCGTATCGGTGCTCACAAACGGTAGCACATGGGTTTTTACGTCTTTCAAGGCGGCAAAACTGGCAGGTGTTATATCATCCACCAAGCTGCTGGCATCCCGAAAGCTGCCCTCGCCAGCCACCACGCCCACCTTTTCAAACCCCGGTTCCCCGTGCCGAAACAGCTTCATACCTTGGCCTTTTTCAAAGCACTTTTCCTGATCTTCTCAGACGCCGATTTAAGCTGCCCACAGGCCGCCATAATATCCTCGCCGCGCGGTGTGCGTACAGGGCTGGCATAGCCCGCCTCATTCACAATCTCGGCAAAGGCCTCGATGCGGCCCCAGCTAGAGCGCTCATAAGGGCTGCCCGGCCACGGGTTAAACGGAATGAGGTTGATTTTGGCGGGTATCCCCGAAATCAGCCGCACCAGCCGTCGCGCGTCCTCATCACTATCATTCACGCCCTTCAGCATCACATATTCAAAGGTGATCCGCTCTGAATTACTAAGGCGTGGATAGGCTTTTAGCGTCTCCAGCAGGGTCTCAATTTTCCATTTTTTGTTGATCGGTACCAGCACATCACGCACATCGTCCGTGGTGGCGTGAAAGCTAATCGCCAGTAGGCAGCCAATTTCGGCACCCGCCCGCACAATCTCTGGCACCACGCCCGAGGTGCTCAGCGTAATCCGGCGGCGAGAGAGCGAAATACCCTCGTTATCCATCACGATATTCATCGCATCGCGCACATTCTCAAAATTGTAAAGCGGCTCGCCCATGCCCATTAGCACCACATTGGTAATGCGCCTGCGGCCCTCGCGCGGGCCGCTATCTTCGGGCCAATCATCAAGGTCATCCCGCGCCACCATCACCTGCGCTACAATCTCGCCTGCGGTCAGATTACGCACCAGTTTCTGCGTGCCGGTATGGCAAAAGGTGCAGCTCAGCGTGCAGCCAACCTGCGAAGAAATACACAGCGTGCCACGGTTTTCATCAGGGATATAAACCGCTTCCACCTCATGCCCGCCTGCAATCCGCAGCAGGTATTTGCGCGTGCCATCTTGGCTCACCTGAAGCTCCACAATCTCGGGGCGCTCCACGGTAAAACTCGCCGCCATATCCTCCCGAAACCCCTTCGCCAAATTCGTCATCGCCTCAAAATCCTGCACGCCTTTATGGTAGATCCAGCTCCAAAGCTGGGCCACCCGCATTTTGGCCTGCCGCTCCGGCGTGCCCATGGTTATCAGCGCCGTGCGCATATCATCACGCCCAAGCCCGATCAAGGATTGCAGCGCAGCGGGGGCCTCAATACGGGGCATAACACGGGTGTCTGGGGTGAGCGCGGTCATGGGGTGTCCTCAAAATCAAAGCGCCCTCTGCGGGGGCAGAGAGCGCTGGTAGTCTAACGGTTTATTACTGGTTTTGCCAGAGGCCTACTGGCACATCTCCTGCGCCTTTTCATAAGCGGCGGTGAAGCCGATCAGCGAAAAGACATCAGTGGTAATAGTGCCACGGGCCGAGGTGCCAATAATAGTGGCCTCAGAGCCACCGCGCATGGCGGTGATCAGGTTGATATCATCATCAGGGCGCGGCCATGCATATTCCACGTTAATTTCAGCATTCGGATAAAGGTTGATGGTGGTGTCTTTCACCCGCATCTCTACCGGCGCCATAAGTACATCACCGAAACGCAGGCTGCGATTCCGGCACCGTTGAATTACAGGGGCTTTCCGAAATCTATCTGTACGTCCCTTAACCATGTGGTTTGCCACGGCATTCCCGGTGACCGGACGCTCAAATCCGGCGATGCATTGAATATTGACATCACGGTCATCAAGGACGGCTTTCACGGTGATACGTCGCGCATGTTCTTCGTCGGCAAGCCGAACATCCAGGCGGAAAGACTGGCGAACATTGCCTACGAGAGCATGTGGCTTGGCATCGAGCAACTGGCGCCAGGCAAGCGTCTTGGCGACATCGGCGAAGCTATCCAGAAGAATGTTGAGAAAAACCGATTTTCAGTGGTGCGCGAGTATTGCGGACACGGCATTGGCAGGGTTTTTCACGAA
>WTAL01000117.1 GCA_013139635.1 Paracoccaceae bacterium
GGAGTGCTCATCGCGCAAGCAATGAAATAGACCGAGAAACAGTGTGCATGAGGCGTACTATTCAAACGGCGGCACTCACAAAAAGCCTCATGCACACTACGTATTTGCCACGTATTTTAGACAAGACTATGTCGAATTATGGCGATTTCGTGAAATTTCACGAAATCTAAAAAATAGATGTTGGTAAATACGAGAAATCACAACCATAAGTGGAGTATGTGGTGAAAAGTGTGCATGCAGAGCAAAACTGGGAACACGGCGGCACTGACTACAACACCCTGCATGCACAACTTACTTATACTACATTATGTTAAAAAAAGGTGGAATATTTAGGGATTGAGTTGTTTTTTGAGCAATTAGCATTTGGTTTTCAGATTTGGGTAGCAAGAAATTGATATCGCAGACAAAAATATTTCGATAATCGCAGCGAATACCTCCCGTCAAACCCAACCATAGCGATAATCGGCTAAATCTGCTTCCCCACAAAATGCGAATTTACACTTTTTTAATAGTTTTGAGCGCCAGCCCGAATCACCCAGCCCTCATCGCTGGTCAAACATCGCCTTAAAATGGTTGATGGTAAGGGGCGGCTCCTCAAACTCTGCAACATTTTTGGCAATGCCTTCCTCCTCATAGGCCAATTGAGAGCGGTCGCCATACCAGTTGAGGCTGGCATGCCGCTCTGCATCACGATCAAACAGGATATATGAACAGCCAAGCCGCAGGGCCAACTCATAGCAATCAATGATATCGAAAGGATACGGCGCGCCGGACACCGCGCGCTCATCCTCATCGCGCACATCAATAAACCAGCCATAGCTGCTGCCTTTTACCGCAAAAGGCAGTGAGCACGGTTTACCCACGAAAAAATTCCGCGAGTCCTCGCCCATCCGCTTTCGGGTTTCTTCCGTAAGATGCCCCGTAGAAATATCGAGCATATTTTGCACAAAAAGTGACATGAGCACCCCTTTGGTTCCCGCCATTACAGAGCAAAGATCGGGCAAAAGGGTAATCACTCCGTTAATATTTACGCTGTGCGGCTAGGGTTTAAACCGCAGTTTTTGTGCAAAACTGCCACAATATTTAGTGATAACGCCGCTATCTCTTGACGAAGCGCATGGGGCGCGGCATGTGGTGCACATGCTTATTTATAAAATATTCCGCGCTGATGAATGGCGCGCACTTGAGACCGAGGGTAAGACCCTTGGCGCGCCCATCGATCTTGCTGATGGCTATATTCACTTTTCAACGGCAGCACAGGCTTCAGAAACCGCCGCGAAGTATTTTGCAGGGGTTGAGGGGCTAATGCTGCTTGCCGTAGACGCCGAAAAATGTGAGCCGCTCAAATGGGAGCCCTCACGTGGCGGAGCTCTGTTTCCGCATCTCTATCGCGCGCTTAAACTAGAAGATGTCTTGTGGGCCAAGCCGCTGCCCTGCACCGATGCGGGCCATACATTTCCGCCCGAAATGCAATGAAAGCCGCCCTGCAAAAGTTAGCATTGCCCGCCCTGCATCTGCTCTCGCCCGAAACCGCGCACAGCGTGGCGCTTAAAGCTTTGCGCCTCGGCTTGGCCCCTGCCCCTGGGCCTGTTTCCTCCCCACGGTTAGCCACAAAACTTGCGGGGCTAACTTTGCCAAACCCAATTGGCCTTGCCGCGGGTTTTGATAAAAACGCCGTGGCCGTAGGGCCGCTTTTAAACGCTGGCTTTGGCTTTATCGAAGTGGGGGCCGCCACCCCGCGCCCGCAACCGGGCAACCCAAAGCCCCGGCTTTTTCGCCTTACGCCAGACGCCGCCGCGATCAACCGTTTTGGCTTTAATAATGAAGGCATGGAGGCCATCAGCGCCCGCCTTTCGCGCCCACGTAGTGGCATTGTCGGCATCAATTTAGGGGCCAATAAAGACAGCGAAAACCGCGCTGAGGACTTTGCCCGCGTGCTTTCCTGCGCTGGCCCACATGTGGATTTTGCCACCGTCAATGTTTCGTCCCCCAACACCGAGCGCTTACGAGACCTGCAAGGCAAAGCCGCCCTCAAGGCGTTGCTGACCGGCGTCATGGATGCCCGCGCTCGCCTCGCCACTCCGCTTCCGGTTTTCCTGAAAATCGCGCCGGATTTAGATGATATCGCCCTCGGGGAAATTGTGGAAGTTGCGCTGGAAACCGGTATTTCCGGTATTATCGCCACCAACACCACCCTGAATCGCGAAGGCCTGCACAGCGCCCATGCCGCAGAGGCAGGCGGCCTTTCCGGCCAACCGCTGTTTGAGCGCTCCACCCGCGTGTTGGCGCGGCTTTCGCAGCTTTCCGAGGGGGCTCTGCCATTGGTTGGCGTTGGCGGTGTTAGCACCCCCGAGCAGGCTTTTGCCAAAATTCTGGCAGGCGCGAGCGCGGTTCAGCTTTATACAGCGCTGGTGTATAAGGGCATAGGCCTCGCGGCTGACCTCGCCCACGGGCTAGACGCCCTAATGGCCAAAAACGGCATCGCCAATATCGCAGACGCGGTTGGCACTGATAAGGAAGCTTACCTATGAAACCGCAAATATGGCACAACCCGCGCTGCTCAAAATCCCGCCAAACGCTTGAGCTATTGAAAGCAAACGGCGTCGAGCCCGAAATCATCCTCTACAAAGACAACGCCCCGAGCGAGGCCGATATTCGCGCTGTGCTAGAAGCGCTAGGCAAAGCGCCAATCGAGCTGATCCGGCAAAACGATGAAGCGTTCAAAACCCTTGGTCTAACCAGCGCAGATGATGACACCCTGATCAAAGCCATGGCCGAGCACCCCGCCATTATCGAGCGCCCAGTTGTGCGCAACAATACGCAAGCCGCCCTTGGCCGCCCGCCCGAGGATGTGCTGAAACTATTTGAATAGACGCCCCTGAGCCCCTAGGGCGAAGCGCGCTGACCGAGGGGGGCAAACAGGGGCATTGCCCCGCCTTTGCTCCCCGAGGGCAGCGCGAGGCCTAGGACTGCCGGCTATCCTCGGCACTTGCTTCCAGCGCCGGATAATAGCGCCACAGGGTAACGGCCCGCACCACGTCAAACAACATTAATGCCAACCATAGCCCGTGATTGCCCATCATGGGCAGCAGCACAGCTAAAAACACAGCGTAAGCAATGGTGGATTGCAGCATGGCAAGCCGCATTTCGCGGGTGCGGGTGGCGCCAATAAAAATGCCGTCAAACATCCAGCTTGGCAGGCCAATTAGCGGGAAGGCGACCATCCACCAAAGGTAGCGGAGCGCCTCTACCCGCACCGGCTCAGCGGTGGTCATAATCGCGATCAGCCACGGGCCAAGCAGCGCAAAAAACAGGGTGAGCAGCACAGCCCCCACCAGCGCCCAGTAACTTGAAAGCAGCACGGCGCGGCGCAAAGCCGGCCGGTTGCGCGCCCCCAGCGCCCCGCCCACCAGCGCCTCGGCTGATATGGCAAAGCCATCCAGCGCATAGGCGGTAATTTCTACAAATTGCAGCATGATCTGGTTGGCCGCCAACGTGATGTCTCCTAGCCCCGCCCCGAGGAATAGGAAGGTCATAAAGCTGCCCATCAGCAGGATAGAACGGATCATGATATCGCTATTCACCATGGCCATATGGCGCAGTTTTACTCTGTCAAATATCCGCGCCCATTGCCGCCACTTATCGCCCTGAAAGGCTTCCCGACATAGGTAAAGTGCCAGAAAAACTCCGCTCCATTCAGCAATCAGCGTCGCCACGGCGACGCCTTCCACCCCATAGCCCAGCCCGAGCACAAACCACAGATCAAGCGCAATATTCACGCCGTTCATCCAGATTTGCAGCACAAAAACCGCCTTGGTTTTCTCCATGCCAATCAGCCAGCCCGAAAGCGCATAAATCGAAATAGCCGCCGGTGCGCCCCACACCCGAATGCCCATATAGGTCTGCGCCAATGTCTCCACCTCGGCCGAGGCCGGAGACATCCAGAACCCCGCCCAAAACAGCGGGATTTGCAGCGCAAAAACCCCCAGCCCCGCCAGCCCGCCAATCATCAGCCCGCGCATCAGCAAGGCGCTCACCTCACCGGGTTTACCCGCCCCCCGTGCCTGCGCCACCAGCCCCGAAGTGCCCATGCGCAAAAAGCCAAACAGCCAATAAAGCGCCGAGAGTATCACCGCCCCGATGCCCACCGCCCCAATAGGAGCCGCCAGCCCAAGCTGGCCGATCACGCCGGTATCGACCGCGCCCAAAATAGGTACCGTTGCATTGGAAAGCACAATCGGCAGCGCGATGGTCAGCACACGCTTATGGGTTACCTCAACACTGGCCACCGTGGCCTCCTAAATGCAGATTTCGGATTGGCGACGGTAGGTGGGTTTGAATGGATTGCCAAGTGCGGTGTGCGGTATAGTTTTCCTTTGGGGGGGAAACCCGAAAAGGGTCATCCGATTAAAATCATCAGATGGCCGGTATGAGCCCATTTTGCTATTTTGAAACAGCACCTAATGATCGAACCGCTTAGAGTTAAGTGGGAGTGTCAGAAAATGGCTCTGCTACGACTTGATTGGAGTCTTCGAATACGATGTACCCAACACGGTCAGAACGGAGTATTTCGATATTATAGCCACATTCTTTGAGCAGAGAGATGAGTTCGAATGATTTTGCTAGAACTTCCTTTGCCTCCGGTTTGAACCAGCTAATACCCCTTGAATCACGTCGCCATGCACCCTTTGACTTTGATTTGTTGAACCTATCCGGGGTGGCGAGGTTTTTGGCGGAACCATGACAGGAGATTCTCAAGTCGTTCTGATGTGTACTGATCAAGTTCCTTGTCGTCGAGCAGCTCATAAGCCGCGCAAAAGAAACCCTCCTTCGCGGTCATTCCATCTATGATGTTTGAGCGGACAAATCTTACGAACATTGGCTGTGAGTTTTAAGTTTGGTTTCTGAGACTAAGAGATGTTAATTACCCCTAATTTCTTGACTTTGGCAAGGTCAACTTAGGCCGCACAGCCGCCATTGGTTGTTTTTATCGTACGTCTACTCTCGGATGAACACGCTATGCTGCATAGGGCACCGTGGGGGCTAAAACGAAGCTAGATGCGGACCGAGGCCATTATGCTGTGCTTAAACCTCTATCTGCGGCATCAAAAAATGCCCCGTGGCCTGCGCAAACAGCTTGGTGCGGTTATCTTGCCATGCTTCCACATGCACGCTTGCAAACCGGCGCCCTGAGCGGTTCACAACCGCCCGTGCATAAGCATCGCGTGGCAGGCCAGAGCGCAGGTAGTCCACCGTGAAATCAATGGTTTTCGGGATCAGCTTTGGCCCTGTCGCCCCTGCTTCAAACTGCGGCCAATAGGTTTGCCAACCCAGTTCAACCTGTGCCGCAATTTCCAGAAAGGCCCCCACGGCGCCGCCGTGCAGGGCAGGCAGTATCGGGTTGCCCACGAGGTGCTCGCCGTAAGGCAGGGTCGCGGTAAGCTCGTCGCCCCGCCGCTCAAAGGTTACGCCCAGAAAGCCTATATAGGGAATCCCGCCCACAAGGTCTGCCAGCGCCGCGTCGCGCCGCTTTTTAATCACCTGCACTGGTTCTGGCTGTTTCATGGCTTGACCCCTTCTACGGTAAAGGCCCCAGCCGCTGCGGCCACTGGCTCGTCGCCTTCATCATAGGCCGTGGCCCGCACAAACGCGACGCTTCTCGTTACGCGGTAGCATTCCGCCTCAGCCCGCAGGCGCTGCCCTTTGGTCGCCGAGCGCATATAGTCTATCCGCAAGTCAATCGTCGCCGTGCCGCCCATGCTTTGAGGATGGCTCACCACGGCGGTGCCCATCGCGGTATCCAATAGCGCCGTCACTACGCCGCCATGCAGCACCCCGCTTTCAGGGTCTCCCACAAAGCGCTCATTATAGGGTAAGGACAGCTCCGCCCGCCCCGCATGCACCGTATCCACCCGCATTTCCAACGCACGAGAATGCGGAATCGCCGCGATAAACTGCCGCGCTACTTTTGCTTTTTTGTCCATATCGTTCATAAAATAGCGCCCTCAGCTAAATGTGATCTCTACTGTGCCAACATATGGCTTGCAATTACCAGCCCGAATAAGTACTGCAAATGAGAACTATTCTCATTTGCAGGAAGCCCCATGAACACCGCCACCATCAGCCCCCAAGTCTCCCGCGGTAAATTCGGCCCGTTTCGGAACAGGCGTCTGCCCGTGGTGCTTGTATTTCTCGCGCTGGCCCTTTGGCCGGGCGCGTTGGGGGAAATGACCCGTGGGCTGATGGTAGATGCCTACACGCAAGTTGCCGCCTTTGTGGCCACCACATTACTGTTGTTTTACGGCGTAGAACGGCTTTTCAACTTTGAACTTGGCGCGGCCTTGCGCAATGCAAAAGGCTGGCAAATTCCGATTTCGGCATTGCTGGGCAGCACCCCCGGCTGTGGTGGTGCGGTGGTGGTTGTGGCCGCCTATACCTCTGGCAACGTGAGTTTTGGCGCGGTGGTTGCCGCCCTAACCGCCACCATGGGCGACGCCGCCTTTTTGCTGATCGCCGTGCGCCCTGATATCGCCCTTATCGTACTGCCCATATCCTT